>DASVCY010000040.1:0-32100 GCA_036381375.1 Nitrososphaera sp. | reverse complement strand
CGGAGAGTCTGCCGGGGTTGCTAGCTTCGTCCGGTGCAAAATCGAACTGAAGAGGTGAGTCTGGTATGTACGAGAATCCAGAATTCGGAAGTAGAGGGGACTTGGACAACGCCACTCCGAGCATCTGCCGGCCATTTTCTGTAGACCCAAAGCTCACAAAGTGTGCGTTATTGCCAAGAGCTGCGACATTACCCGAGCCGTAGACCAGTGTCCTTCCTATGTTGCCATTGTATTCCAGTTTACCAAGGTTAATTGCGCCAAAGTCCGTTCTGATCTCGCTGCTCGTCGAACTAGCGCCAGGTACGGCCCCATCATTGTGGGGTACCTGGGGATATTGAAACCTGAAAGCAGCAAGCGGGCCGGATTCCTTGATTCCAAGCGAATACGCCGGTGCCACAAGCGTTGAAGAAGCTACTATGAGAAACGACAGCGCAATGGAAATAGCGTTGCGAAGCATGCAATAAGCTATTGTTATAGAGGATTACTCGCAGTTATTACTATTTCTATTACCAAAAATTGGATACGGACTGTTGTTTGTTCCAACAACAGGCGCAGGAAAAATTTCCTTACTTCAGGAGGTCGTCGTACTTGCCTGCCTTCAGGTCTGCAAAGACTTCCTTGGCTGGCTTGCCCTCAACCTTTACGCCCATGCTGACGCAAGATCCAATGACTTCTCTTACGGCGCCCTTTACATCAAATGCATACGAGCCCTCGATCTTCATCTTGGCTATTTTCACAGCGTTCGCCATTGATAGGTCGCCCACAAAATTTCTTCCCGCCGTGCCAGACCCCTTTTGAATGCCAGCTTCCTTAGCTACAAGAGCGGCTGTTGGAGGGATGCCCACCTCGACTGTGAATTTCTTTGTCTCAGAATCCACCTCGACCTTGACTGGCACCTTCATGCCCGGAAAATCCTTGGTCTTTTCATTAATGGCATTTACAACCTGCAAAACGTTTACTCCCATCGGACCCAGCGCTGGACCCAGAGGCGGGCCTGCATTGGCTTCACCACCGCTTACCAGCGCGGAAATAGACTTTTTCTCTCCCATATGATGGGCAAGCAGAGGTTTTAGCCAAATTATAATTCTTGCTCTCCTGACATCCCTTCAGCCATGAGGGGCCTTGAGGTTCTTGACCGTTAACTATGTTCCTGTCCACTCCTATCATCGTCACCGCAGGATGTTCAGGGCCGTGTCAGCAGCAGAGCCCCCCTGATACAGAGATATCTTGTGCCTGTAGATCATGGTTGAGCTTCAAAAGAGATTCTACAGACAACAGTTGCGCGAGCAATTCAACCTCGGCACAATTTGCTATCCGTGTGATAAGCAAGGTTGTGGAGGCGTACAAACAAGACAAGAGTATCAAACCTGTATTCAGGAAACTGGGGCAATCCAGTATGACCAGCGCAACCTTTCGTGGAAGGGATTGGACAGGTATATCTGATAACGCTGAAAGGCAGGATCAAACTACGTACAAAAATTGGAGAGTATCAAAGGAAGGCAAGAGCTGACGGGGTAAGAGGTCAGGCTGATTTGATATACAGAACAGGCGAATTCTATCTTATTGCAGTTGTTGTCGATGCTCCTGAACAGTCCGAGTTTGATCCTGTAGGTGGCGCACTGGGCGTTGACCTTGGAATTGAAAACCTTGCCACCGACAGTGACGGTCAGGTGTTCTGTGGTGGTGAGAAGGTAGAAAAAGCAAGGAAGAGGTACAACAACGGATTGCGAGCTAGGCTGCAAAGGAAAGGTGTACTCGCTCTGCAAAGCGACATTTGAAAAAGATGTCTGGCAGGGAGAAACGATTCAAGCGTGATACTAACCATGCAATATCAAAAGCCACATTGTCTCAAAAGCCAAAAAGACACAACTAGGGCGATTGCACTGGAAGATTTGAGTGGAATCCGCTGCTCTAGGTCAACGGTTAGACGTAGCAAGCATCAACGAGACAGACATAGCAAGTGGTCGTTTGGTCAACTGCGTCGATTTATAGAGTACAAGGCGAAACGAGAGAGGGTGTCCCTGTAAGGATAGTAGATCCCAAGAACACGTCTCGTGAATGTCCAAAATGCCACCACGTTGACACAAGAAACCGCCCAACTCGTAACCACTTCAAGTGCATAAAATGTGCATATGAGGCAATGGCTGATCATGTAGCGGCGACCAGTATCGCTGCGCGGGCTGCCATTGTTGTCAACCAGCCTATTGTAGCGCCTCTTTTTTCGGCAGCTACAAGCCCATCTGCTTTAGCAGTGGGTAGTTGACTCAAATTATCTGGAATCGCTCTCAACCATCCTTGTGCAGGTTTTTAAACCCGGGCCGTGTGTAAAAGTCGGGATGTCCTCAGCCTATCAGCAGCCCAATGATGGCGTAGGTTCCTTGTTCTTCGAGCTCGCTGGAGATCTCCGCCTCTCAATGTTAACGAGGCTGAGCCAGAAAAACTACAGGCTGTCGCAGCTTGCGTCGGAGCTTGACGCCACTATGCAGGAGGCCCATCGCAACATGACCCGCCTTGTCGATGCGGGGCTTGTTGCAAAGGACCGGGAAGGTGAACTGATCCTAACTGCCTACGGCAGGACTATTGTCACAATCATCCCCAGCTACGACTTTCTTTATCGCAACAAAGAGTTTTTCGTTGATCACAGTCTGGGAGATCTGCCCCCAAAGTTCATCCAGAGGATGGGCGCATTCCAGAACTGCGAAATGGTGCGCGGGGTAATGGCCATTCTCCAGCGCTGGAAGAACCTTTACGCAGAATCTGAAAAATACATCAAGGAAATAATGGCCCAGGTGCCACTCGATCTTATAGAGACTATCAGCAGCAAGGTTGAGAGTGGTGTGAAATTCTCGTACATTTTTGCTAGCAATGCAGTGGTACCAAAGGGTAGGACGCAGCTCCTGCAAAAAGTGGGCTGGCGCAATTTCATCAATAAGGGACTAGTAGAGCGCAGGATGCTGCGGGAAGTGAAGGTGATGACGATTTTCAATGAAAAGCAGGGCTGCGTGCTTTTTCCAAACATGAAGGGTGAACCGGACCTTAATGTCATGTTCTTTGGCGAAGACAAAGAATTCCTTGAGTGGTGCTCCGATCTTTTCAACTATCAGTGGGAGATGGCCGGGCAGTTCGACGAAACCAAGCTGAAACACGAAGTATAATAGTAGCAGCAGATCAGGTTTTTATACGCCAAACATGATTCAATCATATGCCTAAAGCATTTGTTCTCATGAATGCCGAACTTGGGAGTGAGGATTCTCTTGTTAATGACCTGAGGAAACTTGACAGCGTCAAGGAAGTCTATCAGGTTTATGGTGTATACGACATCGTCGCACAGGTGGAGGCCGACACAATGGAAAAAGTAAAGGAAACCATCACATGGAAGCTACGCAAGCTCAATGGCGTCAAGTCAACGCTGACGATGATCGTGATGGAATAGAGTAAGAATCATCAGGCTGCTGCCGCCATTACCCCTATTTCGCGGAAGTATTTGTGCACTAGCGCAAGCGAAGCTCCTGGGAATCCTATTGCAAGAGCAAAGGTGATCCCGTAGCCAAAAGTAGCCTGCCACCATCGCAACTACAAGGCCTGCCTCGCTCATGAGCGACATCCAACTAAAGGTTCTGAGCCAGTCATCCTTTCCAGACTTCTCCATCACGAGCAGGTTTGTCACCGGTGCCGGACCGATGGAAAAGAATCCGACCAGAGCGGAAAGGAGCATGAGGACAAGGATGTTTGAGGCGAAATACATCAATGCGCATGTTATGGCGATGACTACAGAACAGATGAGATAATTATGGTTCTGCGCCAGTGCATTGTGTCTATGAGCCTGCCCCAGAAAACTGCCCCAAGTGTCGTGGCCAAGTTTGAAAGAAAAAGGGCAATAGCGACCTCTCTTACCTGGCCGCCCAGTGACATTATGTATACTGGGATTATAGTTGACAGCCCTGTCGAACTTGCATTCATTGGAAGAAGGTACCATGACCACCTCCGGCTTGTTGATGTGAGAGGAGGAGAAACTTGCAACTATTGATCTACTGCAAAAATGTCGCACTCGATGCTATCATAAAACACGTCCGGAATAAAATTATAGTCTAAGTCTACATTTTGGATAGATCGCAACTTTAATCAACCCGGTGACTGATCAATGCCCTGTTGCGCCTCTTTGGAAAAAAGGACGACAAGAATAGCAGGAACAGCGGCGAGCAGAGGAAGGTGTGGAAGTGCCAGTACTGCAATATGACATTTGACGAGAAGGAGAGGATGAAACGCCACACAAGAAAGGCACATGGTGAGAAGGGCGACGATATGCCCAACATGAACCCCTTCGGCTTCAACTAAAGACTTATTTCTTGTCAGTACATCCTACAGTACGAGACTTTAGGCGCATGTTCCCAATCCACGACGACACAGAACGCATGCATGGGAGGCCTTGGCTTACCTATGGCATGATTGGTGTAAATGTCATCGTGTTTATCTGGCAGGCGGTTGCAACTGGCCTCTTTTCAAACCAGCAAGCTACTGTTGAGATGTTCATGACCTATGGCGCCGTACCTGAAAAAATATTCAACGACTTTCCATCAAGCGCGCCTACTATCATCACTTCGATGTTCATGCATGGCAGTATCGCGCACATCATTGGCAACATGGTGTTCCTTTTCGTATTTGGCGACAACATCGAGGATAGATACGGCAGGATAAAGTATCTCCTGATTTATCTTGGCTGGGGTGCGGCGGGAGCCCTTGCACACAGCGCATATGCAATGTCCACTGGCGACGGCAGCACCCCTGCAGTCGGAGCTTCGGGAGCAATATCCGGGATACTTGGTGCCTATCTCGTAATGTACCCGAGGGCAAAGGTCCTCACTGCAATAGCGGTCTTTTTCATTTACTTCGTCCGCATCCCTGTGCTAATCTATATCCCGTTCTGGTTCGCCATGCAGGTAATCTTTACCGTGCTAGGTCTGATCAGCCCTCTGGCGGATAGCGGAGTGGCATATCTTGCGCACATTGGCGGTTTCGTTGCTGGCGCTGCAGCAGGTTTCGTATGGAGAATGCTGCCGGATTCGATAAAGTACAAGCGAGGAATTGCTACAGCTGCGGCCTCTTCAAGACCCATGTTCAGAAATCCCATGATGAGGAAGGCACGTCCCAAAATCGAGGATGTCGTTCAGACCGCGCCTGAAGTCATAGAGGGTCCTGACTATTATGAGGTGATTGCAGAGGTAAGGGGCGTATCCGATGCGTCCGATATTAGTGCGAGTTATGACCCGGACAGCAGGCTAGTGAAGATAGCAGCCAGAGGATCGCGAAAGTATGAGATGAGTGTAAAGCTGCCGGATACTGCCGTCAACCCTGTGGTAAAGTACATCCAGTATCTCAACGGAATAGCCCGTATCAGGCTCACAAAGTAAAATTTGTAGCAAGTTTAAAATATCCCGCAAGGGCCCTGTATTTTTACAATTTTAGGAGGAATGCGAGAAAAATGTCAATACAACAGGGATCGGCTGGAGGCGTTCCAGTATTAATTCTTAAAGAAGGGGCGTCGCAGACTAAAGGGCGCGACGCGCAAAAGAACAATATAACCGCTGCAAAGCTGATAGCTGAAATAGTTAGAAGTTCACTTGGCCCAAGGGGGATGGACAAGATGCTTGTAGATACCCTTGGCGATGTCACAATAACAAACGATGGTGCCACTATTCTGAAGGAAATTGATGTCCAGCATCCTGCTGCAAAGATGATGGTCGAGATCAGCAAGGCGACCGACAACGAAGTCGGCGATGGTACCACCTCCGTTGTGGTGCTTGCTGGGGCGCTCATCGAAAAGGCAGAAGAGCTGATCAACAAGGACGTTCATCCGACGATCATTGTCGATGGCTACAGGAAGAGTGCGAATAAGGCAATCGAAGTTCTTAACAGCATCGCACAGAAAATCGCCGGCAGCGAAAAACAAGATCTGGCGAGAATAGCCAAGACATCAATGCAGACCAAGCTGGTTTCAAAAGAGGCAGACGACCTTGCGCAGATTGTGGTCAACGCTGCACTCTCCGTTGCCGACAAGACAGACTCGGGCTATAGGGTGGATATAGACGACATCAAGGTGGAAAAGAAGGCTGGTGGCAGCATCCGCGATACCAAATTGATCAAGGGCATAGTCCTTGACAAGGAGGTAGTGCACGGCGGCATGCCAAAGAGGATTGAAAAAGCCAAGATTGCGTTGATCAACTCGGCGCTAGAGATCGAAAAGACCGAGTTTGACGCCAAGATAAACATCAGTTCGCCGGATCAGATGAAGATGTTCCTTGAAGAGGAAAACCGCATGCTCAAGTCGATGGTCGACAAGATAGTACAGAGCGGCGCAAACGTGGTCGTTTGCCAGAAGGGCATTGATGACATTGCCCAGCACTATCTTGCCAAGGCCAACATTCTGGCAGTAAGGCGCGTAAAAGAATCAGACATGACCAAGATGTCCCGCGCAGCCGGCGCCAGGATTGTCAACAACCTTGACGACCTGACCGCAAAGGACCTTGGAAGCGCAGAGCTCGTCGAAGAGCGCAAGGTAGAGACAGACAAGTGGGTCTTTATCGAGGGATGCAAGCACCCGAAATCAGTCACAATCCTGATCAGGGGCGGCTCCCAGAGGGTGGTTGACGAGGCTGACAGGTCAGTGCATGACGCGTTGATGGTTTCAAAGGACGTTCTTGAAAAGCCGGCAATAGTCGCAGGAGGTGGAGCTCCTGAAGCCTATGCTGCGTCAAAGCTCAGGGAATGGGCAAGCACGCTCTCTGGCAGAGAGCAGCTCGCTGCAGAGAAATTTGCGGAAGCTCTCGAAGTGATCCCATTGTCGCTCGCAGAGAACGCAGGCATGGACCCGATCGACACCATCACCGAGCTCCGCTCAAAGCAGAGCAGGGGAAGCAAGTGGACAGGCGTTGACGCAAGGAATGCCAAGATTGCCGACATGAGCAAGCTGGACGTGGTGGAGCCCCTTGCAGTCAAGGAGCAGATAATCAAGTCTGCCACAGAGGCCGCGTCCATGATCCTCCGGATCGACGACGTGATTGCCTCGAGCAAGTCAGGCGGTGGACCGTCTATGCCCCCAGGCGGCGGTATGGGTGGAATGGGCGGCATGGGCGGCATGGGCGGCATGCCTGGAATGGAGATGTAAGGTCTCCCCTTGCTACTTTTTTGATTCCGCTTCAATCACTTCTTTTACCCAGCTCCCTGTCTCCTGCATTTTCAATAGTTTGTTCAGGAATTCCTGCCATGAAATGCCCCCGTATGCATTGACCCACGCCTTGTAGTGATTAGTCATGCTGTCGAGGGCCTGCTTATGGTGCAGACAATATTTGCTGTCATGCAATGCATTTCTGTGGCATGCGGCGCACTTTTGCAGAGTCATGGAACATTTATTTAGAGTCTGGATTTTAAGGGTTATATAACAACAGTCATGCTTACCACCACTTCAAAAGTCGTATGGATAGTCGCTGTCGCGTACCTCGCGCTCTTTTTCGCCCTTGCGTCTGGCATGATAAACGCAATAATAGAGGGGAGGGAGCTGGCAGGTTTCGTCCTCCCAAGCCGCTCTGTCCAGACCATCGGCGAGACGGTGGTCATTACGCTAGTGCTTTTCATAGGCATGGCTGGCGCGTTCATGCTCTACCACTCCGGCAGGTCGCCAAATCCAAAGGTGCAGCAGGCGCTGCTGATTTCTGGATTTGGTGTGCTTGGCATCGCGCTGCTCATCGGGTTCATTCTGGTAAACGTGAAACTCTAGAGCCAGTCTACGAAAAGGATTTCTGTCAGTCATGATGGATGCTCTGCTGCTTCATTACTCCTTTTTATTAACCAGCAGCCAAGATAGAGACTACGCATCATCAAAATTATTCATGTGAACTCTTTGAATCTGTTTGTACGCGATTAAATTTGATGCTCTTGTCAGCGGTCATGCAAATAACATCGTGATTATCGTATTCTAGCAGACCGCTCAAAATGAGTAGATTTGTAATGCTCAAGTGCTCTACCAGCTGCAACATAATATAGGCCCACTCGCTTCACAGCGTATCTATCATACCTGCTACCTTGATAAACGTCAGAATGTAATCAGTCTATTGTCTTTACCATAGATTAGCTGCGTTCCTGTAGGCAGAGAGTCATGTTCCTCTATTGTCACCACAATGTCGTCGTTCCCAGATGACGACCGCTCAACGCTCAACCTAACTGCGCTCCTGTGTTTTAGCAGCCGGCGGCTTGCCGGCGACTGGACCCATCCCCAATCTTTCCTGTAGCGGAGCATGCTTGTCGCAAGCACTGGTATGTTTTCGTCAAAGCCGCGCCTTACAAGCAGCATCAGCAGTACGGAAAGCAAGTGGTTCAACTCACCGGTCCGGACTTGCGCGGGAAACAGGTTGTAAAAGCTGTTGACAGAATCAAATATCACAAGCTGGCTTCTGCTCATCGATTCAATTACGTCCCTCATCATGGGCACGAGCCGGCCTTCGGATGGCAGGTAGACATCGATGATGCTGCCTTCTCTTGGCTTGACTAGCGTTGAATTAAAGTATGCGGTAAAGGTTGTATCGAGATCGATATAGATTACCTTATCAAACTGCGATACAAGATGCGCCGTAAAGCAAAGCTTGGCATACGGGTCGCTGAACATGAGCGTATTTAAGCCACGCGTGCTCAGTATCTTCTCGGGCAATTGCTGATCTACTACTATTTATCTCACGAGGAGGTTGGATATAATAACACATGAGCGAAATCGACGACCTGCAGATGATAAAACGTGACTTTCCTCTGACCAAGAAGGTCATTTACATGAACAATGGGGCGATAGCGCCCACCCCTCTGGCGACGGTTAAGGCAGTGGCTGATTTCATGCTAAAGTGTGCCGAAGCTGGCCCTGATGCTCCGCAGATCTCTGACTATACGGTGTCGCTGCTCGACGAGCTCCGTACAAGAATAGCCCACCTGATAAACTGCGAACGCGAAGAAGTGGTGCTGGTTCAGAGCACTACCGAGGGGCTCAACATGGTGGCAAACGGTATCTGCTGGCAAAAGGGCGATGCAATAGTTGTCAGGGGTGGCAGGCACGAACACTATGCCAACTATTTGCCCTGGGTTTCGCTTTCTCAAAGAAAGGGCGTACAGCTTCGAGACCTTGCCATCGATGAAGATAGCGGATACTTTGACATGGCCGACCTTGACAAAGCCGTCAGAGGCGCGCGTATGGTGGCGATGAGCCACGCGCTGTACAATACTGGCGCAGTGATGCCGCTTGAAGAGGTCGGCAAGATTGCTGAGGAAAACAACACGCTGTTTTGCGTTGATGCAGCACAGAGCGCTGGCACGATCCCAATCGATGTGAAAAAGATCGGTTGCCACTTTATGGCGTTCCCTGGCTTCAAATGGCTCTGCGGCCCGACTGGCATAGGGGCCTTTTACATTAGCAAGAGGGTGCACGAACTTTTAACGCCCCCGTCAATAGGAGTCGAGTCCGCCATGCTATCTGACCAGAACGAAATCGCATACCTTGACCCTCCAGCAAGATTCCAGGCAGGATTTCGCAACTTTCCCGGCGCCGCGGGACTTGAAGCATCGATGAGATACATACTCAGAATTGGGCTTCACAATATCCGAAAGATGAATATGAAAGTCGCAAATACCCTTCGTGAAGAAATCGCCAAGATTCCAGACATCAAGATTTATGGGCCCGATGATGAAAACAAACGCACGTCGATCGTCCCGTTCACGACGGGTAAGGCAGACTCGTCGACGATAGTGAAAAAACTGGAACAAAACAGCATAGTATTTGCAGCAAGAGAAATTGGAGGCGGCAGAAAAGCGATAAGGGCAGCGCCCCACTTTTTCAACAGCGAAGAAGAAGCAGCGACTGCTGCGAGTTATATCAAGAGCTTCCTCCTCTGACTACTTTACTTCTTTTTCTCGCCCTGTCCTTCAATCACGATCATCGTCAGAGTCGACCGGACCTTATCGATGCGCCTGACATGCCATGTTATCGTTTCACGCAGTTTGTCCATCGAGTCCGACCTTATCTTGGCGATAATGTCGTATACCCCGTAGACTCCTGACACTTCAACAGCCTCTGGCAGCTTCTTGATTTCCTTGATAATCTCTTCTTCCGAACCCAAGTCACAGTTGATAAGAACGTATGCTGTTGGCATATGGAAATATGGCATCGTGAGTAATTAAACAGATCGTATTTTTCCCTCTCACGCAGGGTTATTAACGAGCTCCCAGTCTTTAGAGACACATATGAGAGTAGTCGACCTCACGATGCGGATAACCCCTTCCACCAAGGTGTTTCCTGGCTCGCCTCAACCGTCGTTCGTCCCCTGGTCAAGGTTCGACTCTCACGGGTACGACTCGGAGGCGATGTTCATGAGCACCCATACGGGTACGCACATCGATGCCCCCTCTCACTTTGTGCCCGGCCTTGCAAGCATTGACAGGATCCCTGCAGGCCGGCTGGTCTGCAAAGCCATTCTGGTCAGGGTGCCCAAGCAGGCGAACCAGCTGATAGAGCGAGAGGATCTTAGCAAGAAGGAGATACTGCAAGGGGAGTCCGTCGTCATTGCAACAGGCTGGGAAAGGCGTTCTTCAAAGCGCAACTATATGACTGAAAATCCAGGCCTTTCGGCAGATGCCGCAAAATATCTGGCAAGAAAAAAGGTCAACGCGGTAGCAATTGACGGACCCAGCATCGACGCAGGAATTGATGCAAAGTTCAATGCTCACAACATCCTGCTTTCGCACAACATCCTTGCAGTTGAAAATCTGTGCAACATCGACAAGATAGCAACAGCAAATAGCAGGTTTACGTTGGTGCTGAGCCCGCTAAAGCTTGGTGGTGCAACAGGATCGCCTGCACGCGTTCTTGCCATTCTGTAAGTTTTGTACTAGGTGCTGTATTGCAGTACAGTCCTATGTAGGCTTGATCAAGAATGACCCTGCAACAAGCTTTTTAGAGTAATCGCTAAACTCTTGCGCATGGGACTCGAACGCACAAGGAAAATGGAACTGTTACATACGCCCAAGTTTGAAGTGCTGAGACTCCTGAAGGAGAATTCTCTAACGATCGACGAGGTAGTGTTCTTGTTTGATTCCAACAAGCTCGGAACGGCCGACATCAGGATCAATGCACCTACCATATGCGACAAGCTGCTGGCAATGTTCCTGCGCCAGACTGTCAAGCAGCAGGCTGCTGCTTCTGTTACGCCTGTGGTCACGTAATAGTAGTAGTTCTTTGCTCGTTTGACTTTAAGACATAGCGATTCAACCATGCCGGCAGATCGATGTACTTGTCTGTCGAAAAGTGATACCCAATCCCTGCGTTCCATGCTTCTGCAGTCTTGCCTGCAGCGTTTGACTCATTGACATAGAGGTTTTCTGCCTTGGAAAAAGAGGTCTTGGCAAGTTGCAATGCGAGAGACGCTGCCAGTCATCCTGCAAGAACAACTGAAGCAATGATTACTATCGTTAAATGGGGTTTTCTTTCCGTCGATTGCACCAGTAATGATAGAATCATTGCTTTTTACGTTGGAGCGTTGATATATGGCTGCGTGGAAGCGTAATCTGCTCTGGGCCCGTAGCTCAGCCAGGTAGAGTACCGGACTTTTAACTATTAGTAGAAAGAAATCCGGCTGTCTCGGGTTCGAATCCCGACGGGCCCGCACCATTGTTGCTGCCTATAAAGGACCCTCAGGATGGGGTATGGCACAGGTTGCAAGACATAGCGAAGGCTTCGGCATCGGACGGCCACTTGGAAGGCAGTGGGAGCCCATACAGACGAACAACTGAGGAAGGTCATAGAAATTAACCGCCTCGCATATAGCTTTTGCCGTCGTTGGCAGAGACATTTTGATCAGATAGCAGCAGCGTTCTTTGAAAACAAACGTCTTCCCTGCTAACAATACTAATCTTAAAGGAATTGCGAGAAAATGATTGTAATTGCTGTCTGTAGAAAATGTAACAGGTTGATAGTTAAGGAACAAGGTATAAGAGTTCGTTCTAAATATGAGACGAAGAGATGGGCGACGAATCTTCTCAGAAGAAAAAGAGTTTCGACGCAATTATCACTGCTATAAACATGGCCGCAATGGGAGCCGGGATCGCCGCTGCAGTATTTGCTGCAAACAGGAGCAAATCGGTTAGCGCTGACGCAGACAGGATTGAAAAGAGCATTGGTGAGCTCAAGGGAAAGTTTGACATGATTTCACAGCAGTTAAAGAGCATGCAGCCTGAAGTCAGTGCGGCTGCAAAGGAAACGGAGAAAAAGCCGGAAAGCGCTCAGCAGCCAAATGCCAAGCCGCAGCAGCAGGACGTGATTTATGTCCGCAAGCCGTCAGAGTTTTCATTCTACAACTAGCTTATAGCACAAAGATACTATTCTCGTTTATACCCCAATGCTGCCATTTTGATTATTGCTCTTAAAGGTGATAGCTCTGGCTGCAGTGGCTGGCGCCGTTGCAGTCGCGATCGTCATTTTTTTGATGTCAACGAATACTAATACTGGAACTCCGAACGTCAGGTTCACTGATTTCACGGCTGACCGGATTGACATTAGAGTCGGGCAAACTACAAACATTGTGTTCAACGTGCAGAACTTGGAGGATCGCGCAATAACAGACGCCCGAGTGGCAATTGTTATAGAGCCATCAGGCTACCAGCCGTACCTGTCCATCGACAGGCCCACGATCGATCTTCCTGACATGCAGAGCAGGGACGCTCGAACGGGCCAAATGCACGTCACTATAACAGCAAACGGTGCGCCTGCAAAGGAGGCGCTATATACTGTTAAGGGCGTGCTGATGGTCGAAGGCGTACAATCAGATGTCAGAGAGTTTGAGTTGAGAATACGTCAATAGCAGCAGCCGCTGCTGTTTTCTTCTGATCGCAATCGATCGCATTGTCGTACGGTATATCTTGGATATCGTGTAATCCTACCTAGAGGACGAAATATTCAGCTTCAGGATGATGCACAACTATAGCAGCAGTCGACTGGTCAGGCACTATCTGGCCCGACTCTGTCAGAGTCATGCCGGATTTTGCTGGGTCCAGTATCTGCCACACTAGGTGGTGTTGAGAGATGTCGGGGCAGCTCGGGTATCCCCAGCTATAGCGGAGTCCTCTCTTTGGGCCTATTTTGAGCTCGTCTCGGATCTTGGCGTTCACCCACTCGGCCATGGCTTCGGCGGTTTCCACAGCAAGCCCGTGCAAGTAGTAAGCGTCGGTGTACTTGTCCTGTTTGTTCCACTTGTCAATGACCTCTGTTACCTTGCTTCCCGCAGTCACCGACTGGAACGCGACAATGTCATCCTTGCCGAAATAGTCTGCAAGGCTCAGGTGCTTTTCCTTAGACGAGCGCGGGAACTCAAACACCACCTGTCTACCGTCAGACAAGTCGACTGCAAGCCTGCCCGCGCCGCTTTGATTTGGAGTAAGATTGTGGCATCTGTAGTAACCATAGACTACACGGGGCTCAAACAGTTTATCCTTTATTACGCGCTCTTTCCACTGTCTGAACAGTTCTTCCGGATCTTGATCGGATGCCCCCTTTCCCCTCATTCCCCACTGAAGGACAAACAGTGACTTTTTGTTAAGATACTTCCAGACCTCTTCTAGGTCCACCTGCAAAGGCTCAATCCGTATCGGCTTATTGAGATGGGGGGGGATAGGCGGCTCCACAGGCTTGATGCCGCTGTGCGGCAGCAGCGACTGATCTACAACAGCAGATTGCTTTTCCTCCCACTTTTCCAGCTTTTGCTGCCAGTCGCTTACAAACTGCTTGCGTTCTGGGGACATCAGCTTGTTCATAACCTTCAGGCCTTCGAATGCCGTCTTGCAGTAAAATGCCCCTGGTGAATAAATTCCACCTTCCTTTGCAATTCTGTTGATATAGCTGCTGTTAATTGCGGCTCCCCCGCAGAGCACCGGTATAGTCATGTTGTTCTGCCTCGCGTGTTCGACAAAATATTGCATCTGTTTTGAAGTTGAAACCAGTAGCGCTGATAGACCGACCGCATCGGCCTTGACCTCTTCAATCTTTTCCAGTATCTTTTGCATCGGCACCTGCTTTCCAAGGTCATATACAGTATAGCCATTGTTTACGAAAATCGTCTTTACAAGGTTCTTGCCGATATCATGTACATCCCCGTACACTGTGCACAGCACCAGCTTGCCTTTGCTCACACCTTCCTGCTTGATCAGGTATTTTTCTAGCTCGGCGACGGCGGCCTTCATGCATTCGGCTGACTTCAGTACAAACGGCAGAATAAGCTCGCCAGCACCAAACTTGTCTCCCACTTCCTTCATGGCGGGGAGCAGGACTTCGTTGAGTGTTTCAACTGCTGCCTCGTGCGCAGCCTCTTTTGTAGGGGCGCGTAATACAAGCCGGCCATTCTGCTTTTCCACTTTGGCTTCCCTAGCGCGGTCGGCTATAGCCTGTACAACATCATCCTCTATCCCTTCCTTCAACCGGTTGACAATCCTAAAGTAGGTGCGCTTGTCTGCGGGCCAGCTTGGATCGACGTCAACTCTCTTAGTCGGCCCAGTGGTGACTACCTTGGCCCCCTCGAAATACGCGATTAATTCTGCGAGTGCATTTTGATGTCTGTTGAATATTAGGTCTTCGACCAGCTTTTTCTGCTGGCCGTCGATCTCTGGATACGGAATAATGTCCCGGGGATTGATAATGACGGTATCAAGCCCTGCCTTTAGCGCGTGATACAAGAACACAGAGTTGACTACCTTTCTTGCATTTGCCGGCAGCCCAAAGCTCACGTTGCTAAGCCCAAGCGTGGTGAAAGATTCAGGAAACTTTTCCTTGACCAATCTGATCCCTTCAAGGGTATTTTTAGCAGAATCGGCGAATTCTGCCTCTCCTGTCGCAAGTGTGAACGTCAGCACATCGAAGATGAACTGCCACCCTTGCAGCCCATACTGCTTGCCAGTGTCGTAGAGCAGCTGCGCCGTGTCCACCTTTTCCTGCGGTGTTTTTGCCATCCCTTTTGGTCCAATGCACATTGCAATGGCGGGCACCCCGTACTTGGCCATCAGCGGCGCCAGCGCGTGGAAGCGCGACCCGTCGCCTTCTAGGTTTATCGAATTGATTATTGGCCTTCCAGGTATCTGCCTTATTGCAGCTTCTACGACCCTTGGATCCGTCGAGTCGATGACTAGTGGCGCGTCTATCTCCAAGCTGAGACGCTTGACCAGCTTTGTCATGAACTCTAGCTCATCTGATCTTTCAGTGGTCGCAACGCACACATCAATGCAATGCGCGCCGTCCTCAACCTGGGTCCTTGCGAGGTCGACCAGCCCATCAAAATCGTTGTTCAGCACCAGCGCCTTGGCCTTCTTAGACCCCTGGGCATTAAGGCGCTCGCCTATTATCAGCGGAGGAGGCTCTTGCCTCAGATCTACGGCTCGTAAAGCGGAACTTACCCTCGGGACCAAGTATCTGTCTTATTTATTGATCCAGTATATTTGCTATACAGAAAGTCAAAAAAAGTAAACAGCGTACCGAAAATTCTACCTTACTTGTTTTATATCAAAAAAGCAAGTAAGAAACATGGCTACGATTCAACAATTCAAGTTCAAAAATGGTTCTGCGAGCCTCATAGAGACGGTATACTCTATCATCAAGAGCAAGAGCGGCAAGATCACAAGCAAGGATCTGGATCAGTTGATCGGTAACAAGCAGGATGTAAGGTTTGCCATAACGCGCCTTACTGTGCAGGGCCGGATCAAGAGGATCAGAGGCTTTGGCAAGGTAGGAATCGAGTATTTCTACAAGGACATCGCTTCAGAGCCTCAACAAAAGTCGAGCCCTGGCGATGGACCTACTTTGTACTAGCACCAGCGTCGAGCGTTTTTCTCAGCTCTGCGATGTGTTGCGGGGTTGTTCCGCAGCATCCCCCAATCATTCTTATCTTCTCGTATTTCTCCACGAACTCCACCAGCGCGCTGGCGATATCTTTTGGGCTCATCTTGTACACTGCACGCCCGCCTTCGTTATGCGGCATGCCGGCGTTTGGCATCACCAGTACAGGTAGACCTTGCTCGCTCAACCACCTCACGCTAGGTGCCATTTCTGCCGGCCCGGTGGAACAGTTGAGTCCAAATGCGTCGATCTTCATGTCACTCACAGTCGTGTAGGCAGCTTGGACATTTGTCCCAAGAAGCATCTTGCCGTACTGATCCAGAGTCACGTTTGCAATGATAGGCACCTTTTTGCCTGTCCTTTTCATCGCCTCGTGGCAGGCTTCGATGGCCAGCTTTACCTCCAGGATGTCCTGGCTCGTCTCTATCAATAGCGCGTCAACTTCTCCGAGGATCAGCCCTTCCGCCTGCAGCGCAAACGCCTCGAGTATTTCATCGAGTGGTTTTTGCCCAAGATCAGGATCATTTGAGCTTGGCAGATAGCCGGTCGGCCCCATTGAGCCTATCACATAGCGGGGCCTGCCATGAAATTCGTTGCAGACTTCTCTTGCGAGCTGAGCTGCCTTTTTGTTGAACTCTGTTGTCTTTCCTCCATATCCGTACTCGTTGAGCTTTAGTTTGTTAGATCCAAACGTGTTTGTCTCTATGCAGTCAGCACCAGCCTCAAGGTAGCTCCTGTGGATCTGCTTTATCCACTCTGGTCTTGAGAGGATGAGGCCGTCGTTAAAACCATCCTTGCCGTCAGGAAAGTCTTCTGGCTTTGGATTGAGGCGCTGAATCTCTGTGCCCATCGCTCCGTCAAAGAGCAGGACCTGCCTTTTTGTAGTCTCAAGAAACGACTCTGACAATTGTAGGAGTAAATACATGCAATAGAGTTTAAAACCTTTGTAATATTGGACAACATCAATTGACGTTGGGTCTCTAAACCGCAAAACAAGACTACGAGGCAGTATGATGACAGCACCAATCGTAGAAGGGACTCTGCAAGATTCCCAGATTGCCAAGCCGCAGATCCCACCTTCAGTGCTTATCGTTGGCAAGAAACGTACACTGGATTATGTCGCGCCAGCCCTTTCAAGGATAAACAAGACAGGCGAGCTCGTAATCAAGGCTACAGGCAGCCTCAGCATAGTGACTGCAGTCGACATCGCCGAGATTGTCAAGCGAGACGTGGCCGGCATCAAGACACAGTCGATAACTATAGGAACCGACGAGCTGAGAGTCTCGACAGGCGAACTCAAGCCTATGTCATGCATCCAAATTCATCTCGCCAAATACAACCCGACAGCCGTCGTACAGCCAGAGGTCGACGTGCACGTACCGGTGGAAGAAACAACGGCGACTACAGCGGCAGCTCCTGCAACCGCAGTTCCCATTGAAGAGGCAACATCGCCAGTTGATGTTGACGCTCCAGTGGCAGTAGCCGCAAACGCAGAAAAGGCGAAGAAGAAGCCAAAGGCAAAGAGAAAGACAACAGCTACGACGACAAAGAAAAAGACAGCAAGGAAAAAGAAATCAGAAGCTTGATCTACGGCGTGACCCGCGACATTGTGCGCGGGAACAGCACCGTATCTTTTATGTCTTCAACATTTGTTATCCACCGCACGAGACGCTCTATGCCAAGCCCAAAGCCGCCATGCGGCACAGAGCCGTATTTGCGCAGGTCAAGGTACCAGTCATAGTCAGCAGGATCAAGCCCCTCTCTTTTGATACGCTCTGTTATCGAGACGATGTCATCTTCCCTCAGACCTCCGCTCGTTATCTCACCAAATCCTGACGGCGCAAGCATGTCTGCGGCCATCCCTACTCCTTTGTTATCTGGATCTTCCTTTACATAGAACGGCTTGACTGCTATAGGATAGCCCACCACGAAGATAGGCTTGTTTGCGTTCTTGGTCAGCTCTCGTTCTGAGTCGATGTTGAGGTCATCTCCTACAGCAATCTCACGCTTTGTTCCATCCTGTTCTGTTATCGCGAATCCTTTAGATTTCAAAATTTCAATCGCTTTTTCATATGGCAGGCGCTCAAATGGAGGCTCGACCATTTTCAGGTCTGTCACATCACGCTTTAGGTATGCCAGCTCTTCGCTTCTTTGCTTTATAGTGTTCTGAATGATGTACGACACTAGTTGCTCCTGCGCCTTCAGTATGTCTTCCAATGTGACCCACGGCGCCTCTGCTTCAAGATGCGAAAACTCGGCCAAATGCCTGACGGTCCGGGACTTTTCCGCCCTAAACGATGGCGTGAGGCTCCAGACAGGCCCCAATGCAAATATCATGGCTTCGAGATAGAGCTGCGCGCTCTGCGATAGATATGCCTCTTCGTCGAAATATCTCAACTTAAACAGAGTAGACCCACCCTCGACTGCCCCCTTGACTATAGTAGGCGCTGTCACTTCCATCCAGTCGTTTTCTACAAACCACCTTCGCCCAAGGTCGAGCACTGTCGCCCTTATCTTTGCAATCGCAACCATCCTCCGGGTACGGAGTGCCAGGTGCCTCTTGTCTAGTAGAAGCTCGTCGCTCTGATATTCGCCAATTGGATAATCTGTCCCGGCGACATTGAATACCTTGATACCTTTACCCCTTATTTCGTAGCCACCCTCTGGCGCCCTCGCGTCCTGGCTCAGCGTCCCGGTTACTTCAACCGAGGATTCGATTGTCAGGTTAGCAACCTTTTCGGATGGGAATATGCACTGTATGACTCCGCCCCTGTCGTCCCTGATAAGCACAAAAGCATTTTCCTTTTGCTTGCGCAGCCTGTAGACCCATCCTCTGATAGTCACTTCCTTGCCGACATTGTCCTGCGATTTTGCTTGGTTTGTCCTGAGGAGGAGCATTCGCAAGAGTAGGTTTCTGGGCTGATTCTTAAGTGTTGTTAGTTAGGCCGCTGCTGCGTCGGACGCTGGCGCCGAGACAGCCTTGCCAAAGTACGCTTTGACGTGCGGCCTATAAAGGTAGTAGAGTATCACCCCATTTATGATAAGGCTCACGATGCTGCCAAAGTTGCCAGTCACTATGGATACCACGGACATTACGATGCCAATAATTGAAAGCACGACTGCAGCCGTCCATGCCCACGACAGGCCCTTAAAAAGACCATACGCTACGACAAGCGAGACAATTCCGAGGGAAAGCAAGATTGCGCCAGATGCTATTGCAATGCCGCCAAACATCGTCGACGAAATGCCCATCGCAAGTTCCTCGCTCTCAGTTGCCATCGGAATAATTGGGGCCAGAGCAATGGCACTGATGCCTGCTATGATCATTACAACACCGGCTATTGCCATCAGGATCCCGATTATCGTGACGCCTACGGGTCTAGCCATGAATAAGCGCGCCCAATTATCTATTTAACAGATATCCAACATGATTTGATGTAGAAAAATACAGAAGGATCCACGGCGTTGTAATACTGTAGTCCGCTTCACTGGTCTTGTTCTCAGGCGTGTCATAGGGCCGAAGCACTGCCTTGCATTCCATTTCATAGACTGCGCAGCAGGCCACCATTTGTCGCCAAACGCGTAACGCAACCAGACTCTTCCAGCTCGATCTGCACTGTGCACACAGTGACCGTTGCAGAACGTCACGGTAGCAACCACCTTGGAAAAAATAGTTCAGGCAGGGAGTTTCTGCCTTTTCTTCCTGCCCATAACGAAAAATCCTGCCGCAACACCGCCAAAGACTGCGCCAAGCGCACCTACAAAGCCGACCATCTGGACATAGTCGGTAGCGATCATTGACGTGCCCGATCCCTTCTCTTCACTTCCCTTTATCAGCTCTATTCTCTCGGCTTGCAGGATTGATGCCTGGTTGCACTGGATTCTGGAAATGCCCAAGTCCTCGCAGCGCTCAAGCATCTCTGTCGAAATCGCATTCCCGGTTGGCGACCCCACCGGCAGACTGTCCCCATACTGTGCGTTCGCTTGTTGAACCGACAACGCAGCCAGGAGGCAGGCTGCAACCGCCACCGCCACAATGAACACTTGTTGCTGTTGTTCTTTCATGCAGGAATTATGGCGCAGGGTTCGGATAATCCTGCGTTCCGAACTGTTAGTTCCAGTCCTGTCCTAATGTCAGAACACTTGAGGTTGCTGCGTTGTTGCTGTTGCTGCACCTGCATCTGATCAACACGTAGATTAGAAAGCCCGCCACAAGTGCTCCTCCGAACAGTAGCACGGTCACCTGCATTTCCGAAAAGCCAAGCAAGGGCGAGTCACCCGGGTGCCGCATCAGCACGTCGCTAAAGTCGCTTGTCGATACGGGGTTTCCGGGACTTGGGCTGTACAGTGGGCTGTTTGGATCGACTGGCGGCACGGATGTTACGACTGTGCCGCTTGGGGCGACATAGTTGAAGAGAAAGAATGCGGCAGATATGAACACTCCAAGTGCTGCGAGTCCGGGTACAAGTGAAGCCCAGAAATAGTCCTTTTCCGCTGGAGGTTTCTTGGCGGCCTTTTCAATCAGGCTCTGTTTCCACATCTTCCATGTTTCAAACCAAAATATCGCTGCGGCGCCTGAGGGCACTGCCACGCCGTATGGGCTCAGCGAATCGTAGCTGAAAATCACATAGAGCGCAGTAGCTGCAGTAAAGACGCTGCCATAAAATGCAAGGCGGGGCACCATGAATCGGCCAAGGTTGACATACGACTGCATGGCCTTGACCTTGACCCTTTTGGTGACATAGACCCTGGCGTAGCTGTCACGGCTTGCAAGCCCCATTTCTACCAGCTTTTCAATCTGGTATTCGGCGACGCTTGGAGACGACAGCCCTAGGTCGCGCTGTACTTCTCTGATGCCGGCGGGCTGTTTCCTTTTCTGAAGATAAAGATAAACCTGCAACGTTCTGCCAGAGAGCCTGCGCTCTAGATCATTGTTGTTCAATTCATCGCTCATTATCGCAGCAGCCAATGATCTATAACCCGGGCTGGATTTTAAGGTGCTCCTTTCCAACCAATTGCTACATGGCCGTTCTAGTGCCAGAACATGTAAATTTTACTAGATTTGGGCCGATAATATTGTTAGAATTATGACGAACTACGTCATATGGCACGCGCAGCGAACAGGACGCCGGTTCTTAGGATAACACTATCGGCAATTGCCTAAGCCCTGAATTACTATGTTCTGGCGAGCCCACAACCTCTACAGTAGAGTCCAAAAACTATTGTTAGCGATGTGCTATGATTCTTCCCGGGCTTTCTGCTGTCCATGTACACGTACACCGCGAAAAAGGCCAGAGATCAGCATCTGTAGAGAGTGACAAAATGGGATGGATGCAGAATCGTCCTTTTAACTATCTCTCCACCTACCTCGCCTTCACGAGGCGTTTGTTGGCCGGACACCAGAATTCTCAGCGTACGTGTACGTACATACATCCAATCAGAAACGGAGAGTCCATGGCACCCTTCAAAATGACAGAATTTTCATCTACTGTTTAGCTGTGGGAGTAGTCAAAACCGCGTCAGGAAAGGTCAGTGGCAACTACTTGAAATTCCTCGACTTTAGCTCCTGCTTTAACTGCTGCCTCACCTGCTCGACAGAGCTATTGAACACCTTGAGGTAGGCGTCCTTGAGCTCGGGCTGTGCCACTATGAGGCTTAATGCAATCTCGCCGGCAGTGGAGATAAGGCTGGCTATGGCAATATCCGCGCCGACCTGTTTGCTTTCAATAAGGTCGTGTAGGCTGTCTACTACCTCAGCTATCCTGTTTGCTTCTTCCATGTGCAGAAATTGCGCCGGTGAACTATTAAGTGCAACTGACTTGATTCGTGGCAAATTATCAGTGGCTGCCGTCCAGCACCTGCAGGAGTACTTTGTCGTTGCCGTCTTTACGGGCGAACATGTCGACCGATGGATGATGCTGGCCGCCGCAAGCACATTAGCCGGCAAGCTGCCCATGCTTGGAGCAGCAAGCATCATCGTCATGTAAGTGACGGAGTCGCGTGCTGTCCAAGCATCTTCATCCCTTGAATTCTCCAAGGTGGGTAGTAGTATAGTGACTGCGGCCAACCCTGCAATCTATTACGCGTTCATTGTGCTGATCTAGGGCACAAGTACTGCCCGCGCCTCTACCTGCGACTTTTTTAGCTTGGCAAGCACTTCGTTTGCCTCTTCGAGCTTGTACGTCTCAATGACAACCTTTAACCCAGAGCTACTCGCCAGCCTTACCAAATCCATCATGTCCTTCCTCGTGCCAATGACGCTTCCTTTGATTATTTTTTCTTCAAACGACGGAAAGTCGGTAATGCTTCCAAGCACGCCCATAACTACAGTGCCCCCCTTTTTCACAGACTTTATGGCAGAGTCTATTGCCCTGTTAGAAGGCGCAAAGACAATCGCAGTGTCCAGCAGTCCCTCTTCCTTTTTCAATTTCTTCAGGAATTCTGCCTGTGAATCTTGGTAGGCAATGACATTGTCTGCGCCCAGCTTTTTTGATAGGTCGAGGTGCTTTTTTGCCCTTGACACTGCGATAACCCTGGCTCCCTGCATTTTGGCTAGCTGCATCGCAAGGTGACCAACACCGCCTATGCCAAATATGCCTACTGTTTTTCCTGCCACTGGCTCGCCTGCCTTGACTGCTTTGTAAGCGGTTATACCCGGACAGAAGAGTGGGGCAGCATGTTCTGAATCAAGGCTGTCTGGGATTGGAGTGACAAAATCTTCAACAGCTGAAATGTATTCAGCATAGCCTCCCTGCACGGACTCGCCAGTTATCTCAGCGTTCTCGCAAAGGTTCTCTCTACCCGCAGCGCAGTATTCACACTGGAGACAAGAGCTGAAAAGCGGCTGGATCCCTACTCTGTCGCCTACCTTGACATTTTTCACCCCGCTGCCGACCTGCTGGACGACTCCTACCACTTCGTGGCCGGGTACGATCGGAAGTGAAGAAGGTGAACCGTACTTTTTCCAGTCGCCTTCGATAAGATGGAGGTTTGACCTGCAGACGCCGCAAGCTTCTATCTGCAGCACAAGATCGTTCCTGCCCTTTATCGTCGGCCTGTCAATCGTCACCATCTTTAGCGGCTTAGTTTCTATCGGGGCCAGCTTGTTCAGAACCATTGCACGCATCTTATCTGCCATTATCCATCATCGCCTCCTTTTCCTGGAATTTGTTGTTGGTGGCCTTGTTGTTATCTTCATTGCGCAGCATAGCAGATACGCAACAAGTGTGCCCGCGTTTTCTACCTTGCCCTTGCTGATCAACCGGCGCAATTCTTTCACCTGGACTTTATTCATCCGGATCTGTTCGCCGCTGTCATGCTTTGTGGCACTTGCCTTTGAAAGCCCAGTCGCTCTGAAGACATGTACCAATTGCTTTGTCCGGCTCACGGCAGGATGGTATTGGTAAACGTAATCTATCTTTTTTGCGACATAACCAGTCTCTTCTTCAAGTTCCCGCGCCGCAGTGTCAAGTGGATCTTCACCTTTGTCAACGTGGCCGGCCGGGAACTCTAGCAGCGTCTTGCCTATTGGGTAGCGGAACTGTCTTATCATCAAGAGCTTCTGTCTGTCAAGGAAGGGGACGACTATGACTACGTCTGAAGCGTGGTATCTTGTATAGGTGATCACCTTGCCGTCTGGTGCTCTAACCTTGTCCTGTTGTAGGTCGATAAAGACGGTCTTGCCGTCAGTTGCCTTGAACACTTTCTTGCTTTCAAGTACTTTCCATGCTTTCATCATCTGGGTATGGGAGTAGCTATCTTCAGGCAGATAATAAATATAGATCTTTGACTACTCACACGGCTAAAACATGTGAGATTCCTCTGTAATCATCTTGCTCCTGAGTCTGCAATAGCCAGAAGTTCGGGGATAGTCCGTGTGGCCCTCTGATACATACCGTGTGCCCGTACCGCGGTGGGATTGCCTCTCACGGTTATTCTCCACCCACTCTCTGTCGCTGTACTGTTTTTTTTGGCGACTGGTTGTTGACTTTGCATTGCACTGCACTACTGGTGGAAACCAATTCGACGATCGTTGCAGCGTTCCTTATATGCACCCATTGCAGAGATGGGTTGAAACTTGACATACAAAATCACCGTCAAGATCAATGAAAAGAATCTCTCAACAGAAGCGATTCGACAGGCAGTTGAATATATCAGCAGCGCTCTTGACGGAATGCAGATCGCGCACACAATCGAATGCCAGAAAGACAGGATCGTGCTGTCAAAGATGAGCAAGCCGCCGACGATAATGGATTAACAAAAAGAAGGAAGAAGGGGAAGCAGAAATCCAGTTTCCCAATTCTTAAGGCATTAAGGAAGTGTTGTTGTTGTAGCTCGGCATCATGTGGTCTCTTCCCATCATGTCTCCAGTTTTGCCATACGTCGAGTTCATCATTTGGCTCATTGCATGCTGTATGATTTCTGGCGTTACGACCATTCCATAGATCGGCGTGTTGCCAAAGTGGTTGTCGGTCTGCTCCGGGTCGACAGTGATAGCAATTATGTTGCCACCAGATATCGTGATTTCCGTATTCACGTCATGTACGGGACCTTCCGCCAGGGTTACAGTAGCAGTACCAACGATCGTCGTCTCATTGTCCTCTGTTACGCTTGGTTCAAGCTGTGTAAAGTTGGATATTTCGTGGGTGTGCTGGGCAGAACCGTCGAACATTGTCATGTAGAACCCTGCATGAAAGTCAGTGATGTTGGTGGTGGGGCCACCTTCGGTCGCGTTAGTGCCAGAAGTGTCGTTTGTCATCATCCAGTGGCCAGCTACAACCCAGGCCGGCTCGCCTTCCTCATTGTTCTGTATGCTTGAAATAATGCCAAACATCTTGCCCGACTCTTTATATCGTTGCAAGTGCTCCATAATGCTATCTCCCATAGCGCCAGGAGTCATTGTGTCGGATGTATTGCCAAGCGTAGTCATGTTTGTGGGAGATGATGTTGTCATGTTAGAAGTGGTTGTGCCATCGTCTATGCTTGCGCTTGCCGAAGGCAAAAGAGCAAATGCCGTGCCAAAGATTGCGAATGAAGCTGCAATGATGGCTGCTGCAAATTTGGCTTTCATCATTCATGGCGTGAATCTTTGCAATATAAGGAGTATATGAGAAATTTCCCTTCTTTTGTTAGGAAAGTACCTACACTGTGAATCCTGAGATCTTGTAAGGATTGACGACTGGATTTTTTTACCTTTACACTGGGATCTCTGCCTTAAAGAAGTGCCAAGTCTCCTCCGTGTTCTATTGGTTGCTTGATGATGCCTGCTCCGCTTCAAGCAACACCAACCGCGATATGGGATACCGCGCCAACCGCAAGCCATCTATTTTTTGGCAAGATTGAACTATCGCTTTTTAGGATGAGGGTTTGTTGCCGCAACACGTCATGATCCTGTAGCCTTTACCGGCGCTACTGATCAAAGCTGCCCAATGCAAGGTGGAGTAATAAATTCGAGAAAATGAAGCCCTAGGTGGGATTCGGACCCACGACCTAAGGTTCTTTCGACCTTCAAGACTGAAGGTTTACGAAACCTTCGCTCTGCCAGGCTGAGCTACTAGGGCAAAGCCCACGAAAATTCTGGCGGCTCGTTATTTAATGCTTGGCGCTAAATTAAATAGCACCGTGAACAGCTTTTCGTTGTGAAAGTTTCGATCTCTGGCGTAAGGGGCATCTACGGGCAAGATCTCAACCTTCACGAGGTAAGCAGATTCGCCGGCCAGTTTGCAAGCATAGTAAAATCAGGCAAGTGCATCGTAGCAAGGGACACTAGACCATCTGGGAGGATAATCGCCGAGACAGTTGCAGCAAGCCTGATGGCAGGCGGCGTTGACGTCTACAACCTTGGTGTTGCGCCCACCCCCGCAGCATTCCGGGAAGCGCGCAGGTATGGTGCAGGCGTGATGATAACCGCATCCCACAACCCACTTGAATGGAATGGTCTGAAGTTCATAATCGACGGCAGGGGGCTCTTTGAACATGAGCTTGATGCCATGATAAAGGGTTCAAGCCAACATCATAACAAGTTCGGCGGCGAATACCGGATTTCGTCAAGGTACGTTGATGAAGTGGCCGAGATCGCAAAGGGCGGCGCAAGAGTCAAGGTGGGCATTGATGCCGGCGGCGGAGCGGCGTGCGGATATGGCGAAAGCCTGTTCAAAAAGCTAGGACATCAATATCACAGCATCAATGGCGTTGCAGGTGTGTCGTCAAGGGGCCCCGACCCGACCGTAGACGAGCTTGCTGATCTGCGTGCGTTGGTCACTGCAAACAAACTTGACCTTGGCTTTGCCCTTGATTTGGACGCTGACAGGCTTGTTGTGGTCAACAATAATGGCGAGAAGCTTAACCCTGACGCTACCTTGCTACTGTGTGTCGCAAGGGCAGTCGAGATGGGCATGAAAAAATTCGTTACAAGCATCGATACCAGCGTCGCCATCGAAAAGTATGTGCAAGCCCATACGGGCATGGTAGTAGCACATTCAAAGGTAGGCGAGGCAAACGTTGTCAGCAAGATGCTGGAGACAAAGGCGGAGGCAGGAGGCGAAGGCAGCAGTGCTGGCTTTATCATGCCCGGCTTTAACATGTGTCGCGACGGCCTGCTTGCAGCGGCCACAATTTCCACACTTGACAAAAAGAAGATTGATAGTTGCCTGAAATTTGCGTCGCAATTTGTACAAATTAGGTCCAAGATAACTGTCGACTCCTCTCTCCACAATAAGGTGATTGAAAAGCTGCCCGATGTTTTCAAGCGCGATTCGTTTTCTGTATTGACGGAAGATGGCGTCAAGGCGATAATAGACGAAGACTCTTGGGTGCTCATCAGGCCCTCAAATACCGAACACGCAATTAGAGTGTCAGTGGAGTCTAGGGCTGAAAAGGCACAATCCCTCTACAAGCATGCAAGCGAAAAGGTCCAAGCAGTCTATGAGCAAGTTAGATGAAAAAGAGATCATTAACATCATTACCAACACCCTTGGCATAGGAGGTGACCTTGACGATGTCGCCCTGATTGACAAGAATATCGTCTTCAAGGCTGATATGCTGGTTGCAAACACCGATGTTCCGCCCGGCATGGAGCCGTGGCAGGTGGCTAGAAAGAGCATCGCTTCGTGTGTAAGCGACCTTGCGGCAAAAGGCATCAAACCGCACGCTGCGTTGATCTCGCTTGGGCTGCCAAAAGGGTGCACCCGGCTCTATGTAGAGGGACTTGCAGAAGGCTTTGCGGTGGCTGCAAAGGAGTTTGGTCTGAAAATAGTTGGAGGGGACACCAACGAGACCGACGGCCTCATAATAGATTGCAGCGTGATAGGTTTTGCAAAAAATGGCAGCAGAATGCCGAAAAGAAAAGGAGCAAGGCCCGGCGACCTTGTAATAGTTTCCGGCATGTTTGGCCTGCCTCCAGCAGGCCTTGCGATCCTGATGCATGGCGCAAAGGCTACTAATGGTATGTTCAGGAAGCAGGCCATAGATTCGGTGCTGGAACCAAAACCAAGGCAGCGCTTTGGAATCGCATTGGCCAAGTACTTTTCCTCGTCCATTGATTCAAGCGATGGTCTTGCAATATCGCTCTATGAACTGGCCAAACAGAGCAGGGTCAGCATCGTAATTGACAATATACCCATTCTGGATGGAGTGGAGCAGTTTGCGAATGAAAACGGCATAGAGCCAAACGAGCTGGTGTTCCACGGCGGCGAAGAATACGAAATCGTAGCCACACTTCCAGAAACAAAGTTAAGTCGGGCACAGGCCGCTGCGAAAAAGGCAAAGGTAAAGCTGCACATCATCGGCAGGGTACAGAGGGGACCCGGCAACGTTTTCGTCGGCGAAAACGTGCTTGAGAACAGGGGCTATGTCCACTTTCGCCGGTCGTGCTAGGCCATCGTGCCTCATCATCCTTCTGGCCAACAATCCAAATTTGACATAACTTCTCTTGGCATTGTACATGGATGCGAAAACAGTTGTATCCCGTTATGGACGTGCGACAGCTTGCACTCTTCTCTGGTACCGGAATAATAGCCATCGATCCTTCTGTCCTGTCCTTGAAATACTCATTATTGCCCTCACTCCCACAATCTCTCCCTCTCGCACCATCAGGTCCTTCCAATGAGTTGAATGCAACCCGTGTTGCAACCACCACACCCAATGTACGATATGATTCTTCACACTATCGATCCACACCGTCATATCTGAATAGACAAGATGTTTGTTTACCGTACTTCTGGACTTGCCGCCTGAGGAATGTTTCCGCGGCTAACAGCATGTTTCTGTGTCGTGAGCGATGTATTCACACCACAAGTTTTTTCCTGTGTACAGGTTCTGTGCTACCGATGTCCAAGCTTTACTGCTGCCAATCTTGACCTCTGCGTCTTGCCGATCGGGTAGTAGCGGGGTCCCACTTGCGTGCATGGATAGATACGCCCTGTAACTGAACAAAACTGCTGTACCCAGTACCAGATGGCGACGTGCGTCCTGCCAGCAAACGGTTCTATTGCTTTGGCTGTGTTTCTGAAAAATAGTCCTAGAAAGTACAAAAATAAATTGAGTACATTATCAGTTCTGTGAGTGCGTTCCTTTGTGTTCGTACATGCCAATAGAAGATGTGGCAGAACAACCGCGTCTGCAGTTCTCTCAATCAATCAACAACTAAAAACCCTAACTCAACACGACCCTTTGGCCTGCGATAACGTTTTTAACCCTCTAAAGGGGCGAATGTAAGTGCATGTCTGAAGCGAAGGACGAAATTACAGAGTTAAAGTGGGGAGTGGCCCATATATTTAGCAGTTATAACAATACTATCGTTCACATCACCGACCTGAGTGGAAGCGAGACGATCGCGTTCAGCTCAGGCGGCAGGCACGTAACAGCCGATAGATATGAGTCTTCTCCGTATGCGGCAATGAAATCTGCCATGGCCGCTGCCGAGGTCGCCAAGGCAAAGGGCATCAACGCACTTCACTTTCGAGTGCGGGCCGTGGGCGGAGTCGGCCCGAGAATTCCCGGTCCCGGTGCGCAGGCGGCCATCAGGGCTCTTGCTAGGGCAGGCTTCAAGCAAATAGGTAGGATCGAAGACGTGACCCCGATACCGCACGACACGACGAGAAAGCCAGGCGGAAGAAGGGGACGCAGAGTCTAGATCGATTTCATTTCTGGCGCCATTTTTACCTGGGCGCCGCAGCCCCTATTCTTCAATTCTTTTTGGAGCCACGCAATAAACTTGTCCTCAAACTTTTTTCCTTTTGACGCGTTGACCTCGTACGAATTCATTGCATACATCTTTTCCACAAACTGGCCTGACATGAACATCTTGGCAAACGACCAGCCTGCGCTCTGGACCGGCGGGTCTAGCGCGAATGCGTTCTCAAGCTGGCACTTTTTCTGCCACTCTGACAGCATTTCGATCGCTATCTTGCCATCTGGCTCAAAATCGATCGTCTGAAAATCCAGGATAAAGGTTCCGACAATCAAGTCAATCATCAATCGTCATTCATGTTCTGCTGTTTCAGCTTGTCTGAGAAAGGTATGAGCTTGCCTTTGTCTTCTATTTTGATGCTTGTGTTCACTCGTATATTGAGACCGACCGATCTGAATAGGGCAAGCAGCTCGCCTCCAGATATCCTGCTGGTTATTTCGCCGGCCAGCATCAGCTCGGCGATCCTTGAAATGATCGCTTCTGTCTGCGCAGGGTACTGGGCATATGCAAGATTCAATACTTCCTCACCCCTGTCGTATAGATAGCTTGAAACGACTTCACGGGCGGTCCTCTTTTTTGTTGTTGGCTGGGAGGAGACATTCTTGGCTCTTTCGAGCGCAGCAGCCTTTTCCCTCATCTCCTTTAGCTTGCGCGCCTTTATGATTTCAATGTCAGGGTCTTCCTCTTCTTTGATGGTCATCAGCCCTTTATCACCCCTATTGGCACGAGCCTCACGACTTTGGTGGCTATACCAAGCGAGTGCGATACGTCGGCAACAGAGTCGACGTCCTTGTAGGCTTCAGGGGTCTCTTCAACGACGCCTTCTCTCGTGAGTGCCTTGACGTATATGCCCCTTGACTCAAGGCCGCTCCGGACTCCTTCCGGAGTGTAGCTTCTCTTGGCGGCAGACCTTGACATCGTCCTACCAGCGCCATGCGCAGTCGAGCCAAAGCTGAGGTCAAGCGACTTCTGGCTTCCAAGCAATATCCAGCTGGCAGTGCCCATTGACCCCGGGATTATGACAGGCTGGCCGATCTCCCTGTACTTGCCGGGTATCTGCTCCATACCTGCAGGGAACGCCCTAGTCGCGCCCTTGCGGTGCACCACCACATCGCGGGTGTCTTCGCCATCGATCTTGTGTCGCTCCACTTTGGCAATATTGTGTGCAACATCGTAAACAAGATCCATATCGAGTCCGCCCTCGCTGGCCCTAAAAACACGCTCAAATGTTTTGCGCGTCCAGTGGGTTATCATTTGCCGGTTGGCCCATGCGAAATTGAGTGCGGAATACATTGCCTTGCGGTAGTCCTCACCTTCCTTTGAGTTGTTAGGGACGCACGCAAGCTCTCTGTCTGCCAGCGTCAGGTTATACCTGCGCAGCGCAGATTCCGACACACGCAAATAGTCTGTGCATATCTGGTGGCCAAAACCTCTTGAGCCGCAGTGTATGAGCACGGTCAGCTGGCCTTCCTGGCCTATGCCCATCGCCTTGGCCGCCCGCTCGTCGAAAATCTTGTCTACCTTTTGCACTTCAAGAAAGTGGTTGCCGGAGCCAAGAGACCCGAGCTGCGCCGCACCCCTTTTTCTTGCAGTGTCAGACACACTCGCAGGGTCTGCGCCGGCCATCGTGCCGCCCTCCTCGCAGACCTCGGCGTCATCATCTGTCCCGTAACCGTGTCTGACTGCCCACCTGACGCCCTCTACCAAGAGCTCATCTAGTTCTGGCTTGGTAAGCCGCACGACGCCTTCGCTGCCCACGCCAGAAGGGATGGATTTGAAAAGCTCATTGACAAGGTCCTTTAGCCTTGGCCGCAGATCATTTTCTGTCAAGTTCGTCCTGATCAGCCGGACGCCGCAGTTGATGTCGTAGCCGACGCCGCCCGGGCTAATTACGCCCTCTTCAATGTCAGTCGCAGCTACGCCGCCGACAGGAAAGCCGTACCCTTCGTGGCCGTCGGGCAGCACGACAACGTGCTTTTTGACACCCGGGAGGGTAGCGACGTTTGCAGCCTGGTCAATGGTCCTGTCGGTCACCATTTTCGATACCAAGGAATCGTTTGCGTAGATTGTGACTGGGACCTTCATGCCCTTGGCAGGGTCTGCGTCTATCCGGTATTCTAGGTCGCCTACTTTCCTGACCTTGTGATTGCCGCTACGTGTAACAAGCTCCAATGTTTGAGAATTGTCATTACAAGTTATTATAAGCCTTGCCCGGAGCATGATGCGAACCTGTTGTTATATTGCTATAGCAGCGACTCCCCTGTGATATCGTACAGCCAGTCGAGATAGATGATCTGCGCATGGTGGTACTTGGCCCGAGCGTTTGTGCTCATTAGGCCATAGGGGGACACCGCTGCCGTATTTCCGCAAACTGCCTGGAAGCCACTTTATCCTCCCTTCCAAACGCAATTGGCTCCTAGCAATTGTGCGTGTACTCATAGAGTTTCCAGATGAAAAGGAGCAAGTTTGTATGCCCGTTCTACCCATAGGTCTTATTAAACCTGGGCTTGATCGGTATTTGGGGAAAGACCGGATCTCTGGTCTCGTCAATTCTGACACCTTCCTGTCCATAGTCGACCATAGCTAGCCAAAGGTCCTTACTGCTTCTGCAAGAAGCCTTCGCCGTCCGCCACGTCATGTGCTATTGCAAGGATGATACTCCTCCGGCCTGTGGCTGCACAGACGTGCGTGACAGCTGGACCTACCCATGAGAGCTTCCGGAAATCGTACTGTCGTAGCCAGTAGCTGCGCACGATCTGCTACATTTTTCCATGAACCGTATTGATAAAGTCCTGCTGTGTCTGCAGGTCGCCGGTTTCCTCATAATTATTGTAATTCCTATCCCATGCTGCGGCATCGCCCCAAGGTTGTAGACGGTTCCAATTGAGCCTCCATAGTCGTACATCTGATCTCCTCTCCGTCCGGGACCGGGGTTCCGCCGGCAGGCGCTACTGTTGTCGTTATCATCATGATAAGAGCTGTTGCAACTGCAAGTGCTGATAATAATGCT
>DASVCY010000039.1:0-4434 GCA_036381375.1 Nitrososphaera sp. | reverse complement strand
AAGGTCAGTATTTGTGAAAGCGACGATTCATTTGCCTCTAGCCCGCCTATCATCCATTCTCCATATCGGTCACTCTTCTGTGGGGTTCCTTCATATAGCGCCTCGCGCGTCAATGTAATAAGGGCCCGTCGCCTAGTCAGGACAGGGTGCTGTTCTTCGTCTTTTGCAAAAAGAGAGGAGCACACGCCTCCGGAGCCAGTTGTCGTGGGATCGAAGCCCACCGGGCCCGCTAGTAATTCTTCTTTCTGCTGATGTCCCAGAGCATGTCTGAGCGGTTGTTCAGGTCAATGTTGATCATGTTGTAGAGATGGTCGCTCGCAATATGCAAAAAGATCTCGCATAACTCGGCTTAGGAACAATGACAAGCTATCTGTGCAAAAGTGTCCGGATTGGTTGCATTGTTCTTTGTCAGCTCTGTCACCTAGTCCAGTGCCGCTCTGTACAGGTAAAAAGGAGTTCGTGCGATATTCTTCCAACGCCTCCAATCTGGCTTGACTCATCGATGCCATAATTGCGAATGTGCGATCGACATCCATTCAGAAAAAAGTATATTGATGTCCGCCAAACGCTGGCGGACGAGGGTGGCGGTCTCAGGCAGCGGCAGCTGTTGATCCAGCAGGGGGACTTTCTCAACGAGTTCTTCGAATTCAGGCGAGAGCTGCACGTTGAAGGCTTTTCTCAGGGCGAGTGCCTTTCCAGATTACTGGCCTGAGAAGGCACAAGAGTGTTTCGTTACTGGATCTTTGGGCTCTTCGATTGGATAAGGGACGGATTTGTACGCGAATTCGCCAGATAGTCAGCCCCCTTCATAGCACATCACTGTCTTTTCGGCTGAAGGAAGGGTCGCGGATCGAAGATAATATTTATCGAACTTATTTTTCCATCATCAACGTGAGCCCATAAGGATACAGGGAGCGTTGTAGGTTGCGTGGCAAGAGTCATTTCATAGATAAGGCAGACATCGTCGCCATCCGCGAAAACCTTTTTGATATCTGGTTTTGGCAGGTGCAAGCTTTCATTATACTTGAGGTATGGTTCGACTCTATCAAATGAGTTAAGAGGCGACACGTATGACACGTTGTCTTTCAGGTAGCCTCTGGCAGTTTGGAAGTCCCGGCGTTCTATCAATACCTGCAAGTACTCCATTACAATTTCCTTCGCGCTTTTTGCTGATTCGTTTTTTTGCATGGCACTTCTACTGTACAACTGGATTTATCTCCAGCGGTAGCGGCACTCCAAAAATCGGACAACTTTATTACAATAATGACGCAATAATAAAGGAAGCAGATCATATGGAGAAGACGGTGCTTGACAAGACTGATCTCAATATCCTTGCCATTTTGGCTAGAAACTGCAGAACCTCCTACAACAAAATAGGCTCGCTAACTGGCTTGACACCAAAGAGTGTAAAGGCTAGGGTCAGGAAGATGGTCAGCGGCGGAGTCATAGAAAAGTTCGCAGTCAGAGTCAATCCTGCAACCTTTGGATATAGAACGGCTTTTGTGACTGTAAGAACGAACAACGGAATAACCAGAGACGAGGTAATCCGGCGCGTCAGGCAATTTGGAGACATTGCCGTTCATGTGCATCAGATGGGGAGAACTTCTGGGGCCGACCTTATCATCGACGATTCATGGAACGCCATCGACGCTAAAAAGTCACTCGGTGACCACCTAAAACCTGCAACCATTGGTGGAATAGCCGTTAGCCATGTCCCCGTATCTATGGACCCAAGTGAAACGGACCTGAGGATAATAAGATGCCTCCTGCAGTCTGGCGCCAGGATGGAAATATCTGAAATTGCGAGCCAAGTTGGCATTTCTGAAAAGACCGCGACAAGGCGTCTAGACAGGATGATAGAGGGGCGCGTAATGGATTTCACCCTCCAATGCAATCCCGCCGCCATGATAGGGTACGTCCAATTTTCCATCGTGATGTTCGTTGAAAAATCGCATTATCGCAGCGTCTATGAACGCATGTACTCGGAATTTCAAGAAAGCATCCTATACCGTCCCAGTGTAATCGATCCTGATGATCGGCTAATATTTGTACTCTTTGGTGAAAACGTGTTCAAAGTGGATTCAGTTCTGGCAAGGGTTGACTCCTTTGAAGGTGTGAGAACAGCAGACGCGTTCATTCTCACCAGCTTGAAATTTTATGACGACTGGATAATGAAAGAAGTTGACAAAAGGTTGCTGTCCCTTTCGCGGAAGTCGATAACAACAACCGGCGCCGTGAAGGTATAGTCCGCTATCTCTATATCTGACAGACACCAACAGCTGCCGCTCAAATGATGACCTGTTATCCATGTGAGCGAAAGCGATGAAATGCTTACGACAGTCTGATGAGTGTTCTAGTATAAATGAACTATTCTTTGGTTCAAATGGCTGGAACCGCATACACATGCATATACGCATATGCACTTACTTGTTCACGAGTAGAGCATGCAATTGCTTTAGTATCCTTGCAGTAGCGCCCCATATCACATTGCCATTGTAGGTGAACTTGTACGCGTCTGGAGCAAGCCCATAGTGCTCGGTATCCGGCTGCATGCTCCTGAGCGTCTCTATGAGAGGCGGATCGATCACTGATTCAACCTCGCTTGCCGCAGTCCTGTATTGCGGCAGCATCTCCTGAACGGTTACAAACGGAACGATAAAGTGGTTTGAAGTCATTGTGTGCACAGCGCGCAGGCTGCCAGCAACCTGATCCGGCTCAAAGGAAATCCCAATCTCTTCTTCGGTTTCCCGCAGCGCGGTCGCAAGAAGCGTGCCGTCACCTTCAACATACCTGCCTCCCGGAAAGGAGATCTCGCCACTGTGCGACTTCAGGCTGGAGCTGCGCTTTGTAAGAAATATGTGCGGGCTGTTGTCATGGTAGTGGATTATCACAAGCACTGCCGCTGGCGTTGCAAACTCCGCCGCATCTGCCGGCACATACGGCTTTTCTGACAGGGCAGGCCGCAGAGCTGAGAGGATCTCTTCTTTGCGCAACATTAGTTGAAAGCATCATAGCCAAATATATGCTCTCAAAGCACGCGACCTCTCATTTAATAATGCCCAGTGCCCCTTTTGTGGATTGACGATGAAGATATCCTACGAGCTGAACCCGCCCAAGATCATCAAGGGCGAGAAGTTTGATCTGGCTCAGCTTAATGCCGACATGGACGCGATGGCACACAGAGCATCGCAGCTTTCCGGCCTTGTTAGCGGCATACACCTGACAGATTCTGTACTTGGCATACCAAGAGTATCAAGCGTTACAGCTGCCAGCTACATCAAGAACCACATTGATGTCAGGATGAGCTGTAGCATCAGGGTGCGAGATCGCAACTTTACTTCATTGTGCCAAGCGGTTTCTGATGCAATACTGGCAGGGGTTGACAGCCTCCTCTTGCTAATGGGCGACGAGCCGGCGGACAGGCCGGGCGATTCAGGTCTGCGCCCAAGCGCAGCAGTTAAGATGTTGAAGAAAGAACATTATGATTCAAGCATCAAGCTTGACCTGTCGTTTCCGGCGAAAGTCAAGGACAAGTCGGCTCCATCGATTCAAAACAAACTGCAGGCAAAACCTCACTCGCTCGTAACCCAGTCAATTTCTTCACTGTCCGACCTTGGTGAGATTGTGGATCTGGCCAAGCCATATGACATCAGGGTTGCTGCTGTGGTGATGGTGCCCTCTGAAAAGAACAGGCAGTCAGCGTCTATAATCGGGCTTGACTGGTCGGAATACGAGAACGATCCGGCCGATTTTGTAAGAGAGGCCGCCAGGATTGCAGATAGGGTGCTCCTCACTTCTCCTAACAGCTTTGCTTCCGGCCTAGAGCTGCTAAAACAGCTCAAGTGACGCTGCTGTCCTCATCCTTGTCGCCGGAGGATAATATTTCACCTTTCATTGCGTCAATGACTTGCCGGTAGTACGGTTGCAGGTTTTCGTCCTCTGGTAGGCGCGGTCGGCGGTAGTCGACTGTGATCTCTTTTTTCACAGTTCCAGGCCTCTTTGTGAAAACCACAACCTTGTCGCCTAGAACTACGGATTCTAGGATGTTGTGGGTGATGAACATTATCGTCTTTTTCGTTCGCGCCCATATCAATTGCAGCTCGACCAGCAAGAGGTCGCGAGTCTGGCTGTCCAGGGCGGCGAATGGCTCGTCCATCAGAAGCACTTCAGGGTCGATTGCAAGTGCTCTTGCTATGGCGACACGCTGCTTCATGCCGCCTGACAGCTGGTACGTGTAGGCATCAGCAAACTTGGTAAGCTGCATCATGTCGAGATAATGCATGGCGCGCTCACGCCTCTTGTCTTTCGGTATGCCAGCCATCTTCAACCCAAACTCCACATTGTCCACGACTTTGAGCCATGGGAACAGCGCATTTTCCTGAAAGACCATGACGCGATCGGGGCCGGTTTCTGTCACAGGGTGGCCATCCAGTA
>DASVCY010000038.1:0-3674 GCA_036381375.1 Nitrososphaera sp. | reverse complement strand
CGTGGGCCCAGAGATTGGCAAGGGTGAGGAAGAGAAAGCAACTGTAACAAATGAGTAAAAGATCTTCTCCCGAGGTACACCGGCAACCCATCCTTGGGGAGGAATTTTTCGTACGTTCCAAGGGAGACCGTGAGAAGAGATCTAGGTAAGAATCATCTAATTTTAGATTACATTGTATTTATAGGTAAAGAAATACCCAATATTGGCTACTATATGAAATCTGCTCTGAAACTGGATAAGGTATTTTGCTGCCAGCGGTGCACTTCAGTCTTTCTCTTCGAGTCGGATGTCGAAGACCACGCCGAAATGTGCGGTCATCGGAGTATAGTGGAAATAGACCTGTGACACCTCCCATGTCTGAACAGCAGACCAAAAATTTTGTTGGTGATATAGATGATGATTCTTCCATAGCTTTCTGCTGTCCGTGTGCACACCACGAAAAAAGCTGCAATATCTCTATAGAGAGTGAAGAAGGAAATTCTCCTTCCTAACTACAACTATCTTCCCGAAGCATTTGTTGGCCTGGCACCAGAATTATCAGAGTACGCGTACGTACATACATCCAGTCAGAAAGAGAGAGATTTTGCAGAATGACAAGATTTCTATCTACTGTGAAGACATGGGATTCATAGGGCTTAGCTTCCTGTTGGTAGCTGCTTGCTCATACGGAGACCGTTTTCCTATGAATCTGGCAGTTATCTGTATAGGGTTCTTGCTTCATCCACCAAGACCTGATCCAATGCCAGTGCCTTTTCGCAAGATGGACTTACATGGTACAGAAGTTATGATGTCAAACCCGGACGTTCAAGGATGTTGCGACAGGTGGCACCTTGCAGGCAGACCCGGCTTTATCTTCAGGTGCGTCTCATCCCAGACTGAGTTTAAAATGCAGCTAATGATTAACATAATTTTTCGTGATGGGAAACAAATTCACATCTCGCCAGTAAACGGCATGTGGTTTATTTGTTGTCTAAACCCTTCATCGGGCTAAAGCCGTATCACATTTTTTGCCGCGAATCTGATGTCTTCTGGCTTGATCGTCTTTCTGCCGGCATGCACGGACAATTCTACTGCCTGTTTGGCGATCCTTTCAGCGACTTCTTCAAGCACCTTTCGAAGTTCGTCTGCTGCATCGTCACTTACCCGCTCTGCGCCGGACTTTTTCATAACGCGATACATTGCCGCTAGGCCAAACTCTGGACTGGAAGACATATCCGCAGTTACTGCTAAACACCATGTTAAAAGTTTATTTTCTGTCCTCTGGCATATTGTGATTGACATTGCTTTTTGACGCCCACATTCATCTGACCGACGACGAGTATTCTAGCTACCTGTCCTATATATTGTCCAGCCTGCGGGCTATGAAAATAGTGGCGTGCTCTGTTACAGTAGACTTGGATACTACGACAAAGAGCTTTGCTCTTTTTAATCATGCACGCGATGTAGTCAAGCGGTTTGTAGGGATCCACCCTGAAGCTGCGGCAAGGGAAAACCTTGACAAATTCAAAGAAGTATTCCATACTCATCTGCATTTGATTGACGGTGTAGGTGAAATAGGGCTTGACGGGACATACGACGTACCATATGAACGTCAAAAGCAGATCTTCAACGCGATGCTGGAACTTGCAGAGGCCGGAAGAAAGCCAGTGTCTATTCACTCACGGAAAGCTCTGGACGACGTGCTAGAAATCCTGCCGTCGTTCAAGATCAAGAGCGTGCTTTTGCACTGGTTTGCAGGAAGTAAAAAGCAGCTGGCGAGATCTATGGACATGGGGCTGTACGTGTCCTACGGTCCAGCGTTGGTCTATTCTGAAGACAAGAAGGTTCTTTTGAAAAACACCGACAAAAACAAGTTTCTTGTAGAGACCGACGGCCCAGTAAGGTATTCTCGGTGTTTTGGGAACTTGCCTGCAGTTTCAAGTGCCTTTCTTGTAAGTGTCGTCTGGTCCGCCGCACGCACACTTGGCATCTCATATGAAGAAGCGGTGCAGGTGCTGGAAAGGAATTCCAAGCTCTACCTTGCCGGCCGCGCATAACAAAGATAAAATATCCTTAAAATTGCCTTGATTGCTGGATGAATAGGATAAAGCGCATCTCTACCGAGCTCTTGCAGAACCACCCAGGCAAGTTCGGTCTTGAATTTGATGGTAACAAGAAGGCTCTCAACGAACTAGCGATCATCAGGTCAAAGGTTTTGCGGAACGAGCTGGCCGGCTATATCACAGCACACCTGCGCAAGCAGGCTGCGCAGGAAAAGGCGTCGATGGCAGCTGCTGCTGGCGAAGATGAGGAAGAGCAAGAATCAGAAGAAGCGGAAGAATGATAACGATAAGGCTGCTGGGCGGTGCCAAAAAGGCAGTCGGCAAGCCACAAGTCAGCCTTGACGTGCCTGCCGCTTCCATTGCAGAAATTTTGCAATTTTTGACAGCGATTTCTACTGACACACGTCTTTTGCAGCCAAACAACTTGATTGTTGCTGTAAATGGCGTGGATTCTGCCGCGATTCAGGGACAGCAGACCGTGGCCAAGAGTGGCGACACCGTCACAATAGTCACGGTCGTTCACGGCGGATCTGACCTCTTGCCGGATGGCTACAGCGCGTCAGTGATCGGCGTACGTAACATCGCAGAAGATCCGGGTAAATTATTAGACCGCATCCGCGCTGACAACAATGATGCAATAATTTCTATTCAGGCAGTAAACGCCGAGTCTGTTTATGGGGTCGATCACGTGATGGGTGTCCTTTTGATGACACTTGAAGCTGAAAAAAGAAACATCATGATCGCAAAGAGGAGTGAGACTGAACTGCTTCTAAGGCTTGGCTTGACAGATCAGATATCGGAGGCAATTGTCAGGGTGGGCCTGAAGAAAGGCAATGCAGGCTGTTTTATTGCATTTTCGAAGGATGCTAAAGTGTTGAAGCAGTTTTCAGAAAAGGTAGGAAGCGAGTTTGAAGTGGACGCTTCGGTGTTAGAGCCGGCCATGCAGAAAAGAACCAAGCTTAGTGACTTGCTTGGGATAAAGACAAAGTTTGACGATCGAGAATTTTTACAGTACTTGTTGGAAAGGGCAGCAATATTGGTGAAATGATGACAATCATCTCATCGGCGCTTTTCAACAACGGCACTGAAGATCTGGTCGGGCCTCAGCACTGAAACGCCGGCATGGCCTGCGACTATCTCGACAAGGACGATCCAAGTTGGGTTTTCGAGATCTACTTTGCTGTCAATTTCGCCGGCTATCGCCTTTATCACATCCATTGATTCTAGTGTGCTGTGTCTCTTCTCTACCGTTATCCTAAACGAATCTTCTTCCTTCCTTATCTTGCCTTCCGCCAGCTCTTTTGCAGCTTCTTCGATGTCGTCAAGATCGGCCGGGACAACGACCTCAATCGGGATGACGCGCAGGACGTAACGCACCCGCCAAGGCTCCTCCGCCACGAGCTTTTTCAGCCCCGCGATTACTGCAAGCGGATCGAGTGAAGTCTCTGCCACTATCAGTCCCTTTACTTCAGTGATCTCGGCTACTGCTTCCTGATCGCCAAACAGGTCAAGCAGATCAAGGATTTCATCCTGTGCCTCTTCCTCCCTGAACCGGGAAGTCGACACTATCAGGTTAAAGTCTCTCAAGAGCCTCCAGCACCTCGTCCGCCGATACTGCCCCTTCCCGGAGGA
>DASVCY010000037.1:0-5690 GCA_036381375.1 Nitrososphaera sp. | reverse complement strand
TCGATTGCATGCTCTATCTGTTTGTACGGGTCTGCGGGGAGTTTCTTGCCGGCGGTTTCACAGATCGACTTGAACGTCATTGCAATCTCCTTGACCACCTTTGTGTTTGATAGATCCTTGCCAGCAAGCACAGCATCGAATTTACGATCATCTATCCCAAGGACGATCTTGCCAAACATCTGTATGAACCTGCGATATGCATCCCACGCAAACCTGGGGTCGTTGCTCTGCTTCGCAAGACCTTCTACCGTTTCGTCGTTGAGCCCAAGGTTGAGGATCGTGTCCAGCATGCCGGGCATTGACACCGGCGCGCCAGAGCGCACCGAAACCAAAAGCGGATTGTCTGAGTCCCCAAATTTTTTCCCAGTTGCGGCTTCAAGACGCTTTATCGATTTCCGCACCTCGTCCATCAGGCCATCGGGCAGTCGCTTGCCTGCCTCGTAGAATTTTTCGCAAATTTCAGTGGTAATGATAAAACCAGGCGGGACAGGCAACCCGAGTCTAGTCATCTCTGCAAGCCCGGCTCCCTTGCTTCCAAGAAGTGCCTTGTTCGCGCCGTCCGCCTCTTCGAAAAAGTATATCGGTTTGATGATGACAGGCGGCCCACCAAAACTTTCCTCTGACATAGGAGATGATGATCAGCTGCTCTGCTGGTTTAAAACGTTGTGCACATACACGCGCATACCGATAATTTCAAATTCTTGTCCTCGCTGTTACATTGGGGCGGAAGAGGCTGCTGGCGTCTTTCGGTGATCGCATTGTCTTCTGACAGCATCTTGCCAGTTCCACTGCTCATACAGGCGCTGGACCTCTTTGGTACCATGGCATTTGCAGTCACAGGCGCCTTCAAGGCGATAGAGCACAAGTCCGACATTGTTGGGGTAATCATCCTTGCGACGATGACTGGAGTCGCAGGCGGGGTGCTGAGGGATGTCATTTTTGGCAGGATGCCTCCCATTGCAATAGTCAATCCGCTGTACCTAACAATCACTGTGGTGACAGGAGTTGTGATGTTTTTTCTCTACAGGTCGCTCAAGAAGCACTGGAACCTTTTCTTAAAGTTTGATGCGATCGGGCTAGGTGTCTTTACTGTGATCGGAGCGACGTTTGCTTACAACCTGTTTGGTCTGAACTTCCTTGCAATGTCCTTTGCTGGAGTTCTCACCGCTATCGGTGGAGGAATCCTGCGTGATGTATTTGTCAACGAAGTGCCAATAGTCTTTGTCAAAGAGCTGTATGCATCAGCAAGCTTTATCGGAGTTGTGATATTTTTCGGCCTGCTTGCTGCGGGCATAGACCTGAACGTCGCAGCTATACCAAGCATCGTTGCAGCCACTGGGCTCAGGCTGCTCGCAATGAAATACAATTGGAACCTGCCGCTGTCAAGGACTGAATAAGCGCACATGCAGTTTCCAGTGAAGCGTGTGGGGGGGGAGCTCAGGTAATTCTTTCATACCAAGTATAGGCGAGTATACGCTTCCATTTATGCTGACCGAGATAAGTTCCTACAATTGTCAAATGGTATTGCCTGCAATATCCTTGGAATACGCCCCTGTCTGTCAGATATCAAGGCATGATCATACATGTCCACGTAGGCTGATAGGCTGGAGCTCCTACTGCACTTCTATGAATCTGAGCTAGGGCCGACCGTCAATTACCGTTGCAGGAGGATATCGGTAGAGTCGCTTGTGGAGTGCATCAAATCAGGAGTCGGGATAGAGATCCGCTGCCAGTATGTGGATACTTCAGAGCAGCAGCTGCTGTGTCTGCGTGCTACTGTATTCCATCTGTTGTTGGTCTATTACAACGGCTGCAAAGGACTGTCAGAGGGACAAAATCCAAGATCTGTGGAGTGCATGATTTTGGAAGCGCTACTGACCGCAGGAAAAGGCTGGAATGGGGGGAGAACGGTCTTGTTGGGTTATGTCCAATCCTCAAATAATTACTATCAAGGCATGAATATTGCATTTTATAGTTTGATCGCCTCTTTTGCAGTACTTTCAGGATTAATTTGGATTGTAGCATCAAAAATAGACAAATCTTCTAGTCGCTAAATGATGACTTTAAATCAGCTAATGACGTATAGAAGATGTGTCAGCTGAACAAGTGGCGATCGCGATCGCACCAATAGTCACCGCAGGAATAGCATCACATCAAGGAATCAATGTTGAAAAACACTGGGTCGGCAAGCATACACTCCGATACAACGCAGCTCTGTTAGCCGCCTCAATGATCCCAGTGTTTTTCTCGCACTTCATCTTCCTCGCTCTCGCAATCTATTGTGGGTTGGGGATAGCAGCGATGAAAAAGTACGGCACAAAGAATGAGTTTGTTATGTTCCTATTTGGGAACAAAAGCTTAGGAGCTATAGGATTGTGGGTAGGATTGACGCATTTCCAAGTGGGACAAACGGTTCTCTCATGGATTTATGGAGCAAGTGCAACTTTCGATCCTATTCTCGTAGCACTAGCAATGCTCGCATCACTGTTCATAGTGATTCATGCGTTGGGGAAAATAGTCAAGCTGAAGTAGCCAAATCGCTCTTACCTCTTTTCCTTTTTTCATCTCATTAAACCATCAAAATCGAATGGTATCTGCATAGCCGACGAAAGTTAACACCCTTTGCTAGCCGATAGCAAGGTAACAGAACCTGAAGCTGCGCCTGCTGGCAACTATACCATTCGCACTATGATACTGGAGCCAGTTGTGATAGCCGACGAGAAAGTAATAGTCATAGAAGAGGAGAGCAGGCAATGAAGGTAGCAAATACATTCTTGCTGTTCATGGCTACATTGGCAGTTCTAGTTCCAATCCAAGCCTTCGCAGTGAGTGTTACAGATACATTCAACAACAGCGATGGTCAGCACTGGAACAGAATACCTGGACAGACTATAACATACAGGCTGCACAACACAGGAACGCCGGATATTAGCGGTACTAACGAATTCACAGAGCTTAGGAATGGCTTCCAAACGTGGGAAGACGACGCTGCTTCATACATAGATTTTACCGATGGGGGTACAACAACAAGTCCTGCAAGCCTAGTGGAGACTGATACGACTGATGGACTCAATGTCGTCAGATGGCTTGAGAATATTCCCGGTGAAACACAAAACCCGAATACTCTCGCAGTAACTGCAAGGTCTCCTCTCTCAGGAAATCCAATTGTTGAAAACGACCTAGCATTTGATGAATCCGATACTTGGTGCATAAGCGGAGCAGCTGGTAGCGATGGTTGTGTAGCAGGCGAATTTGATACAGAAACGGTTCAATTGCATGAAGTTGGTCACTGGCTGCGGTTGCAGCACGCAACACAAACAGATCTTGTCATGACTCCAAGTTATCAAGGTGTCAGAACTACGCTTCAATATGGAGACAGAGCAGGTGTCAGATACATCTATACCACTATGTACGCTGCTGGAAACGGAATAGGGAGTGACCAACAAGGTGCAGACCTAGCCACCGGCTTAGTTAATTCAGGTTCAGTCAGAGACTATGTAGCGGCGTGGGTGGAAAATCCATCTGGAGCTAACAATATCGAATATAGCTTTGGCTGGGATATCAGTTCAACGACTGGAGCAGCGTCTTCTTGGAGCGCTTCTAGTTCAATATCCAGCATAGGCGATGAAACTCAAGGAGTGGGTGTTGCGTTGCAGCAGATAAATAACGATGCAAACGGTAGGCCGGACCTTGTAATCGCATGGGTAGATATCCCTCTGGAGCAAATACAATCAAGTACAGAATAGGCTGGGATGTGAGCACATCAGGAGTTCCTGCGAGCTGGAGTGCTACTAAGAACGTGGACACATCAAACATCGGTGACGAAAGTCAAGGACTTGGAATAGCATTCGCAGACACTCCAGATTCTGGAACAGTGCCTGAGATGTTTGTATTCTGGGTCGATAATCCATTTGGTGCCAACAAAGTATATTACAAAATAGGATGGAACATCAATACCTCTGGAGACCCTTCATCTTGGAGTGCAAGAATTGACCCCGGCATTGCCCCCGGAGATGAGACCCAAGGACTAGGCATATCAATTGGCAACTGGCTTGGAACATCCAACCAAGACATTATGTGTTCTGGATAGACAACCCTGCGGGAGATAACCATGGATACTATAGGGTTGGTCAGGATGTATCAGGTACTGGAACTGCAACTTGGACGGCTGCAAGGGATACATTTCCAAATGACTGGAGATTTGTAGGGACAGATACGCACGGAGCGGGTGTAACGCTGCTGGATGCAGACTCTGACGGAAGGTTGGATGCCAGTTTCATGTGGACTGACAACCCTATAGGTACAAATCCCTGCGACTTGAGAACAGAATGGGCTGCAAGGATGGGAACGGATTCACATGGATGATATCCGCCCGTTCTTTTTTTAAAGCTAACATGATTCGTCAACATAGAGAAATACTATATACAGGTATTATAGAGGATGGGGAATTATTATAGTATGTCCAATAACAGCGTTAATGCCCCAAGTAACAATCGGCGAAAAATCGGAATAATTACAGGTGTAGCTATTGTCATTATCGCGACAGTAACACTCTTGAGTGCAGGTATTGCGAAAAGCTCTCTTAACCCCAGCTCAAATACATTAGGAAGTTCGGAACCAATTCCTCGAATCACTGCAAGTTATGACGGTAAGGAGTATGCAGGAGTCCTTTGGAGCTATGATTGGCAGGGAAAAGAATCAATGATCGAAGCCTCATTCCCCAAAGAATCAATAGAGGTTACAAAAAACACGATGATTCAATTCAAAACCGATTCTACCAAGTCTCCCGAATTCTCAGCGAGAGTCCTCAATGAAGAGAATCAAGAGACTGTTACCATCCTAGAAGAGCAAGGGAATGGTTCATTTATAGTGGATGTCAATAGCGGAGAATACTTTCTGATTGCTACGGCTGAACAGTCAGATACAGAGAGTGTTACATATATGTTCAAGATAAACATAATAGATGCATGAGCGTTCTCATCCGTCTTTTAGGGACTTGATAGATAATCAGAGGTTAAAAATATGAAGCTATGCCAGCTTGGCGTATGGATTCTAGTTACGGTATCCGTAATCCTCTTCATACGTGCATCAATAGTCCCATTCTTTGCAGTCTACGGAGATCCATTGGATGAGATGCTCATGAGCGCATTTTCACTTGCATTCATATCCGCAGCATTTGCTCTTATCGCAAAGAAAGGCTCTTTTATTGTAGGCTCTGTGATGGCTGGCATTGGAGCATTTTACATATACAACAGCAACCGGATGCTTGGATTGGTTTTGCGCGATGCAGAGTATATACCTTATCCTGAAGGCATGATTAATGCAAATGTCTATACGATGATAATCGGAGTCATCATACTTGCGCTTGGCATTTACTCTATAATCAGGAGGGCAGAAGAAAGAAGTTCAAAAGCAAAAAACATTTCTGTTAATATCTGATATCCACAAGACACTGCACATTTTATTTGTTCAAACTAGTTTGACAGTATTGTAACGCGTCCCTGAGGCTGGCTCGTCCCGGGCGACTCCACATCTGGTGGTGGAGTCGCCATCATCATCACCAGAGTGGGTGAGCAAAATGGGTAAGAGGAAGAAAGCAAAATCAAGCCGCATGAACACGATGGTTGCAGCTCTTGACCTGAGCGACACGGAAGGAGTAACGACTGTACTCTCACCGTACGGAGACGTGA
>DASVCY010000036.1:0-7191 GCA_036381375.1 Nitrososphaera sp. | reverse complement strand
TACGGGTTCAAAGCTACTTTCTTTGTAATATGCAACAAGGTTGGACAAAGTGAAGACAAAATGACATGGGAAGATATTGCAACATTGCAAAATGAAGGACATGATATACAATCACATTCAATGAATCATGAGTGGATGGATAGATTGTCTGCAAGCGAGCTAGATTTCGAAATAGGTGAATCAAAAAGTGTCTGGCAGACCATGGCATAAATTCCACCATCCTTGAAACACCTCATGGTAGCGAATGGGACAATGCGACGGTAATCAATACGATCGCAAAATACTATGAATTTGCGAGGCAAGGGTACCAGCGGATCACGTTCTTGCATTGCGATGGATACACGCAACATTCAGACCAGAAAGATTGTAGGACTTATTCTGATGATGGTACTTTAACTTTCGCAAATAGGTATTCGATTAGGGGCTGGAGCCATAATGGGATAGATGAGGAGTTCTCGTATGATGATGAAAAAATACTGGACGAATTTATCGAGAGAGTCGAGAGGCCATCCAAATATAATACAAACGGAGCTTTAAATGCAATAACTATAATTGACTATCACAGGATAGATAACGAAAGAATGGATACTAGCACAGATATAGACGTGTTCGCAGAAGAGATGGAATATCTCTATGAAAATGGCTTTACTGTACTGCCCTTTTCTACCCTCAAATACAATAGTGAGGGAAATTATTTTTACTTGGATGATGATGTCAAGAGTCCACCGGCGGAAGCATCGATTAATTATGATTCCAACTGACAAACGTGAGCTATGACGCGGCTTGGCAGCAAGGGAAATTTTTCAATTGGCCTGCAAATGGAACAGATACTTCGACTACTGGATAAAGATGCGGGAAAGATTGAAGTACATACTGCTCATCGCTAAAACGTGCCCGGCAATACTCAACCAGCAAGTATTGCATCTTTGAAAAAGCATTATCGTTGGAAGGGGAGATTCAAGAGAGGGCCACCATAGTCCATTTATTGTTGCCAAAGAGCAGAGATCGTTTTCTAAACAAGCATAGTGACTGTCCTTGAGGAAATAACTTTGTATTCCAAGTACGCAGAAGCAAGATGGCCAATTCCAAATTATTCACTATTGACAGATTGTTTTACGCAGTCACGTAGGGATGATGACGCTATGCTCCGTCATCTCTGTCTTTACCAGAGTTATCTATTATGTGCCTCTGCATTGTTTCCTTTAGTGTCTTGGTCACAATTGCAAGGATTCTGGGATCATTTAGCTTGGGTACGATATAATCAGTCTTTAGCTGTTTATCATCGATTAATCCTGAAATTGCATATGCAACAGCTACGAGCATGTCCTCGCTTAGGTTCTTGATCCTGAGGGCCAGCAGCGCCTTAAGAAGAGATGGAAATACTACCGCATTGTTAACTTGATTTGGAAAATCTGACCTTCCGGTCGATACGATTTTTGCCCCGGCGTGTAGTGCCTCTGGGGGAAGTATCTCGGGATCTGGGTTGCTCAATGCAAAAACTATGGCATCCGGATTCATAGATCTCACCATACTATCGGTCAATATGCCGCCTCTTCCAGATGCGCCGATAAAGACGTCCCTTCCTTTCATTATTGAAGCTAGATTACCTTTCAATTTCATAACATTGGTTTTTCTGGCAATCTCCTGCTTGTAAGGGTTGGTAGTGTTGTTGTCATTGACACCGTTGTTGAGATCTTCCCTTCCAAGATATAATGCTCCTTTGCTATCCGCTACGATAATGTCTTGGCATCCAGCTGCGAGCAAAATCCTGAATATTCCATAACCGGCCGATCCAGCTCCTGCGATTACTACTCCAATTCTGTCCAATCTCTTATTTACTAACTTGAGGGCATTTACCAATGCTGCAAGAGTTATCACAGCGGTGCCGTGCTGATCGTCGTGGAATACCGGTATTGAAAGATCTTGCTGCAGTCTTTTTACTATATCCAAAACTTTTGGTGATTCTATATCTTCTATGTTTATCGCGCCAAACATTGGTTCAATTGCCCTAACGACCCTGATTATCTCGTCCTTATCTTGGGTTGCCAAGCAGAGTGGGTATGCGTTGATGCCGCTCAGTATCTTGAACAGAACCGATTTTCCTTCCATTACGGGGATGGCTGCTTCTGGACCTATGTTTCCAAGACCCAGCACCCTTGATCCATCGCAGATTATTGCTACATTATTCCATTTTGAAGTGTAATCGTATGCAAGCTCTTTATTTTCATTTATTTCTCTGGAAGCATACGCAACATTTGGCGTATAGATCAATCCTAGCGTTCCTTTCCCTTCTTCACCAGCATCCTCAAAGAGGGTCTCGGGAGATATTCTGCTTTGAATTTCAATTTTACCCTTCAACATTCGATGAAGGTTTATCGCATCATCCTTCTGACTCAAGCTCTCGCCTGGATAGCGTCTGCCGCTTATGCTCTTTATACATTATTATTGCAGATGAAGCATATGTCCTCGCCAATAATCAACCAGCTTACGATGACATGAATGAACCATAACCATAATTTGCTTTTCTTGGACCTGCTGATAATAACATATTCGAGATCGCGTACGCACATACGCACACGCATACAAGTACGGCCGTGTGCGAATTGCGACCAACTATAGCAGTTCAAAGCCCCACAGCGCCACTACCTATGATCAAAATATTGTGGGAAAAAAGCCCACCCTCTTGTACTTCATTGCCTGACCAATCTTGATTCTAGATTGCTTAAAACGCTTGAAAATTTGTCATGGTTGCTGGTAGTAGCGCAAAGGGAAAATTGGTGGGTGAATGTTCAATAGTGCATCATTATGCCGTATCAGATACGCCGTTTGCATCAATATCTTTGCTATACTGATTCTTCGCAGAGATTGCAGTCCTGCCTTTGCTATCTCTGTCAGTGCGTGATTGCTGGATTGCGTATCGTTTGATCATCGCAAGATCATCGCTTGTGTGGACAGACTCGTCGATTACATCCATACGGGTTGATTTTGTGAATTCTGAAATGCTTCCCATAGTTCAACTGGCTCTTAAAGTAATTCAATAGTCATGTACTGTTGTCGGGATAAAAGGTTCTACCGTGACATGTGTATCGGGAAGATGCAAATATGATTATGAAATTATCAACAAATACTAGGTGATATAGACGCAAAGCAGTGAAACATGGCATTAGCTAACTTGTGGTCATGAGTTAATGACAACATATGATTTGGACAGGGTGGACAACGACACCTATTTCCATCCAAAATACGCGTCCCTCTGATATGTCCAGAGATTTTGGCTTTTGACCTTCTGTAAGTTGTGAACACCGTATGCGTAGGTTAACCTGTCGCGTATTGACATCCATTCTCATTCAGATTGAAATTCCTGCGGATGAAGCCATCGCAGTGGAGATGAAATTAGCTCATTTCGCTACTTCGTGTTCTGAGGATCTGAATTCAAAGTCCCTTAACGTTGTTAATTCACATTGTTAATTCACATGGTTAATCATTAGTTAAATCCCATGGGAGTTACAATATTGACAACATGGCACAAATGCCGGCACTGATACCAAAAGAAGTCGAAATTCAAAGACTGAAAAAGGTCTACATCATGGTCATCATGCTGGGTTCAATCGCAGCTTCAGTAGAGGTCGACAACTTTGTCGACGGCTCACTGCACCAGACAACCATACGCGACTCTGCATTCACACCAGCTCACTGGTGGCTGTATAGCCACTTTATAGCGCTGCCACTTGGCTGGGGAATGGTCGCAATGTATTCTAGAAGGATACCCATCCTACGAGGTCCGGGCAACTCAATAAATACCGGCCTGAAAATAACTATCCTGGGCTACCTGGCAACAATGTTTACCATTGGCGTGAACGAGCTATGGCATTTCTGGTTCGTCGAAGAAATCTTTGCAGTTCCCAACCACTGGATGTTCAACATGGGCGTGGTCTTGGCATTCATGGGAGCGTTGGCGTTCGTCGTAAGAGTGTACGCTAGACTGGTGGAACTGGGTGCAGAAACACCTGCGAGGAACCCATATGTGGCCGAGATGTACAAGCTAGCACTCGAAGGCAAGCTGTACAGCAGGTCCGTCCCATAGAGAACACAAACCGCCTCCCTTTATTTTTATTTCATTCATTTGAACGTAGTAGATATCCAGAAGAATCTCTGGATAATCCCGTCCCACAACATGGGACGCAAATGCGAGCGGCATAGTAGGTTTGGGCAGGCTCTTGCATACGTGAGCTCTATGCTCATTCGATTGCGGTGCCAGCATTGTGATCTGCCAGATGAAAAGTCAGAATTCTGTAAATGACCAATATTAAAAAAGAAGACGCTTAACCAAGTTAAGCCATAGTTAATTATTCATTTTGTGATAACAAGATTGATGGTGAGAGTAAAGATATGAGATCTTTAAAGTCATATGAATATGCTATTTCCGGATGTGTTGGATTCGTATACAAAGAGGTAAGAACTGAGTGCAACAAGAAAATAGAGGCAGCTCATGTGAAGTATCCGCATTTCATTGCAGTGCATTCTCCGTGCGCAAGAGTATATGGAATACAAAAATCAGCCGTTGAGGTTTCTGGTGACTCGCAAGTGCAGTTGGGCATCACTGCTCAGGAGCTTAGAAACTATGGTGTGTGAAGAGAATCGACCTATGCCCGTGTATACCGAGTTTGAAGGCTCGACGGCGGGACTTGCCATCAGAGGCTATCAATTGGTTCCAAACAAAGCACTCTTGGCTAAGATTTCTACTTACACTCCGGAAGTTGTCGAGGCGGTATTGTCAGAGCATCCAGAAATAGTAGACACGTGGCTGAAACGGCTACACGACAAGTACGTTGCGTCAAAAAGATCATGTGAACTTGAAAACGATCCTATAGCCCGTTTCAACTTGCTACCTCTAAAGCAATTTGAAGAACATTTTCAATCATGGAAAGATGACGGGATAATAAGAATATCTCTGCCAGAGGGTAGGGATATCAGAATAAAAAATACGAGAAGTAAGAAGGAAGAATGGATTGGTAGTCAAATCGCTCCTACAGATCAAGCTGTTGCGTATCCTCATTTTGTATGTAGTACATGTTCGGCGGTATTTGCGGATAGCGAGCAGTACAGCAGACATCGCATACATGAAGCCAAGATGAAGAAAAAGAAGTTGCACTCGCAGAGTGCGGCGAAAAAGAGAATCGCTGGCAAGCAAGACGTTCCGCCAAACCCTATCTGGTGGCTATACCAGTCCAGAGTTCACATATCGGGATGATCAAAAATTTTGATTTGGTCTTACAAGACAAGGTCATGTCACACTTGAGTTAGTTTAGAATAGATCTTGACAGCCTTAACATAGTTACACGAGTCTAAATAGGTTGAATGGGCGAATTATTTTCATGGGAGAGAAGAAGGAAGAAGTTGCAAAGCTCCTGGAATGCAAGACCTGTCATATGAAATTTGTAAATAAAACCTATTTTGAAAGCCACATGGTAATGGAACATCAGAAGAAACTACTGCCAAGTGGTGTACAATAGACAGTTGGCAATAATAATGGTTCTTGGCTGAGCATGATCTGCCAGGAGACATTCTTTCATTTTTTGCGAGAATAGGTGTGCTTATCCTGCCCTCAAAACCATTCTGCCGCATCCTGAACCCTTTCCCAGCCAGTGGCTTGTACTGCAGGTCGTACAATGAAATTCAAGCATTCCTTCCAGACGATCAAACCTTAACACGCTATTGAAAAAGACGCTGCCAATGAATATGCAAGTTTGATTCTTCTGGCAGCTCAGAATCCAATGGTGTATGAGATTATTAGAAAGACAATCATTGCTGCCCCAAGGGTGTGTGGAAATGGCTAGATGAATGATACCACAAGGCCTGATTGCGGCCGCAATTGGTTCCGTTGACCCCTCGCACGTTCTATTGACGTATGGGGAGTGTAGCAGCTGCCTCATCTGACGCAGGTGTGCTGTACCCTCTTTTCTCATGCGGTACATTGCTAGTAGGGATTTTTGCGATGATGGGTATTCATGAGACTGGGTGATGGACAGGATGGAATTGCAAAATAGATGAAGACTAGAGCACGTGTGGGGAGGAGGAGAGGGCACGTGCGTACGGAGTGAAAAATAGCGTCCGCCAAAACCGGCTTGGCGAGGTACACGTTGATGGCCGGCTGGTTTATAATATGACGATCAAAGACTGATGTTGGTATTTGGAGGCATCATGGGCTCCTTATGGAAAAATAGAATTCCGAAAGACCTGAGATTAAACAGGAATTCCAAAATCTCCGGCTAATCCTGCATAGTGCTCTTTTACGTCAACAACCGGAAGCCCGGTACCGACACTAAAAAACAAGATATCTTATCCAGAGAGGAAAGCAGCGGTAGAGGCCTGCCAAGAGCAAGCATCCATCAGAAATTTCATTGAAATGGATTTCAAACTTTTATATACAGCAAAATAATTCCAGAAAAAATAGAAAAACCACCGCGAGGTGCACGGTACGGTAGTAGGATCACAAACCAGTTTTGTAATCCTGGCGGCGCTGGCCGCTTTTGTCGCTTGTTTGTCATTAGTGTCTCTGGATGAGGCTTTTGCCGCAGTTAATGTTACCATAGATAGTAAGGCGTCATGTGAAGATCCTCCAATCGACGGTCAATGGGACAACGCCACCATGACATGCACGGTGAATGGTTTCGACCTTGGAGAAAGTGATAACGTTAATGTCCCTGCCGGGATAACTCTGCTAAACGACGGCGGCAACATCACTATCAACGACGACGGCATCATCAACTTCGGCACCATTGACAACTTCGGCACTATCGAAATCAATAGCCACGGAGCCCTCAGCAACGAAGACGGCGGCCTCCTCGACAACTTCGGCACCATCAACATCCATTGCAGCGGAGTCTTAACCGGGACAGTAAACGTTCTAGCCGAGATGGTTGTTGATGCCTGCGCACCTGTGGCAATCCCCCAATCTATATCTACAGATGAAGACAACGCTGTGGCATTCACGCTCAACGGCACAAACCCGGACGCTGACCCGGACTTTGCAGCGATCTCGCTCCAGTTTTCAATAATATCTGGGCCGTCCCACGGCAACCTTACTGGCTCCAACGCCACTCTCACCTACACTCCTGACGGTAACTTCTCCGATACAGACAGCTTTACCTTTGTAGCAAGCGACGGTACCAATAACAGCACTGAAGCCAC
>DASVCY010000035.1:0-10388 GCA_036381375.1 Nitrososphaera sp. | reverse complement strand
GACGGGGCTAGATATCGTAGGCGTGCTGCCGTCTGTAGTGTAGTATATCGTAGCTGGCTCGTCAGATACAAGCTCTACCGACTGTTCGGTAAAGTATGTGCCGCCTGGTGGAGATGCTGCCACTGTTGGAGGGATTGTGTCAGAGCCAAATGTGTATGCCTGGGTCTGCACCGCTCCAGTATTGCCGGCGGTATCAACGCCAAAGAACTTCAGGGTAGTGGTATCCGAAATGACAATCGGAGCATCATACACTGTACTATTGGTCGTAGGGTCGCTGCCGTCTGTTGTGTAGTATACGGTAGCCGGCTCGTCTGATAGCAGGGTAACATTCTGCGGCGTATTATAGGAGCCTCCCGGCGGAACAGCGGTTATCACAGGAGGCGAGGTGTCGGTTATTGTGTAGGTCTCTGTTTGCACAGGCCCGGTGTTGCCCGCCAGATCTTTGGCAAAGAACCGGAGGATCGTATCGCTGTCAACATCTATGGGAGAGGTGTAAATTGTGCTGTTTATTGTGGGCTCGCTGCCGTCTGTAGTGTAGTATATGGTAGTAGCGGATTCACTTGCCATCAGCGTCACTGACTGTGGCGAATCAAAAGTTCCACCTGGCGGCTCTGCAGTCACAGTAGGAGCTTCGAAATCAAATAGGTATGTCTCTGATTCCACTGCTCCTGCGTTTCCAGCAGCATCAACGCCAAAGAACTTCAGCGTGGTGTCTGAGGATATCTGCAAGGGTTCAGTGTATATTGTACTGTTTGTTGTGGGCGTTGTTTCGTCCGTTGTGTAGTATATCGTGGCTGCCTCATTCGCGGATAGAATAACGCTCACCGCCTCATTGTAAAGTCCTGCCGGCGGTTCGGCGCTTACCACAGGCGGAACGGTGTCTATGACGTACGATTCCGTTGTGATAGGTCCGGCGTTGCCGGCGCTATCCACTGCAAAGAACTTGAGCTCTGCACTGGCTGTTACAGACACAGGACCGGTGTATATCGTGCTGTTTGTATCGGGCTGACTGCCATCCATTGTGTAGTATATCGTGGATGGCTCGCTGGCATTCAAGCTGACTGTCTGGGCCGAAGAGTACATTCCTCCAGGTGGCGAGGCACTAACCGTCGGTACGGTCACGTCAAAGATGTATGTTTCCGTTACCACAGCGCCTTCGTTTCCAGCAGCATCAACGCCAAAGAACTTCAGCGTGGTGTCTTCAGATATGTCGATTGGCGTGGTGTACACCGTACTGTTTATCGTGGGCTCGCTGCCGTCTGTAGTGTAGTATATGGTAGTGTTTGGAACCCCGCTTGAGAGTGTCACTGATTGCGGCGTGCTGTAGGTTCCACCAGACGGGGAGGCAAATGTTGTGGCAAAGGAGTATGATTCAGTAGTTATTGGACCGGCGTTGCCTGCGCTATCCACTGCAAAGAACTTGAGCACTGTATTTGCAGTCAGCGAGATCGGTGCGGTGTACACCGTGCTTGCAATTGTAGGCGTGCTGCCGTCAGTAGTGTAGTATATCGTAGCCGGCTCACTTGCGCTCAATGTCACCGATTGCGCCGAAGCATAGGTGCCTCCGGCGGGAGATGCTGTAACTGTAGGGCCAGATGCGTCAATGGTGAACGTCCCGACTTGGCTATAGAGACTCTCGTTATCTTGGCCGTCCGATGCTCTGACCTTCCAGTAGTATGTGCCATCCGCCAGTGCAGCCTCGGGGATATAGGTAGATGCGACAAGGCCCTCTTCGTCTACTATGGGAGATGCAAAGTCAGAGCTGTTGGCTACAAGCAGGTCATACGTCACGTCTGATACTAGGTCTGTAGCGTCTGACCAGAATAGCTGTAAATTGTTCCCATTGGTAACCAGCCCATCTTCTGGCGAGAGCAATTCAGGAACCGTGGGTGGAGTGGTATCGACTATTGTAACCAACTGGGTGGCATTGGCAGAATTACCCGATGCGTCGGTAGCTGTCCAAGTTACGGTCGTCTCACCCACAGGGAAGCCGATTTCAGACTCGCCTGCTCCAGGAGCATTGAAATTGACCTGGGGAGATGGGTCAGAGTTATCAAACACGTTTGGCATTCCCAGAGAAACTACAGTCATAGGCCCTGTCGCCTCCATTTCAATATCTTGGGGAGGAGTTATCACTGGTGCCGTGGTATCCGGTCCGCTCAGGTTTACCGTAACCGGGGTTATGTCCCACTGCTGGTTGTTGAAAAAGTCGGTGGCTCTTGAAACAATGGTCAGGGTTCCAGCTTGCTGGATGTTTAGAACGTGCGACCAAGCAGACCAACTGCCAGGGCTTTCCTGCTTGGCGGTCTTGTAGGATGTGCCCTCTGTGCGCACCTCCACGACCTTTACTCCCGTCTGTCCGTCGGACGCAGTGCCCTGAATAAGGATATTTACTCCTGCGGCCGGGCCATTTATGACCTGGTTGCTTACAGGAGTGCTTGCTGCAATGACGGGCGCTGTATTGTCAGGCGATGAGCTTATTGTTACATACTGTTTTGCGGTGGCCGAGTTGCCGGCATCATCCGTTGCAGTCCATGTCACTATCGTTGTTCCCTGAGGAAATTGTTCGGGAGCATCGTTGGTCACTGTGGGAGAGGTGTCAGTATTGTCAAATACAATGGGAGTCCCCAGGTCGCTAATTGTGGTTAGCGGGGTTGAATGGACCTCGGCTATGTCCGGAGGGGCGGTAATGACGGGAGGAGTGTCATCCACAAGTGGAGGGAGAGGGATATTGGCCACGCTGGAGAATGTCCTTATGTGGTAGCCCTTGTTCTGGATGACTGTTATCAATTCGTTCAGGTCGTCAATTTCATTTGGATCGAGCTGGGGCGTCCAGTCACCGTCTGAGTCCTTTATTGTGAAATCCTGGGGGTGAAGCGTGACTACAGCATACCCATAATTTGTGATAGCATTATCGATACGCCTTTCAATGCGGTTAAGACTATTCTTTACCGGAGGCTCGAATTCATAATCGTAAAAACCTATCTCTTGAGGCAGGTGATAGACGCCAAAGTCGTCTGTGATATCCGAACCTTCAAACGCCATGTAGATCTTGTTGTCGGGATGACCCGGGTCATCTTCATGCGGAAATACACTATCGATCTCTTGATCAAACTCTGCGCTAATGATCTTCAAGCCCAGCTGGCTAACAGCGGCAAGTGTATCTTCATTGTATGAATTGTAGGGCGGTATGAATATCTTGGAACCTCTGCCCCAGAGTTCCTGCATCTTTGCATTGGCCTGCAGCAGCGTATCGTATTGCTCCTGCTGTGTAAGGCCCTGGTAGTCAACGTGGTTCCATCCGTGCAGCGTCAGCTCAAGAAGGCCGGCTCCTGCTCCCTCCTTTACCTTGTTGACGATTGCAGGATCGTTTCCAACAAAGTTCATCACGATTCCAAGCGAAAGGTCTTCCTCTCTGTTAATGAACTGGTCTATTATTTCAGTCTGCACGGAAGAGAGCCAAAAATCCTGGATATCATCCAGCCGGAATATCACGCAGTTGCAGGCATCGGGATTCAGAGCCGCAGCGTACTGGGGCGCTGTAGCAGTACTCATTATGATCATGGCAGCAATTGTCAAAGATGCGAAGAAGCGTCTAGATAGAATAACGTCTACTACGGACGGACTTAACGGCATGCGAAACAGAACATGATCGAAGGATAAAGAGATACAGTCCGATTCTATCTGATCAATGGGGTTTATTTGCCGCAATTAGAGCGTAAAGTGCGGATTATTTTCGTGTGCCTGCAAGCACCGATAGACAGGCAGAGTGAAATTGAGAGCAGTTGCATTGGGTCGGGGAGGAAACTTTAACTCCCATTCCACCCATCAGGACACTTTTCTCGGAGATACGGTGGCCCTTTGGTAGGTTTCTCGCTGTTTCAACTGCAAACCTGCGTTCAATTAACCACTTCTAGTTCACTCCTCGTTTTAACTTGCCATTGCAGGTCTTGCCTGTGAACAATCTACATTTATTTTCACAAATCTATCGGCTTTCAAGAATGACCTTCCCGGCTGCCGATAGAAAAAGCGATGAAATAGAAGGGGCAGAGATTTTGTCAGCGACAGGATGGAAAAGGGCTCTTGGCTGCAGGTATGCGCAGCTCTGCAGGCACTGCCATGCCGACTCCAGGACTTGCAAAGATGACACAGAAGCTTCCACCTACTGCGGAGCATACGACCTGTTTGCCAATTTCAGGCCTAGCAAGATGAACACGATATCCCAGTGACGCCAGTGCAATTAAAGCAATAGAATATTGTAACTAAAGATTTATCAAGGACTCTTTTTGGTAAGATGATTGTGAGTAACGCACACAGCAATGCGTTAGTGATAACACGGGCACTTGATGAAGCGCTGGATGTTTTTGGGCCCTTTGCCAAGGAAGCGGTCTTTGCGGCATTGGCACAAAAATTCTCGTCATCTATCAGCAAATACTCAATTGCACAGATTGAAGACTGTCTCGTCGAAATGCTAGGCAACACAGCTGGCAAAGTATTGAAGAAGAGATTTAGAGAAGCGTTGGCAGACACCGACAGGCGATAAAGAAAATATTGTCGGCATGCAATTGCAGCTTCTGCCTACTTTACCGTGACTGACTTTGCCAGATTCCTAGGGTAATCAGGGTCAACCTTTCGGCTGACCGCTACGAGATATGCCAAGATCTGCAGCGGGATAACTTCGATCAGAGGATAGAGGTGCTGTTCCTTGATTTGTGGCAGTTCAATCCAGTGATCATACAGCTCGCTGTTCCTGTCAGAAACGCCAATGACTGTTGCGCCTCTTGCCTTTATTTCGTGTATGTTATGCAGCGTTTCCTCGTAGGTGTTATCGGTTGGATTCAACACAAGCACGAGCACATTCTTGTCCATCAGGGCCAGGGGTCCGTGCTTTAGTTCACCTGCCGCCAATCCCTCAGCATGTATGTATGCAAGTTCTTTTAGCTTGAGTGCTCCTTCCAGAGCTATCGGATAATGCATGGATCTTCCCAGAAGATAGATGTTGTTGGCATTACTCGTCAATTCTGCAATCTTGGCCAGGTCATGGTAAGACGACAGCGCCTTTTCCAGCGCGCTGGAAAGCTCATCCAGGTTGCCAATTATGTCATGGTTTTGAAGACTTTTTGCCAATTGATTAACTATGGCATAAATCGCGGCAAGATGGCCTGTAAAGCTCTTTGTAGCTGCCACCCCGATCTCCGGCCCGCATTCTATTGCTACTATAGCGTCACTCATCCTTGCAAGGGAAGAGGTTGTAACGTTGACGATCGAAAGGATCTTGGCACCCATTTCCTTTGCCTTTTTCACCGAGTTCAATACGTCTGCAGACTCGCCGCTTTGGGAGATTGCAACAAGCACAGAATTGGGAGTTATAAAATCAAACTCATACTGAAATTCACTTGATACAATTACACTTGTCTGAATCCTGGCGAATTTCGCAAAAATCCTCCTTGCCAGTAATGCCACATGATGGCTAGACCCGCTCCCAGTCAGAAACACATGTTCTGCCTCCGAAATAATCTTGCAGAATCCATCGAGCCCCTCCCTGCTTGAAATCTTGTTAATGGTCGTTCTTGCTTGTTCGTTGATTTCTTTTAGGGTGTGATGTTCGTATTCGCCCTTGTTGGCCGCGCCAAGCTCCCATGCAACAGGTGTAACGGGCCTGCTGACAGGGTTGCCACCAATGTCATACAGAGCGATGTTGCTGTCTTCGATTATAGCTATGTCGCCATTGTCCAGGAATATTGCTTTATCAGTGAACTTTAGGAACCCAAGCACGTCGCTTGAGATGAAAATGCCCTTTGGCGATATCCCGATGATAAGTGGTTCTTCCCATCTGGCAGCAGCCATATTCCCGTCCTTAAAGGCTGCCACAAATGCATATGACCCGCGCAGCTTTTTGCATGCTTCAACAATTGCTTCTTTAATCGACAAGCCCTTGGAATATTTTGCCTCCAAGAGGTGGGCTATGACTTCGCTGTCAGTTTGACTCTTAAAAGAGTGCCCCTGCTTGATAAGCTCGTCCTTTAGCTCTTGATAGTTCTCAATGATGCCGTTATGCACAACCGCAATGTCACCCTGGCAGGTTGAGTGAGGATGGGCGTTGCCATCCGTGACTCCTCCATGGGTTGCCCATCGCGTATGGCCAATGCCTATCGAGCCCTCCATTTTTTCAAGCCCCAATCTCTGATTAACTTCTGCTACCTTCCCTACGCCCTTTGAAATCAAGATTTTCTCGTCCTTTATGGTCGCAACCCCGACGCTATCATAGCCCCTATACTCCATCAGCTTCAAGCCATCCACAAGTACAGATGCTGCATTATCTTTACCACTGTAGCCTAATATCGAGCACATACTATCATGAGCAATAACGGAAGCAGTATGAATGGCATATCCCCAGTTTTGAATATCCGGATACCAATTAATGCCAGCTTTGTTCCAAAAAATAGAAAGGTTTTGCCATTTGTAATCAGGGATCAGACCCGTATGATGATAGGGTCTTAACCGGCAGAAATACGGCAAAGGTCATCATCTGTAAATAGACGAGAATAGAGAATAGAGAATAGAGAAGAGGGAAATATTTCCATCAGTAGCTGTCGACTATAGCTCCAAAACGATCAAAGTTCTTGCCGATAACCTCTATGGATTCGCTCCATGCAACATTCTTTACTCCATCTACAGCCCGAATCTTCTCTATCAGCTCCAACAGTTCTGAATTTTGGCGGAATATGAATTCTAGTTGCAGGTCAATTTCGCTACCTCCCATAGTCCTGCTGACAGAGATAATAGAATCATCCCATTGAATTAGTTCCTTTGCAACAGACAAAGTCAATCCATTCTGTGTCGAGATAAATAAGGTCGCTCGTCGCCATCCAAACTTGTCAACCTTCAGAACATACGAGGTTTCTAGCAACAGCTCTTCAAGTCTTTTTCTTCTTCTCTGAACCGTGCTAAGCGGTATATCGAGTTCGCGGGAGAGCTTCAATGATGAAACCCGGCCGCCAGAGGCAAGCAGGGACTTTAGGATCTTTCTATCGGCCAACGACAACACTGGGGCAAGCCCTTTTTTCGGCGACCTGTCTCCCTTCTGTGCCTGTCTGTACGCGTTAATCACTTTGTTTAATCCGTATAGCAAGTCGTTAAGCTCTTCAATGGAAAAGGACTCGAAAGCTTCGGTAGCTACACCAAGCTTCGACAGTTCCTCTAGTAGCTCGTGTCTTGACATTGAGGATTCGGGTTTTGCTGCGTAGTAGTTTTTTTGATCTGTCATCATACGAGAGCACTCCTAGTAGCCTCCGCTGGTTGGGCGGGTGTCATTGGACTGCATGTTTCTGGATATCTCCTTCCTATTCTTGACGTATTTCTTCGATACATAACCTGTTTCTGGTATCTTGTTCATACGTCAAAATATAAGAAAAGTGTCCGCAAATGCTACAGAAGGAGAATAAATTATTCTGTTAACAGTCTCCTGCGGAATAAGTATCCAGATAACAGTAACCTGATGGAAAAATTAACCACCTTGTTGGCGCAGGAAAATCATGGCTATCTATCAATTCAATGGTACGATCTATGAACTAAATGATACATCCAACAATGGAAAAACTATCAATGTGTTCCTTGTATAGGTGACAGAGAAGCTTGGATGGAGGCGCGCGCGCCGCACTCCCCGTTTTTGAAAGAGGACCCGCCTTAATCAGACTCCCTGCTCCGGCGGGATCTGTATAGACATATCCTGCTTAACCTGACGGCGGATATGCATCCTATACTTTAGATCAATCTCTTTTGCCGCTTCAACTATGCTGAATCCCACGTGCGTCTTTATGTTGTTAAGGAACATTTGACTGTCCTTTGGCAAGCAGTGGCCCCCTATTCCATCTTTCGCATCCAGGATCTTGACATTCCACTTTGTATTTACCGCATCTCTGAGTTCTTTGAAGCTGATTCCACTATTGTCACACATCATCCTTAGCTCTTCTGCAAATGCAATCTCAAGAAACCGATGCGAATTCTCGACAATCTTGCAGAGCTCTGCAATTTCTATCGAGCTGGTTTCGAATAGCGGGATATCAAGAATTTCTCCGTAAAAGTGCTTTGCCTCTTCCATGCAACATGAATCACATGCTCCTACCACCCTTGTCTGCCTTACTCCATGATCCTCCTTTTCATTGATATAGAATCTGTGCGGTACGTGGCAGACATGGAGTCTATGACCCAAGATGTCCAAAACAGTCTTGGATGTACCTCTGCTGATCGTACTGTCTATCCCTACTAGTGCACCTGATTTTCCTTCCTTTGATATCCTGCCTGCCAGCTGAAATATCCCATCTTGAAAGGGAAGAGACATGTCCTCAGGATTATGAGTGGAGATGCAAATGATATAGTAATCATATCCCTCAAAACTTCTTGCCCTGTTTTTGATTACTCCGCCATCAAGAGCCCTCTTCACTGCCTTTTCGCTGACATCATACCCATCAACGTCAAGGCCCAGAGAGGTCATGTATTCGGCATTACTGTACCCAATCTGACCCAGTCCCACTATCAGTATCCTGCTGCTGTTATCTTCATTTTTTTCATGATTCATTTGACCTAAGTGATTGCCAAGAGTTATGAAAGACTGTTGACCATATTTGATACTCGATCTAAGAAGAATTGTTCAGGCAACTGATCACCAACGGCATATTTCTTCATCTTGTAACAACACGTACCCTCATGACTTCATTTGCAATATCGTCGCCCCAGGCAACTGGTCCAGCGTGGACATATCGCTTTCATACGTGTTCAGAATACTTAATACAGCAACAACCATGAAGAACCGGTCAAGGAATGAAATTGTAGCTGATATTCTTAGTTCACTGGAAACACCGAAATCAATAACATCGATCATGTTTGACTCCTATCTTAGTTATGGGCAACTGAAAACCTATTGCAAAATGCTGTTAGAAAAGGGGCTTGCTGAAGAAAAAGATGGCGAGTGGGTATCGACCGACAAAGGAAGAGCATATCTGCGAGCCTACAAGGAAGCGGCAAAAATAATGGAAGATGCCAATATCTAATCGCTATCAAAGATTCTGATTATTGCATTAGTATTAGTACCTATCTCTTTGAGAGTTTCACTCCATGCAACGTCTCTAACTCCATCCATTGCCTTGATCGACTCCATCAGAGATAGCAGCTTGGTATTGTTTTTGATCAGAATTTCTGCGTGCAGGTCGATGTTATTATTTCCAATCGACTTGTGCACCGACAATACTTCATCGAAAAGAAGCAGTTTTTTGCCTACTTCGTCGTTGTTTCCTTTGACAGTATTGATGAGTAATACCGCTTTTCTGAGCCCAAACCTTTCATATTTCAGGGAATAACTTGTTGTAAGGAATTCGTTTTCAAGCTTTTTCCGTTTTCGCTGCATGGTAGTGAGAGGAATAGATAGCTTTTTTGATAACGTCAAGGAAGAAATTTTTCCTTTTGAGAGAATCAATTCCTTCAAGATTAGCCTGTCTGCTTCTGACAAAGTTGGCGTATCAGGGGACCTAGCTTTTAGTATCAGATGTCTAAGGCCTTTGACCAGGTCGCGCAGCTGAACAATAGAACACTGCCGGAACTTGTTGGCATCTGCCCCTAGTGACATCATTTCAAGAAGAAGAGCCTCTTTTTCCCCTTGATTGCCCACCAGAGACAGAATTTGTGCCAGGTCGATCGATTCTATAGGAGTGTGTACTACTTGATCAATGAATGGAAGATTCTTCGCGGTCCCGCCATCATTGTCATCTTTACTATCCAAAGCGATCAACACATTGAGACCGTGATTGGCTTTTTTTACCTCCCTTATAATGTCGAGGGTCGGCGGGTCTGCAATTCTTGAAGATACTACCATTACCGCATATCTCGAGGGATTTTTGGAAATGGTATCAAACGCAGTCTTTATGCCATCAAGTTTTTCAATCAGCTTGTCTTCTCTGCGCTTATTGGAATTTAGATTCCCCAAAACCGTGATGGGGACTAGCATGACTTCATATGGAATTGCTCTTGTTCTCATTGTTTCAGCCCTTATAAAGCAACGATGCCTATAGATACGGGCGCGATGCTATAACATTTTGGTTTCCACGCCGATAATTCTGTATTTAAGCAAATAACTACCTGGGCCGGCTCCGTTAACTTAGCCACCATCCCTGGCCAAGAACGACACGAACCGCATCCTGTCTGCTCCCATCTGCAAGTATAGCAAGAATAACTTGAGCCAGTTCCACACATGCTGCCTGTTGCAATTCTCCTTTTTCCTGCATGGGAAGTGGTCGTCGAAGCATTCCGTCCTGTCGTCCTTGATGTGCTGTATAAACCTCTCCATCAAATTCTTCAGTTCAGTACCATATACGCGATGCTTGAGCCTCAACCAT
>DASVCY010000034.1:0-13790 GCA_036381375.1 Nitrososphaera sp. | reverse complement strand
ACCCATATCGGCAAATTTGGTAATGAAGCTCTTCTTTGTAACGATGATTCTGTCTGTCGTAAAATCCAAGTAAAAATTACTCGCCCACCCGCCTTTGGTCTCCGAACTGAGTCTGAGGATGACTTCCTCCATCCCATTCTTTTTACACCAGTTGATGAAGAATCGGATTTTCTCAGAATCAGACTTGTCCCTGAGAGCCTGGTTGGATTCTGCCAAGAACTCCTCGAATGTATCGGGATTCACAACTATGCTCTTGCGCTTCACCTAATTCTGTTTTTTCGCTTCTATTATGGGTGGGAAAAGAAGAAGGAGCGGACAGGACAGGGGTGCAGTAGCCCCCTTGTCTGCCCGTGATTTTAAGGCCTTGCCCAGCCTAGTCCTGCAGGGATATTCTGGAATCCAGATGTTGCAAGCAAGAATATCCAGGCAGTGAAGACAAATGGCCCTGTAAGTGCTGGCAGACCCCACTGTCCAAAGAATCTTTGCAAGGCAGGCATCAGGAAGGAGCAGCCGATTGTAGCAAACACTGCCATCATAAACGATTGCGGAGTAAGCGGTACGAAGCTAGTAAGCGCGATCATTACCAGAACCTGATTGAAGCCGTGCAGCCCCATACGTATCTCTGCAGTAGGCAGCTTTGTCAGAATACCCATAGCTACACCTATTCCCGACCCCAAGAGGGCCATCAGACCTGCTAGATACAGTGGTGAGAACTCGTTCCACTGACTAGTGTATCCGTTTGTCCACCAAGGCCGGTCTTGGACCCCTGTTATAAGCGGCGCTAACTCAAAGGCGAGTGTCAGCCCTACGACCCAGAATACTCCCGTCTTCCAGTTTTCTACGAACGTGACCTGGGAAACACCTTTCAACGTTGCGATCATGAACTCCTTTGCAGTCCATTTGAAGCCGTCAGATGTCATGGGATTTCCGCTGCCTGCTATTAATTCCTCCTTAGGTGGGGGTGCAGGAGCCGGCCATATGTCGTGTCCAAATCTCTTTGTTGCGTACATCAGAGCCCAAGTGGTAAAGATGAACGAAGATGTGAAGCCCGGAATTGCCCATCCTGCATTCGTACTGCCAAGTGCGAACAGGTCTCCCATCAAGTGCGCAAACGCCATCCACGTAAACGCAGTGATCGCAGCTCCAAAGACTGAGATGAAGAATGTTGCCTTGTTTGCTTTAACAAAAGGACCTGACCAGAAAGCCATGCCTGTCAGTATCGAGTTATATCCAAATAGCCCAAATGTTACAAGCCCGTAATCAGCACCTGCCAGAATCGCGACTCCAGCGCCTATCAATCCAGCCAGAACCATCATTGCGCCGGCCTTTCTTGATGCCAAGAAAACACCCGCAAGAATCAATATTCCAGTGATCGGCGAGCTGAACAGAGGAACTTCCGCGATGCCGTTGAAGAGAGTAAAGAAGAAGTCTAGCACAGGGTCTCCCGTTGAATAAGTCGGAATGGCCATTAGCATGTCAATCTATGAAAGTATCGTTTAACAATTTGTAATTGACATCGATTTATTAGCAAGCAGAGAAAATTTTGCATTTGTTATCTTTTTGTACCTTTCCTACTGCTAGTTTTCGAAAATATCCTGCGGTGGCTCTATCAGAAAATAAGCCGATGTCGGCAGAATTGACTACGATGGGCTATTGGTCTGCAGGTAACATGTTCTGCGGATTTTTTGCTCTCGCATACTCATCTTTCTATTAATTAGCTCCCATGGGTCTCCTCCATTCCATGAAGATGGATCATATGGCAGAAGTTTCTACCATAGTCACGACCAAGAAAGAGGACAAGTTTAGGACAGCGATGCCATGAGCCCTCTGGAAAGATCGGGCGTTTGAATTCACTGCTTATCGTCTGCGCGATAGTTCTGCTTTTGGCCGTCGACCAACCCAGAGCGAGTGAGGGAAAGGCTAGAGTCTGGAGTAGGAATAGTGCTCTTGATACTCGCAATTGAGGCCTTGACTGGCTTCAAAGTAGGCTGATTCCTGCTTGGAATTGCGCAAGACAAGAAACATGCCCGCCTTTATGTTCACGAAGACACAGGAATATCTGACACGCATGAACAGCACTACAATGAGCAATACCACAAGCATGAGCAAAAGTCGCTGATCGTTGGAATGATGCACAGAATCGCTGGAAGCGGAGCATCAATGTTTGCTGTGTCATCTACCCTACGTTCTGTCCTACTCGGGCTTGCGTACACTGCGATCTTTGACGCCAAGTCAATATCCAATATCGCGGCGACGGGCGCTCTCACGGACCTGCCAATCCCCGAGGCGGAAGGCGGCAATGTCACCCTCGCGCTAAAGTACGTATGTACGCATCTTCAACAATTGTGCTTGCGGATGAAATTAGGCCGGTCCACGAACTCAGGATGGTAGAGAGTTTTCGTACAGTGCCGGTACTATTATTTTGACAGGCACGTGAGCAAGAGAAAGCAGAGCACAGACAGCCCATAGCAGAGCTTCTTCTTTACTTGACTAAAACAACTGGCACAGATGCAGACTTGAGCACTTTGCTGCTAACATGCCCGATTTCCTGAGCATTGCCCAGGCCCGTGACACCCATTGCTATCAGATCCACACCTAGCTTTTCTGCCATCTCTACGATCTTTGTTGCAGGATCGCCTAGCTTTACCATTCTTTCAAATTTTACTGATGGACCTCTCTTTGGGAGCAAGATGCTCCTTAGCATTTTCTTTCCTTGTTCTTCCATGGCATCTGCCAATTCATAATCAATAGACTCATCATTTTCATCCATCCACTCTATTACATTCAGAATGTATACAGTGGTAGTAGTAGCAGCTATCGCTCCTCTGCCACCGCTGACAATGTCTACCGATGAATTCAGAGCTCTCAATGATTGGACCGACCCATCCAGTGGCACGAGTATTTTCTTTTGATAGGCCAGCTCGTTCTGGCCAATGCTGTCATATTCTGAACGGGAACTAGCTGTGAATCTATCATTGAACCTTGCATCAACTATGTTATGCCCAATCCTTTGAATGACATTAATGATGCCTCTTCTAGATTCTATCAGAGGCAATAGTATGATCACTGCAGCAGCTGCACCTGCCCACAATACTGCAATTCCGACCCAAGCTGAATATACCATCTGAGTAAATACGTAACCCGATAGATATAGCGGCATGGGCCAAGCAACAACGAGTACAAGCGTTAACGCTACGGCAACCTTGTATCCGAATCTTGAGGATCGCCTGAGGTATTCCTCATCATTTTCCCTTTCTACCTGGCGTCTTATTCTTGCATCTATAATCAATATCTTCTGCTTCATCACCTTAAAGTCAAAGTTTTCTGGTCTCACCACGCTGCCAAACAGAGTCACAATGCCGCCCACAAGGATCGAGGTCAGGTTTCCTGCCAAGAGAGGGACGTTCTGACCCGTCGCATTTACAGATATCTCACCGTAAAAGGTGTAGGCTGTAGCCAGCCACACAACTAGGCCGCAACCCAGCCCGGCTATGGCACCGGCAGTTGCAGCAATCTTGTTAGTCCTTTTCCACGTCACCGCAAGGGCAATAGGTACAACCGCTGATCCTATCAGCACGCCCATGGCAAGGTAAACATATTGGAGGCTTGCTCCAATCTGCAGCAGGATCAGTGCCAGAATTCCCATACCTATGCCAAAGGACAGGATTGAAAGACGAGAAATACGCATGAGATCTCTTCCCGTAGCTGACGGCCGGACATAGGTTCTGTACACATCATATGTTATCAAGGAAGAGACGGACACGAGCTCGGCCGAGCCGGCAGACATTACTGCAGTAAATAGCATCGTAAGGAGAAGTATTGCACCCACGTCGCCCAAAATCTCGGAAGCTGCCGTTGGGGCCACGAGGCCCATGCTTATCTGCTCAGGTGTTAGCGGGGCATTGATGGCTACTGCTGCAAGGCCCAAAGCGGTAGCCAGCGCAAACGGGATTGCAAACCACGAAAGTCCGCCGATCAAAAATCCCTTGAACGCAGACTTGGGAGCGGCGGCAATAGCGCGCTGCCAGTATGACTGGTCTACGAAAACTGTGCCAAAATTTCCAACTATGTTGATGATTCCAAAGACAAGAGCACCGGTAGACGCCATAGTCAGATATGACCCAAAATTATTGCCATCAACAGGTTTGATCGCCGCAGCTTCAGTCAATTTATCAAACATTCCGGATATTCCGCCAATCTGGGGGTTTGAGAAATAGATCGCGCTTACGAAAACTAGAACCACGGCGAAGAGAAAAATTGAATTAAGATATTCTGCAAGAAATGTGGCCTTCAGCCCCCCTGAAAATGTGTAAATAATGACGCCAACAGGAATGAGAAAAGCTGCGATATAGATGTTGACTCCTGTAAGGGAATTGACCACCGCTGCTCCGCCTAACACGAGCATGGCGGTAACAATTGTGTTAGTCATCAATGCAAAGAACAAGAATACTTTATGGGAATCCTTTCCAAAGCGCGCAAAAATGATTTCTGGAAACGTATGGGATGATGGCGCTTTTCTTTTTACTTCTAACGCAAGAATGGCAAAGAGTACGACCTGGATGCTGGCGCCGGCAGCATACCAGAAAGGACCGCTTATCCCAAACTGGTAGGCCACGGTTGAGGATTGGAGGAGCGTGGCAGCCCACGTCCATGCAGATACTACCGAAGACGCGATGAGGCCTGTTTTTACGGTTCTTCCAGCAGTTGAGAACCATTCAAAAGTCTTCCTTGTTCCTAACCATTTGGTTTCCGCCCTAACCAGCAAAGTCACTGCCAGAGCCATCACAAGTCCAACTCCGAGCAGGATAAAGTACCCTACGCCCTCTGAAAGGGCTACCATTCATTACTAGAAACGGAACGTGACATATAAACAAGATTGCCGTTAATAAGGAAGAACAATTAGTCGCACGGTTGGTAAATATTACTTCCCAATAACATCTATAATCTACCTCATCCCTCATAATCAGAGGTAGCGGTCGTAATGCAGGACAAGATCGACGAGCTCATCCTTTCCACTTTGAGCAAGAATTCAAAACAAGATGTCCGGGAAATCTGGGATTTCCTACGAGAGTTTGGCTTTAACCTTACCGAAGACGAGATCGAATCTAGGATCACAAGGATGGAAGAAGACGGCATAATAACTGGATATACCATTTCGGTCAACACCAAGAAAATACCAAGACGCGTTATTCGCGTAGTGCTCGTAACATTTAGGACGTCGCAGCATCTTCCAAAGAGGATTGAAGGCTTGAAGAAATACTTGGCTGATGCCCCATTTGTGCTGTTTTCTGGGCGTACAAGAGGAGGGTATGATTGGATATGCGTTCAATCATTTCCATCAGAAGAAATGGCGGATGAAGAGAGCGACATATACAGAAACCTGTTTGGTGATATTATCCAGTCATATGAAGTGTATGATTTCATCCCGCTCAAAGATCCTTCGTTCCATTCCCTCGCATACACAGACAAAGAATACAAGAAATTCCTTGACGAGTGGATCCCTCCGTTCCTTCCGCGCTAGGAGGACCTCCACCATATTTCAATTACGACACACGCTTTGGCTAGTTATTTTCTGCACCTGACCGGATTTTGCTCTTGAACCTGATGGCTTCATCGATCATCGAATGTATGCGCAGCCTCATGCTCATGAGGAAGTCGACCAGTTCTGCCCGCTGTTCTGCTTCGACGGTAGTATGTATTTCATTGATAAGATTGTCAAGTCGTGTCAGAGTGATCTTTAGTGTCAGCGCGGTTTTCTTTGCAATCACGAGTGATTTTGAATGGCTTCGCAGAGAGGAAATTGTGGTTTCATTGAATAAATCTTCTTCATCTTCTTTAAGCACACTTTTTAATTCTCTAATTTGTCGGACAGTCAAATTGTTGTTCACTATATGACTAATCAACTTTGGCTGTTTGTCAACTGGAATTTCTGCGATTTCAATCGCTTGGCTGATGTTCAGAGACTTGCTAGCAACCTTCTGCTTGATATCTTCAGGGAGCTTTAGTAGCTGAATGTGGTGTGAAACATACTCCTCGCTTTTTCCAATTTTTCTTGCAAGTTCGCTTACTCCACCCCATCCAAAGTCAATGACATACCTTCTGAACGCTTCCGCCTCTTCTATAGGATCCATCGATTTTCTTTGAATGTTTTCGGTAAGCTGAATCTCATATGCCTGCTTGTCGGATAGCTCTCTTATTTTTGCAGATATGAACCTCCATCGAAGGCTTCTGCAGGCCTGAAATCTGCGGTGGCCTGCAACAATTTCAAAGCCCGTTCCAAATGGTCTGATCAATATAGGTTGCAGCAGGCCATGTTCACGAATGCTATTTACGAGTGTTTCAAAATCAGCGTCATTCTTTTGAAATTTGTCGCGTATCGCAAACTGCGAAGGTCGTATCATTTTCATCTCGATCTGTTCGACAACACTGGAATCGACAATTTCCATAAATCACAAATAATGAAATGTAGTACTTATCTATTGCTTGATCTATCATAATCTTTACAATTTATGATAGTGACCCCGTTGCCTTGGTGGACAGGCAGGTTTAACCTTATCAATTCGCGGACAAGCAATGGTTGGAAGTAAAAGAATGACACGCTGTTGTGTTTCCTCTTTTTCGGATAGCAAAAAGGAAAGACAGGCTTGAAGTTTTTTACTCTGTGTAGCAAGATTTATGATAAAAATGTGAGGTGGCGACAGTACGAGCAGGAGACCTCATTGCGGGCCTTTTGTATGTGATGCCCATTGCTGCCAGGGCAACACAAATTTCAATGGAGCGGTCAATCTGGCCAAGAGGTTATGGAACTACACGTCTCATGACGGCACTGTCCGGCTGTAGCGAGAAAATCGAACAATTTTTCTGGCAATTCGATACGTGGTTTGCGGCACAAGCCGCCGAGTAACCAGAACCTGATAAATCAATCAGCATGACTGGCGACTAACCAGAGCCCGACGGTCCAGTAGAAACCGTCAGCCGATATCTTGTAGTGTTATTTTCACAGAAGAGTTCATCCTAGAACTTTACCTCCTGAACTGATATAGATATGCGGTAAAGTCTGCCCTTATGACTGAAGGTGTTAGTTGTACTGCTGTTTTTCTGATTTTTTCGATAATACCCTCCTCCTGCATGAATATATCCGGCGGCCTTGTCACTGAGAACGTTCCTCAAACGATGTGTTTGAAAATCGGCGACAATGATTTCGCCCAAGATCGCTTCTAATTCTGGCTCCCTTTCGTTAGCAATTGGAAAAGCGGCTTCATCAATATCCGCAGCATCGTTCATTTTTGTTTTCTTTATTTTCAATCTCTTCTACCCTCCCCAAACATTGCCAATATGGCGCAACTGATCAATTTTCTCTTTCCATTACTTTGCGAGTACGACATTCGTGGCATCCTAATACATCCTCTCATTTTCGGCTCCTTTTATCAGAGTAAAAAATTTCTTCAGGCAAAAAGAGCTCCTGTACATCCCTTGGCAGAGACTCGTGATCTAGTGTGGCTTTTCCTAATGCAAAATCCTTCAGGAACTCCTCCCCTACGATTTCTGCCAGTCTCTTAGTAGGGTTTACGTACATCTCGTATACCCAGGAGGCGCAAGGTGGTCTTACGTATCTATAGTTCTCTGTGAGCTTGAGTGTGAAGTACCACGCCATTCCTTCCCGCAGCTGATGTGTATGATTCTTGCTGATGATGCCATGGATCAATTCATGAAGATAATGGCCATACTTTGCGACATCGCATCTTATCACAATTTCTTGAAGCCTGTAATCAGTCATCCCTACAAATCTTGTATCGCTGCAAATGGACCTTTCAGTTGTTTCCTTTCTGCGAGAGATAACCTGTACTTCCATTTCCCAGCTTCCCCTGCAAATCAAGATATCAAATGTGGTTACAATCCCAAAGTACTTGTCGATAGCATCATTTGCGGTCTTGACTAGGGACGAGATTTTCTGAGCTTCCTCGTAGTTTAAATCAGTTAGAAAGTTTATTGCAAATTTCTGCGACATACATCGGTCATCAAGCAGCACCAAGTAAAATAAAGCAGGTGCATAAATATCCTTTGAATTTCTCGCAATAAATAGTTAGTCTAGGTTTATATCATATGAGAACCGCAAAAATAAACAGCCAAAACAAGATTTTACAGATAATCTCTTATAAAATTAATATGACACAGGCATCACCTTTTTGGAATATGGGCCAACAATGAGCCGTGCTCAAGGCAATTCTGCCTCAAGTGTATGATACAGACTCTAAATTACGATAAGGAAGTTCATGGATCAGCAATATGATAACACAAGAAGACCCAAAGGCAGGGCAGGGTAAAGTAAGAAAAACACAATGACAAGGACGCATTGCCGATGGTGGCAATATCCTATAACGATACGATGTCCTACCTGTGGCTCAGAACTTTGGGGAAATGAGGCTGCCAGATTATGCAGCGATTGCAGAAATGGAGGATAGTGCTAGAAACCAAAACTTACGGCAAACGATGCGATAAGCCATATTTCACGAAATGGCTCGACGACTTGATATCCCAAAGACAATAGGAAAAAGGATTTTTATTCTGGGCTGGTTTTGCGACCTGCTGGCATCTATGTGCCTCTATCGTGAGAGCTTTCGAAACCTCATCATTATTACGTTTGCAGTGATTACATAGAATATCCATGCCAACAGTGTGGTGAACATTGCGGCTTGGTATGGAGGTACTGCGTTTAACTGCAAGACCACATAGATCGAAGTAAACTTGACGATCATGTAAACTACTTCGGAGACCCCTAGGGCGGTAATTACCCTCTTTACGTCGCGCTTGAACCGGGCGGAGTCTTTCTTGCCCGTTTCCGTATCGACATACTTGTTTCTGTTATCAATCAAGAACATCGCTGCGAATGTTGCAAGGTAGACCCCTGTGTCAGTCAATATCGAAAGTATTGAAACGACAACGCTGTTGTCTGTGATTCGCTCAACAGAGTACTGAACAACTAATGCATCGGCAATGATGGAAGCGATGGCAGCAATTATGATATTCTTGTTGAATAGGATAATCTCCCTATATTTGGCATAGAATTGATTGAACACATGAACCCCTCTCCACACATGGAAGTTTCGAAATTTCACTCTTTCCTTTCTTCGCTTTTTTCTTGTTTGGCGCAATTATTAATTTAATTCGCAATCGATGTTTGGGCAAAAGATCTCAAACTACATAAGGAATTGACGAGCCCGTACTATGCCTCCGAATCCTGAATTGCGTGCAGGATATTTCTTTCTGTTCGATAGAACGTTCCGCTGTTGTTCAAGAGTCCTCTTAATGACCCAGTGAAAATAGCAGGTATTGGGAGTATGTTCAAGGCAAGCAAATTTGCAACATCCTCGGTTCCGTATCTTCTTACTCTGCTGCAGACTTTGATTCCAAGAATTATGCTCGCAAGTATTAAGAACAGGCTTGCCAATTGGATGGATATTGACAATGGGACTGCGATAATGAATAATGATGATAAAGTAGCAGTGTTCATATTAGCAGGTAGTGAAATCATCACCATCATCGAAGAAGTATCCAGTATAATGATAATTGGAACAACTATTAACTTGGCATACTGAAATCCCATTATTGCAAACTCATATTTTTCATTCAATGATAGCTGTTTGCATTGGAGTATTGATACTATCCTTCTTCTGAAGGCTCCAGTATGACCTTCGCTCACCCTCATCCTCTGCTTAAAGTAGGACTCGAGTCTTGTTGTAGCTTTGCAATAGCATACCAAGCGCGGGTTAAAAGCAATGACAGGTTTCATGCTAGTGATTTTTTCATTATTTTTGTTTGGGCATTGATGATGATTATCCGCTGTTTCTCGTATACTCGCATAGTTGTTTCCCATGTAGAGATCTAGGGTCAGGTCCCAATCTTCACATAAATCGGAACAGAATTTTGTCGACCTCAGAACGCTTGCCCTTACCATGAAAAGATTGCCGGTTTTCTGAACTGGAATGTCCAGTCTTTGCTTCGCAAAAAATTCGAGCTCATTTCTGTTGGCAAGCCTGAAATCTATCGCTCCCGACACCCAATTTCCTCTCTCTTTTTCATTATTACGGCCCTCCAGTCTCCCACCCAAGTATGCTTTTGAAATTGGAAATCCCTGTACAGCCACTACTATTGTATCTGGCTTCCTACCAAACTCCAGAACAAATTTTTTAGCGTATTTCCGAGTAACACGCTGTCTACGTCTAGTAAAATAGCAAAGGTGGATTCAGGGTTCATTAATCCAGTAGCGAGATTGAGCGCACCGCCCTTCCATCCGTCTCTTCTGTCGCGATGGATGGCTTTCAGGTTCGGAAGATCTGAAGAGAATTTCAATATTTTATCGAATGTAGTGTCATTTGAATCGTCAGCGATAATAATTTCGAATTTATTTGCAGGATATGTCTGCATTTAGAAACTCTTGAGAAACCGGTCTATCACGGCAGATTCATTGTAGGTCGCTACTAGAATGGAAATAAATGGCAGCTGTCTATTGCGGCATTTTTTCCCATCATCATGACCATTTGGAGGATATTTTCTTACAACTTTCTTGTTGTTTATAGCGGCGTCATCATCTGAATCTGGTCTTATGGTGGCAAACTTCTTGGCATAAATTACAATGATAATAGATCTTATTGCATAAATAAGCAACAAGGATGAAAAAATGAACAATAACCATGAAATGATTACCATTGTTGCATCAATGTAGAATATCAACAAGATCTGCAGATGCAAATCAAATTTGTCAACTTGTCAACAAGCTTCCGTAGGGATGTTCTGTTCATTAATTGATTGAAGAAAAGCAATCGTTATTTATCAAGAAATTCGGGCTTCCCATAAGACGGGCTTGGCTCATTGAGAGGCCATCTTCGCTTTGTTCTGCGCGATCCTCTCATAAAATAAACAATTGCCATTTAATGACAGTACCTTAAAAAAAGGGTGAATTGTACCCAGAACGACGATGTTAGAAGGTACCAGACCATTGTTTAGAGCAGGATCTTTTGAGTTTCAGACAAGGCACCTGCTCGTAATCGCTGTGCTTGCCCTTGCATTCACCTCAGCGCTCATCATGAGGTTTTACCCTGTAAAATACGGATTTTACCTCAACGAGTTTGACCCGTACTTTGACTACCGCGCCACCAAGTTCATCGTAGACAATGGTCTGGACGCATACTGGCAGTGGCATGACACTATGTCGTGGTACCCCGAGGGTAGACCCATTCCAGAGACCTCCCAGTCGGGCTTGCATATCACGACTGCAATTCTATACTTGATGTTTGGCGGCGGAAGCGACCTCTTGGACTTTACGATAGTATTCCCAGCAGTAATAGGCTCTCTGACTGTGATTGCCCTATTTGCACTTGTAAGGGTGCTAGGCAACACGACAGCAGGGCTATTCTCGGCGCTGCTCCTTGCGTTCAGTCCTTCCATAATCCAGAGAGGCAACCTCGGATGGTTCAAGTCGGAGCCGCTCGGCCTCTTTTTCGGCATCATTGCAGCATACCTTTTCATTTCTGCAATGAAGCACAAAGAGATCAAGTATGCCATACCTAAGGCAATTGCAGGAGGGTTGATCCTCGGGCTGGCGAACGCTTCGTGGGGAGGCATCCAATACTTTAGCATCCCAATAGCGATCTTTTTCGTCGCGCTACCGTTCTTTAGAAGGGACCTGACGATCCCAATGTATGTCGCAATAGCATTCACAGTATTCACTCTGATAAGCGCGGCCGCGTTCCCAAGACCGGGTATCGAATTTGTTCTCGGGCTCCCCGGCCTCGCAATGATAGGAGGAACGATCTTCCTCATCATTGCGAACTTTTTGAAAAAGTTCAGCGGGCCGCAAAAACAACTTCGCAACACGGCATTCTTGCTTATCGCCTTTGTAGCGACCGCGATAGGTCTAGTCGCCGGAGGAGCATACATATCTCCAACTTTTAGGTATCTTAACGCAGTAAACCCGTTCATCGGTGCCGAGAATCCTCTTGTAGAATCGGTTGCGGAGCACTTTACGCCCACAGTAGCTGACTACTTTGTCGACTTTTCCGTACTCCTGATGTTCGCAGGGCTTGGCGCCTGGCTTGCGTTCAAGCGCAGAGATGACGTGTCGATATTTGCACTGATACTCGGCATAACGGGCGTGTATGTCAGCGCAACTTTTGCTAGGCTGCTCGTGTTTGCATCGATGGGCATCATTGTCCTTGCAGGGCTGGGTCTGTACGAGGTGACTCGTAGCATTATGGCATACAGGGAAGCAACTGCAACACCATCTACGTCTCCCAAGCCGATGGCAGCCACAAGAGAGGAGAGAAGAAAGATCGAGTTTGCCGGCAGAGCTCGCTCCACTTCCGGCAAGGGAGTAAAGATAGCCTATGTCGCAGTTACAATCATGATGCTCTCTCTCCCGATGTTCTATCCGTTTAACGCCAACTGGCTGAGCTCCGCAGACATTCCTGCTGCGATTGCAAACGGCGGTACTGGCTTTAGAACGCAGACTGACGACTGGATTGACGCCATGGAATGGATCGAGCAGAACACGGAAGAGGACGCTGTGATTGCGTCGTGGTGGGACTATGGTTACTGGATTACCACACTCGGCAACAGGACGACACTTGCGGATAACGCGACGCTCAACTCCACACGCATCGCAACATTAGCCAAGATGTTTATCTCTGACGAGCAGTCGGGCGTGAAGATCGCACAAGACCTACAGGCTGATTATATCTTGGTATACGTTGTTGGTCAGGTACGGCTCCGGGGAGACGCCAACACGACTGATGGTACTACACAACAGGTTCCTCTCTATAGCCTCGGTCAGGGCGGAGACGAAAGCAAGAAGCAATGGTTCATGAGGATCGGTGGATTCGACGAAACTCGCTATATCGAGCGCGATGGGTTCACCCCCAAGCCAGAGTTCTGGAACAATACGCTCCTTGGCAAGCTCTTCCCGTTCCAGCCGGCATCCTACATCTCATTCGGGGCAGGAGGCACCATCCAGAATGTGCGGAATGTAACTCAAGGATGGACGGACGGATTTACAGGCATCTACACGGAGTCGATCAAATATCCTGCCGACGGTGGAGACGACCAGCCACTACATCTGGTTTACGCTTCCCCCAGCTTTGAAAATAAAGAGAACATTCTGTTTGGGATATTCATCTATAAAGTCAATCACGACTATGTTCCAAACCCGGAGGGCGATCCATATGCAGTGCCAGAGCCAGCCCAGTCAACTGCGGATATGACGCCTTCAAACGAGATCGCAATCATTAACACGACTCAAGGCCCGATAGAGATTGAGTTCTTCCCCAACGCAGCTCCGAACCATGTCGAGAACTTTATCAAACTCGCTGACGAGGGCTTTTACAACGGAACGCTCTTCCACAGGATTGTTCCGGGATTTGTAATACAGGGAGGTGACCCCAATACCAAGGGCGATGACAGCGACAGGAACACTTGGGGGCAGGGAGGCCCAGGCTACACACTGGACGAAGAATTCAACGACATACCACATGAAAGGGGCATAGTGTCGATGGCAAGATCAGCAGATCCAAACAGCGCAGGCTCGCAGTTCTTCATTGTCCTTGAAGAGAATGACAGTACAAGGGCCCCAGATGGACGATACACGGTGTTCGGCAGGGTGATAAGCGGCATGGATGTTGTAGACAAAATAGCGAGCCTTCAGACTATTGGCGGAAATGGACCAACGTCACAACAGCCAGTAGATTATGAGCAGGCAAGGATCCAATCAATCGAGATAGTGGAAAGATAGACCCACA
>DASVCY010000033.1:0-7529 GCA_036381375.1 Nitrososphaera sp. | reverse complement strand
TACGCATGAGCTTTCCAACTTCGTATCTTCCGATTCATCCACAATAGACACCAGTGGCGAAGGAACGTCTTTCATCTTTGGTACCGTTGATGTCGCTACAGATGGTCAGCCGAAGTGGACAGGCGCAGATGCGCTCATAATCATTGACAAGAACAATGTGGTCAGCATCTCACTGGCGACTGAAGACACCGACGATCACTTCATGGGACAGCCAATATATGGAATCGTTGATTCCATGACTGACGAAAACGGTAACGAATTGATCGGCACGGGCACGACACCAGCCGGCAACGTAACTGGTGGAGCAACGGAAGGAAACATGACAACCGACGGAAACCAGACTGATGGCGGAGGACTTCTTGGCAACCTGAGCAGTGGAGTACAAGATCTCTTGAACGGCACAGGACAGTAAAAATGAAAAAATGATCTCTTGCTGGCAAAACAGCAAGAATATCCTTTTTCTTTCCAAGCATGCAAAGAGAAGCGCCGACGTGACTTCTGCAATACTTTTGTTGTAGTAGTGTTGTCACCAATTCTTGCCCGCAGTTTGCCTCATGTGGTAATACAGGTACTGCTGCGCGTAACCGGCATATTTGCCAAAATACTTCCTTGCACTGTTCGACAGCTCTTCATATTGATGGAATGTGAGCTTGTCCGTAAAAACTCTCTGATGCAACCAGCTATAGTTATGCGAGAGCGCTCGTGCAATCCATACATCTATTGGAAAAGCGTCGAGCTTTTCAAGAGAAAATAGCAGTATACAGTCTGCTATCTTGTTCCCTATCCCATATATCTGCAATAGCTCTTTCTTTGCTTCTTCATAGCTCGCAGCTTTGAGCGCGTCAAAGTCTAGCTGGCCTGAAGTGATCGCGTGGGCAGCCGCCTTTATCGCTTTTGCCCTGTAGCCTAGCCCGCACGACCGCAATTCGTCAATATCTGCCCCGTCAATGTCTCTTGCAGACGGAAATGTGAAAAGCTCTATGCCATCGATCTTTGCCGCCGTGCCGAATTTCCTTGTCAGGCTGCGGAGCATTCTGCGGATCATCGGGATGTTGGTATTACTGGCACATACGAATGAAAAAATGCACTGGTGTGGTTCCTGTCTCATGAGGCGAAGGCCTGGATATGACCTTACGAGCCTCCGAACAAGCGAGTCGCGCGATATTTCTCCGAATATAGTCTTCACATCGTCATCAAGCCTGAACATCCTGCGATGCCATGCCTTGTCTTCTGGAAATGACGAAAATTCAGGTAGTTCGCAGCCTGTCTGCCTTATCTTGACAATGTGATCGCCATTAACACCGTACCAAGAAGAACCATTGTGCTTTTCCCAGAGGAAGACTTGGCCGCTGTTTATGCTTGTGATTGGGTCAAAGCTTTGGAAAAGCGATTGCAAGTCTGTTAGCCAATTCGTGATCAAGATCCTTATTGAACTTTCTCATGACAATTAGCTCAGAGTGGATTTTTACTTCATCCTGGCATCTTACAGTCAGTTCCGTCTAGACTCTTCATCGCCAGTATATGTGGAGACATCGCTATTTTATTTACGGTTTCGTTTGCGTTGTGATAATCCCTACCAGTACCGTTAAATAAATGAGATACGTGTTTTTGCATGCTATATGAGCTCTAACGATCCCACTGATCCAATTGAAGCTTTCAAGAAGGCAATTGAAAAGGGAAGTGAAGCACAGAAGGACTTCCTAAAGCAATTCGCAAACATACAACAGGATACCATGCAGAATTACTTTACCGTGCTGCGCGGCCTTACCTTTTACAATGCTATGTTCAAGACTACTGTTCAGAGCGGTGGCAGAATTTCGATCCCAGAGGCCGAAAGGCAAGCGCTCAAGATCGAGGATGGCGATCTAGTGCAGGTGATAGTGGTTCCGATTGAGCGCAGGCGAAAGAGCCAGAAGGAAGCCTAATCGCTGCTACCTACTGCTGGCTTCTGCCGACCAGAAACTTTAGAACGATCTTGTTAAAAGTCATCGGCTTTTCAACATAGGGCGTATGCCCGCAGTTCTTTATGATGACAAGCTCGCTGTCAGGGATCTCTCTGTATTCTTTGGCATACTGCACGGGTATCATCCTGTCCGTGTCACCCCAGACAAGCAGGGTGGGCGATAATATCTTGCCGATCCTGCTCTGAAGCTTGGGGGCATGCCTCATTCCAAGCAGCGTAGACATAAAGGCATATTTTGCATTCGGAAGTCTCATCCTGTTCACAAAGTCCATCACAATTTCCTCTGTCACAGCACCAGGGTCATGGGCCATATCTTCGAAGGCCTTGAATGCATTTTCGTAGGTGGGATAGAGTGCAGCCATGATATAGCCATCAAGTGTGGGGGTAGATGTCCGCATCATGCCTGCAGGCGATGCGAGCACCAACTTGTCCACCCTGCGGTTGAACCTTATCGCAAACTCTGTTGCCAGATGGCCCCCAAACGATGAACCTATCATATGCGCTCTTGGAATGCCAAGGTTGTCAAGAAATCCACTCAAAAAGTCAACAAAGAAATCCATTGTGTATTCGACGGTGGGCTTGTCACTATACCCAAACCCGATAATGTCTGGCGTTATCACGCGATAATATTTAGCAAGAGTCGGGATCACCCGTGACCACCGCTCTGCGGAAGCGCCGATTCCGTGCAATAGGACTAGAATCTTGCCATCGCGTGGGCCGTGCTCGAGATACCTTATAGCATAGCCGTTGACATAGGTCAGCTTTTGCGGCGTCGGCGGCTGCTCCTGCAATCAGTTCGGTACTATCGTACCTCACTTAATATATTTATGCAGTGGCCAGCCTGTACTGTCCGCCGAGCACGAATCTTCCCGTGCTATAGTAGTACTGCTTTTGGTACTCGTGTTCCAACTGCTTCTCTATTTCTTTTCTTCTCTTTTGTTCCAACAAGAGGCCGGCTTGGTTCCTTGCTCTTTCGAGGTGGTTGAAAACTATCATGTATGGCATTTTATCTAGGAGCTTTCTTATCGATGTGCATATCCTCTGCAGCACTGCATCCCTGATCTTTGATATGCCCTGCAGCTGTTCGATGCAGGTCTTCGAATCGCTCCTGATGTTTACTACTATCTGCTTTTTCTTGTTGGCCAGAATGCTTATTTGGCGCAGGTTTTTCACGATGGCGAAATAAATTGCCAGCATCTCCATCTTCTGGACGCCAAATCTTTCATTTCTTGCTGGAGGACGGAGAACTCTGACTTCCTGCTTTCCGGTATAATGGTTGTACCAAGCAATGTAACCGGACGGGGATCCATCGGCATCTATCGTGATGCTTGATAGACGCATCCGTATCATACTGGCAACGAACTACCTTAAGACTTTATCTATACAGCAGACTTCACTTATTCGCCCAACTAAATGAAATCAATATTGTTTCCTATGAAGGGCACTATGTGGTCTGGATTTCCTTCCTTTCTAACCCTCTCCCATATCGCACATATTTTTCGAGGAAATAATTGGCGTTTTTGCGTACTATGTCCCGAAACAGGTGCGGGTATTCCTTGAACGCCGGCGTGTCGGATTCATAATGACCACACCTCCAACAGATCCATTCCTTCCATCTGCCGTCACGGTACTCGTAGACCTTGCCACCGCAGGCCGGGCATTCGATCGTCATATCCTTCTTCCTGCAATCGACGTATGTCTTTTCTATCTGCATGCTCAAGCATTTTCGATAACTAGCTAAAAATTGTGCGAACGTTATCTGTCCGAGTTAGTTTAAATTCATCCCCTATGGACTTTTTGCTGTTGAGTTCTCAAAAGCAGATTTCTGTCTCACTAGTGGAAAGCTCTGTAGCGGCAGGGGAAGAACTGCATGGGACGGTAGTTATCAACTATCCAGGCAGGTTCGACAGCCTTGTCATCAATTCCCAGATTGAAAATTCTAGCGATGTATTCTCGTATGTCAATCTCAACGGGAAGAAGATCAAACACCCGTACGCCCGCCTTTCGATATTCAAGGCAGAACTTGGGGGACGAACCACTATCGAGTTCACTGCCGTCACCAATCACGTTCCTGCTACGGGAAGCGCATCAAACGTCAAGTTCCGCGTCTCTATAATACAGGAACACAAAGAAGTTGCAAACGACATCGCCTACACAAAAGTGGTAAAAAAGAACTAGGCGAAGTTCTCAACTATTTCTACCATGCCTTTCATGTGCGGATGAGGTGTGCAATGATACTCGTATTTGCCCGTCGCTGTGAATACGAACTCGAACGTCTCGCCCGGCATGATCACTGTGCCCAGCTGCTGTGTGGAATCGAATGGACCGTTGACTCTATCTACATATTCCCCTGTGACCGTGTGTCCAACGCCATCATTGTTTGTCCATTGCACCCTGTTTGACAATCCTATAATTCCGCGGACTTCGGCTGGAACAAAGTTCCTTGGATTGGATTCCAAGCCTGCTCCTTCCACAATTTCCACAGTAGTTGTATCTCTGGGATTGATTACTTCTTCTGGAAGGATAGGCTTCGCATTGGCTTCGGGAAGGTAAATGAACTGGTAGTATCCCATGCTTATTGCAAGTGCAACGATAAAAGCAACGATGCTAATGCCACCAGCGTGGTTTGCCATGACCCGATCTTGAGTCTTTCTGTTTTCACATATAAAGCTTGTTTGTCTGCTTGGCTGTCATGTGCCTGCCTTCTTGTCTGGACTGTCCAATCCAGCCTCTGAAGGAAAAGGAGCGGGGCGCTCGAGGGACGCGATGGTCTTGTCGCCACCAGCTGCTGCTTGCTTCCCTTGTTGTTGCGGAAGCTGCGGCTTTTGATCAGAACTGACTTTTGCCGCAGGGGCTGTCGGAGGAGCCGCCAGTGGCTTTTCTGGTGCCGGCGCCGCCGGGGCAGGCTTGGGCGCCGGAGCTGCTGCCGGCTTTGCAGGTGCCGGAGGGACTGGCTTTGGCGGTGGGGCCTTTTGTAAGGATCTGCCGTACCTGTAAAGGTGGAACATGCCTGCAAATACTAGCATGATTATTCCCATTATGAACAGGGACCAGTTGTTCATGCCCTGCAATACTGCATAGTACGCTGCAATGTTGAGGTACACCTGGAATGCCAGAAGCACAACAAACAGGGCATATATCCACCTGAGTGAGATATTTATCGAGCCTTTTGCTTTCTTTGGTTGGAGCTTGGCGTTTGCCTCTGCATGTCTGGCCAACTTTATCATCATGTAGGTGAAGCCAAATGACAGCGGGATCAATAACACCATGACCGAGTAGAAGAATATGGGGTCAATTACGAGCCTCTCTAACAGCGCTTTGTCAATGTCTGGATTGATGTAAAAGCCCCAGTACGTGGTGACGATGATCTGTGCAAGACTGGTGATGCCCACTGCGGTTATTATCGGCCTGTCTTTCCAAGAGAATTTCTTGTACTTGTCTATGAACGGCACTATTAGTAGTGTGAATATGAAGAGTCCTGGCCATAGTACACCTGTCACAAACTTGTCATACATCGTGCGCAGGAAGGCGTAGAGCCCTGTCAAGTACCACTCTGGAACCGTGATGCCCGGCGGCGTTTCAGGTTCAAATGGCAGGCCCATATTGACGGGGAAAACGCCCCCTGTGAGCATGATTGCACCAGCTACCGCCATGACCATGGGTACATCGAAGACCAGGAACCTTGGGAAGTGAACTACCATCAAGCCAAGCATGGCTATAGGCAGCATGAATACGTGGAATGTATAGAACCTCAGGATGAAATCATGGAATCCTGCACCAAAGAATGCATCTCTCATCTGAGGTCCCATGACCGGTATGGAGTTTGTCAGAGACGCTGCGATAGAGATAGCCAGCTCTGCACGTTCGCTAAAGATAATGTCATAACCGGTGAACGCCTCAAGAATTGTGAGCACTCCTAGTATAACGCCTGTGACCCAGAGGATTTCGTTTCTGATCTTGTAGCGACCGCTAAAGTACTGGTAGTACATGTGCAAGAGCGCCATCATGACCATCGCGTTTGATGCGTGATAGTGTATGTTACGTATGTGGAATCCGTATGGGATCGTGTTATTGATGTTCTCTACGCTGTGCCAAGCCCTGTCGAGTATAGGCTCGTACCAAAGCATCAAGAGCGCGCCGGTGATGCCGAGCATGATGAATATTATAAAAGTAAGCATGCCGAGGAAGCCTAGCGGGCTGACGAACCTGCCCGGGAGGGTGAACTTCATCCCCATGAATATGGTCCGCTCTAATCCGGCGTAGACCCACCGGACGAATCTTACGAAACTATTCTCATACGTTAAGGTAGCGCCCATATCCAACTATTCCATTTGCATTAGGGTCCCATCTTGGAGGGAGTATGACCAAGTCACCGTTAGGATCGACATCTAGATCAAGTTTTGGTAGAACGTTTGAAGGAGGTCCTTGCAAAGATGCAGGACCTGCGAATGCCTTGCCTGTCAGAGGATCGTACATACTACCGTGGCAGGGGCATTCTCCTCTTTTCCTTCCTTCCTGTGGCCAGTATTTCCAGAGGCACCAGAGGTGCAAGCAAACCATACTGTAAGCGCGAAAAGCGGAAGCATCATTTTTGTCTCCGCCCAGCTCAACTGGAAGGCGTATCAGCTGCCATGTGCGGAATGCTTCCTTGTTAAGAACTTCGTCATCGCTCCTTGGGTAGATGATTACTTTGGAAGAATTGGGTTCAAAATTATTAATATTGACAACTTCACCATCGGCAAGTTGTGCCTTTACCCTCTCTGAAACATTACCCGATGGATTCGGAAGAAACTTGCCCCAGTCAACAAAAGGTGCAAACGTCATGACTGTACCGGCGGCTGCCATTAATTTCAGAAAGTCGCGCCGCGATACTTTTCCTCCGGCAGGAGGCGTTTGCGCCATACTAAGAGAAAAGGATTCTTTGATAATTAATAAATCTTTGGAAATGGGTCCATTGTCGCGCAACTGACCTGCCTGCCAGGTAGGTTTAGCGAATCTACATTCAACCTGGCCCTTTGACATAGCCTCTCGTGTGCATGGTCAACGGCTGGCGCTCCTACAACGCATGGCAGGTCAGGCGTGTTCATGCACAAGTCATGCTGGATTTCGATTTCATCGACAGATCGCATGACGAGGTGGAAAAGACGAGCGAAGACAAGGGATGCACGTCATTCAGGTACATTGAATCGTTCGTACAGCTTTTAGGGTACGTGCTGCGCTATTTCCACCTGCCTACAGGCAGACTCTTAAGGTGTGGTAAAGGGGCGCACCCAAAGAAAAAGAAGGTACCTTTCTATCCCCCACTACGGCACCCTTTTTTTGCGCCGGCATGTCAAAAAGGTGGACATCAACATTGATGATACTATGAGCAATGACACGGTCGTTGCACTTGGCAGAGGGACCGGTATCAGGAGGGGGTCTTGTTTTCAGCGAACTGCTCAAGCCATGTCGTGCCATCCAGCTTGGCATATTTCAGAAAAGCACCCGCTTTGTCGGCACCAGCAACCTTGGCATTTTGCAGGTTTGCTTCAACAAAGATTGTCTTGTACAGCTTGCTTGAAGTAAG
>DASVCY010000032.1:0-2922 GCA_036381375.1 Nitrososphaera sp. | reverse complement strand
GCTCATGGAGCCACGCAAGAGGCGCGCAAACTAGGCTCTCTTCCGGCTGCAGCATCCACCCAATGTTGAACTGGATCTCTAGAACACTTGTTCCAGTCCTTTGTGTTCTAGCAGATAGCGGGAGAGGAATCAAGTTCGAGGATGCCCCTTTCGACAGGAATCTTGGCAATCAGCGCATCTCGCCCTGCTTCAGGCCGTTTGCCCCTGTGCAGTCATGGTCTGCGTATACAATGCGCAAGTTATTTCCAGGGATAAGATCCTTGCAGATGTCGCAAACACATCCTATGATGGTCGTTGCGTCTACCATATTTTGACAAGTAACCCCACCACCTTCGCAGCAGATCAAAATCTTGCTATTCTGCATAGTGTCGAAGTCCCTTTCCGTTTCTGATTGGATGTATGGACGCTGATAGTTCTGGCGCTGGGGCAACAAATGCCTTGGTGAGGTGAGGGGAGAGGCGACTAAAAGAACGCGCTTGCATCTGTCCTATAGTTCCCATCCTCTGCAGGTGCATCTCTTCCGGCTTTATGTGGTTCGCAGAATGACAGCAGAAAGCAATGGAAGAATCATCATATGTCACAGTTGAAGCTTTTTGATGTATTGTTCAGCAGTGGGAGGGGTCAGCAGAGCGAACTTGGCGTCATGTGCCCCTGTTCTCTAAAGCAAGTGTCCAATTATTAAAGAGGGGTGGACAGATAGGCAGAGTCGTCCTCCTATCGCAAGGGATTTCAAATGCCCCTTGTTGATACGGAGGGTCTCTACCCATTTAGCGGATATTTTTGGTTGCCTGTTAATAGGGAAGTAAATTATTAAGTCTTTTGATTACAATTTGCCAAGATCGTGACAGAATAAGGAGGATAGTTGGCTTAACTCCATATTTTTTCCTTAAATGTCCATTTCTTGTTAAGCAAGAAGTTGCCGACAGCCGCTGTAGCGACTCCAATTATGAGCGCCGGCTCGTAGCCTACTTCATAGCTTTCAGAAAGCAGGTACACCATACCAAGCTGTATGAGAGCGCCAAGTGAGCTAAAGCCCATGAACATGCCATACTGGATGGCCGTCCTCTTCCCACTGAAATCCCTGTCCTCAAACGTCCACAGCTTGTTAAGGAAGAAGTTGGACGTCATGGAAAAGGCTATACCAATGACAGTTGCATAGATGTACCAGAGTTCTGGGATGACTGTCTTGAACAAAAGTGAGACCAGATAGTTAACAAGAAGGCCAGTTGCTCCGACGGTGTAGAACCTGCCTGCCTTTGAAAGGAACCTGACAGATGTCCGCTTCTCACTTTGGGCTACAGTTCTGCCGTAGCGATACAGTCGCCAAACGGCCCTGATATAATCTATCATGACAGTAGAGTCCAGCTTGCTCGCTCCAGCATGCCTGTTGGTAAACGTATATGGCACTTCTTTGACACGCGCGCCTTTAGCCTTGACGAGGATCTCCAGCAGCATCTTGTAGCCGATAGCGTCAAACTTGATGCCTTCTATGATATGTCGTTTGAATGCAAAGAACCCGGACATAGGGTCGTTGATCTGTATGCCGAGTCCGACCTGCGCTATCTTGGTCGCACCTTTGCTCATCAGCCTGCGCCTGAACGGCCAGCCGATCACCGATCCTCCCTTTATGTATCGCGACGCGACCACGATGTCATATTTCGAATCCTTAAGTTCCTTGACCATCTTGGGAATTGTGTGCGGAGGATGCGAGAAGTCTCCATCCATAACAACCACGATTTGGCCAGTAGCAGACTGGACGCCTGCAAGTATGGCAGAGCTGAGGCCCAGCTTGGCGGGACGCTTGATCACCTGAATATGCAATCCTTTGTTGCCAACTTTGTGCCGGCTTGCAATGTCGCCAGTTCCATCAGGAGAATTGTCATCCACGACGATGATTTCTGCATGTGCGTCCGCAGGAAGCGTTTCCGCTATGGAGTCTAGCATCTTGGTTATGTTTTGAGATTCGTTGTACGTTGGGAGGACTATGGATAGCGGCACCTTATCGGTCTTGAGCAGCTCTTCCTGCCGGGGCAGTTCCACATGCACCAATGGCGATACAGGTATAAATTTTTAGTCAATAAAAAATATCTGAAATCCCACGCAAGGTTATGGCATATGGGGCCAGTTGTTGTTTGCCCGCAGGCTGCACCAGTGTTGCCCGGAATAGCGATTTTGCAGCATCTATTATCTCTAGCTTTAGTTTTACGTGCGAATAGATCGAGACCGAGCTTCCAAGATATTCCCGTTGCTGTGACGGGACGACCGCTTTTGCTATATTGCGGCCAGCCTGATCGACTACGGTTATCGGGGTGTTCCTGACCATGTTTGTAACAACAACTGCACAGTCAGTGTTTATGGCGGCAAGCGCCAGCTCGTGTAGGTGCTTCATTACAGCAAGATGCCGAGCTGGACCAGAATATTCTGCTGAGAACAACGATGTCACACTATCAACGACAACAAGTTGTGGGCCAATATCTGCTATCTCTTTTACCGCGCTTCTCTGATCGTACGTGGTAAGCACCCTTACAAATGTGATCCTGTCAAGAACGCCCGGGGACCCGGCAATTTCTACAATGCGCTCAGGCCTAAAAGTCCCCGAAGTGTCTACAAAGATCGCTCTACTGCCATTCTTTGCGCTGTTGGCACACAGGGTAAAGCAGAGTTGAGACTTGCCCGAGCCGGCTTCGCCGTAAACGTCGGTTACCATCCCTGTTCGCACGCCCCCTCCAAGTAGGGCATCCAATGCTTTAGAGCCTGTGGAAATCATTGTCAAGGTGTATCGAGATGATTATTATCTTATTGTTGTGTAGACAATGCCAGCTTATGAACCTGCAGGCAAAGGAACCTTTTTATTCAAGCCTCGATTTGTTGAAAAGTGATTAGTTAGATTGTCTTCGCCCCCATCACAGCAGCCAAAGCGTC
>DASVCY010000031.1:0-8975 GCA_036381375.1 Nitrososphaera sp. | reverse complement strand
GTTCTTACAGTTGCCTGCAGCCACGGCTGCTCTCTTTCATAATCTGCAACCTGCGGGCTGAACGAATAATACACAGAGTTAAATGCATTCATGAATGCGGCTCCGGAGGCAGTTGAAAGGATATAGTTGTCCCTGAAATTGCGCAAGAACTGTACCTGAGGAGTCAGCTCGGAGCCAAACGCCGCTGTTGCGATAAGGCAGCCGGATGGTTGTTGCTCGGGCTGCTGTTCCTGTTGCTGCTGTTGCTGCAGGCCGCCACTCTGGTTTTGTGTCTGGCCACTGCCCGTCATTGTTGTTGCTAGGATGGTGTTTTCCGTGATGTCAGGGCGCAGTGCGTCATGACTGCTTGCAAATACGCGCAACTGACTTGGACCCGGTGAGAGCCTGGATGTCTCTTCGCCGGATACATTGATCAGGAACTCGCCTGCGTTGCTGGAGGAAGGCTCGGACTTGCCCTTGATCGCAATCTTGCCGTCCTTGTCAAAAATGAAATAGTCTACTGTTGCGTTGCTGCTCGGCTGGCCATCGATCTCCACGTTGACCGTGATGGAAGCTGGCTGGCCTATTGTTATAGGTCCTGCGTTGACCGACACAATGTCTGCCAGTCTAGGCGTCTCGTATTCTGCAAAGTGGCCAACTTCAAATGGATACGAGTCGTCCCTGAACGCCTTGATTGTGATTACGTTGCCTGCCACATTGTAGCTGTCGAGGTAGAACGCCCCATTACCAATCACCGCGTTGCGATGCGCATTGATCCAAGCGATGCTTGCATCATAGCGTCGTACTGCATCTTCAGGGCTGACAATGCCTTGCAGGGCAGGCGGAACAAAGTTTTCATTTTTCATCTTTTGCAGCTCGGCCTTGATTGCCTCGGCATGTTCTGGAAGTATCGGGTCAAGCCATTTGGCGTCCTTTGCAGTCGCCTGGCTGCGCGAATATGCAAATTCTCCTGATTTGACCAGTCTTTCAGAAGCGGCAGTGATTTCCCACGGCCCAGTAGCCCAGATCGCGGCCGAGTCTGCGATCTCTTTCTCGTCGTAGTGCCACTGGTCGACATAAGTCTCAACCGTATCTTGGTCAATGAACCTGATTCCCTTCATAAGTGGGATCGCCGCCTGCGCCTGCGATGTGTACTCTGGGTCGACGGTCAAGTCGCCCTGGCCAGAATTGGTACCCCATTCAAACAAAAAGTATTCTACGTACAACAGGTCCGACCTGTCCATCGGGATACCATGGTGCCAGTTTGAATATAGCAGGTCGAACGTTACCTTGCTCATCGCGCGGCCACTTTCTTCTGGCTTCCACTGTTGAGACGCTGGGTCCCATACTAGAGCGTCTTGGGGAACGTCAAGCTTGCCCGTAGGCCCTTCCGTCTCTATGGAGGTCCATTTCGCCCTCTGGGGGACTATCTCGCCGGTGTACGGATGCCGGAACGTGGCTGTGTCAATCAGAGAAAAATAAATGTCCCTGCTGTACGCGTCGTTCAGGCCTGCCACGGGGTTCCATGATGTCTGGTGGATGAGTTTGACTCCAATCTTGAGCGAATTGCTGTCAGGGATCCGGGCGTTGAGCAGCGAATACTTGCTCGTTATCCCAGCACCAAAATCGTTGACCAAACCTTCTACACTCGAAGATGCCACAAATGGGTCGGTCTTTTGCGCAACGAAAATCCTTACGGATTCTTGCACACCTGCCTGCACGGCCTGTCTGACAAGGTCGTTTCTTTCCTCCTCCGAGGTAAAGTTAAAAAAGTATATTTTTTGTGTGATCTCATCAAGTGTGGAATTCTGGTAGTTCCAGAAAGCAGGGTTCTGGGCTCCTGGCATCCTGCCGAACCATGGGGAATACATCTGGGCGGGGGTCACAGGATTGTACTTCACGAAAACAGAAGTGCCCGCAAACCCTTCGGTGTAAATATGCCACTGAAGATCTGCCGGGTCAGATCCGTACACAATAGTATTGGCCTTGTTGAGGTCTCCGTATTCTTTCTGGACGGTAAAGCCGATCTTTTGAAGCTCGGACGCGAGCAACTCGCCCATTGCGGCCCTAGGCGCGTCGTCACTCCTTATCATCATCTTGATGGTTATCGGATTGCCCTTGTACATCCATTTGCCATTTTCATTTGTTGCGCCGGCATCAACCAACGCCTCGGTTATCATGCTTTCCGCAAGGGCTGGATTGTATCTGAACCCAAACGATTCTACAATGTCTATTACAAGTAGATATTCGGGAGAATAGATTCCAAATGGGTCGATCATAGGGCTGCCGTAGCCCTTGAGCACTTCGTCTACCACAAAGTCACGATCCACAAGGTAGTTCAGCGCGTACCGCACTTCTCTGAATTGGAATGGATTGAGCACGTTGTCGTTCGCAGCAGGTGCCGGATTGACAAAGAATCCCATTGATCCGGCAGTCCTGTCATACACATTCAGCCGCGGATCGTTCTTGGCGTCGTCTGCGGCTTCAAGCGGGATCTTGAAATAATATATGTCGAGGTCGCCCGATCTGACCTCCTGTAGCGCAAGATCCTCGCTCTGGCGCTCGATAAACTGCACTTGGTCAATATACGAACCCTTCTCTTCCCCCGCCTGGCTGAATGCGGGTATGGTGGTAATAGTAGCAGCGGTAGAAATGAGCAAAACGAAGGCAATTACCCAGGAAACACGTGTTATCTGTGCTCTATGCACTGCTGAGTGTGTTCTATCAGATGCTAATATATTTTTCAGTGGAGCTCGATGCCTCAAACAGGCGGCTCGGGTATAGCCGAGATAAGGTCCTTGGTATATGGGTGGTACGGGTCTGACAGAACTCTATCTATTGGACCCATCTCCACTATCTTGCCTGCTTTCATGATTGCAAGGTCGTCGCCAACATAGCGGGCGGTTGATAGGTCGTGCGTTATGTAAATGTAAGATATGCCGAACCTTTTCTTCAGATCCTGCATCAGCTCCAGTATTTCGCCCCTTACCGACACGTCTAGCATAGACACAGGCTCGTCTGCCACTATCAGACGAGGGCGGAGGACAAGCGCCCTCGCTATTGCGACCCTCTGCCGCTGCCCGCCGGATAGCATGTGGGGCAGTCTGCTGGCGACCTCTTCTGGTTCTAGCCTGACTTCGCGGAGAGCCGCATATGCCTTCTCTATTTTTTGCTGCTTTGAGCTCACTTTGTCATGTATGTTGATTGGCTCCATTAGAATATCCAGAATCTTCATGCGGGGGTTGAGAGACGCGTATGGATCCTGATAGACCATGTGAACTTTGGTTCGAAAGTCCTTTAGCTGATTGCCTGTGAGATGTGTAACATCATGTCCTTCAAAGATTACCGAGCCACTATCCAGGTCTATTGCCCGCATCACCAGTCTTGCAACTGTGGTCTTGCCAGACCCTGACTGACCTGCCAGCACCAGTACCTTTCCCTTCTCCAGCGCAAAGCTGACATCGTCAACTGCTCTGACAAAGTCTTCGCCAGGACTCCTCTGCAAAAGCTGGCGGAGGCTTTTCTTGACTGGGAAATATTTCCGGAGGCTTCTGGCCTCAAGTAGCACGGCAGTCAACTTGCTTTGCAGCTGCAACTTGTCCTGCTGGAGATATAAACAGTTAGCCATCATTTGCGCAAAGTTAGTTAATATTGAGCACGATTGTCTGTTCCCGTGTGAGGCTGGCAGCGCTCTACTCCGGGGGCAAGGACAGCACGTATGCAATATTCCGCGCACAGGAAATGAATCACCAGATCGCCTGCCTGATAACCATGCATCCTGCGGCAGACGACAGTATGATCTTTCACTATCCAAATAGCTGGGTAACAAGATATCTTGCAGACGCAATGGAGCTCCCTGCTGTAGAATTTGCGATAAAGGACAGGTCAAAGGAGGACGAAATGCAAGCTCTGCAAGAAGCAATGGCACAGGCAAAGTCCCGCTACGGCATTCAGGGGGTTGTTTATGGAGGCATCGCAAGCAACTTCCAAAAGCGGGCCTTTGAAGAAGCATGCAGAACACAGGGACTTGTCGCAATAGCCCCTCTGTGGAACATCGAGCCAGCAAGATACATGAGCGACCTGATCGAGCGTGGCTTTAAGATAATAGTAGTCAGCGTGTCTGCCATGGGCCTTGACAAAGAGTGGCTTGGCAAACAGCTCAACGAGACATCACTAGCCAAGCTGACCGCCTTATCCAAAAAGCACGGTTTTAATCTCACATTTGAGGGAGGCGAGGCTGAAACTCTGGTAGTCGACTGCCCGCTTTATAGCAAGAAATTGAAAATAAATGCAGCCAACATTCGCTGGGATGGCCAGAGGGGAATATTTGAAATACAGGACGTGTCATTAGTAGACAAGTAAAAGTAAATGTTTGATAACCTGCGCGAAGGCCTCAGGGGAGCCCTGAAGAAAATAGTCGGTGCGTCTGATATCAACGAGGAGGTCATAGACTCGCTCTGCAGGGATGTCCAGCGCGCACTTTTGCAGTCTGACGTCAACGTGAGGCTCGTCCTCTCTATCACCCAGAACCTCAAGAACAGGGCGCTACAGGAGCAACCTCCAAAGGGGCTTTCAAGAAAGGATCACATTGTCACTATTTTGTACGGAGAACTTGCCAAGATGCTCGGCTACTCTGGAGAAGTTATACAGACGATAGACAAAGCAAAAGAGGACGAGCGTGAACTTGCAACCTCTTTCTTTAATCCCGGCAAGCAGAACGTTGTCCTCATGCTGGGCATCCAGGGTAGCGGCAAGACCACCGTTACCGCCAAGCTGGCAAGGTGGCTCACAAAGCACGGCTACAGGGTCGGAGTAGTGGGAGCAGACACATGGCGTCCCGGCGCGTTGACGCAGCTAAAGATGAACTGCAGTAAGATCAATGTCGAGGTCTATGGTGAGGAGGATAACAAAGACGCAGTCGCTATAGCGAGGAACGGGCTTGAACACTTTAAGGATCAAAAGCTCGATGTTGTGATAATTGATACTGCCGGAAGACACAAGGAGGAAGAAGGCCTGCTGCAGGAAATGACGGACATGTATAGGGTTACAACTCCTGATCTAGTGCTGCTTGTCATCGATGGCACAATCGGTCAAGGTGCGTTCAAGCAGGCTGAAGCCTTCCACAAGGCAGCTCCTGTAGGGGGCATTGTGATCACAAAGCTGGACGGAACTGCGAAAGGAGGCGGCGCGCTAGCGGCATCAGCAGCTACGGGCGCAAAGGTGATGTTCATCGGCACTGGCGAACGCATTGACGACCTGGAGCAGTTCTCGCCAACGAGATTTGTTGGCAGGCTGCTTGGCATGGGCGATATCAAAGCGCTCTTGGAGATGGCAAGAGGTCTTGAGCTTCAGGCCGATGAAAACCAAGTAAAGCGGCTGATGAGTGGCAAAATGACAATAGAGGACTTCTACGCCCAGATGGAGCAGGTGAGCAAGATGGGCTTTAGAAATGTGATAGAGAACCTTCCGGGGCTTTCTGGCATGGTCAAAGATGATCAGCTTGATGCCATGCAGGTAAGGATGGAACGATGGCGATTTATCATACAGTCGATGACAAAAGACGAAAAGAAGGATCCAGACATCATTAACGAATCAAGGAGAAAGCGCATAGCAAGAGGCTGCGGCCTGCCGGAAAGCGAGATCAAGGCGATGATAAAACAGTACAATGACTCAAAGACTATGATGAAGCAATCAAAGGGAAGGCAGATGCAGGGGCTCTTGAGGAGATTTGGTCTTGGTTGATGCCCGGACCATATTTCTGCTAAAGAAGCAATACAAACTCTGCAAGCGATGTGCTGAAAGGCATGGCATCACGGGATCACGATCCGAAGATCAATGCTACATATGCCGCGGCCTTATGGATGACCTTGACTCAATTGCACAAAAGATTGCCCGATCGATAAGGGGCTATGAGTTTGATACCTTTCTTATCGGCGCGACTCTGCCAACCCAGATATTCGAGCGCGAGGATGCTCTGAGGGCTCGTCTGAAAATACGTGGCGTGGAAAGCGCCAAGAGCCAGCTTACCCGCGAGCTTGGGATGCGGCTTGGCCGGCTCTTGAAAAAAAGAGTCGAGTATCTGAAACCAGATGTTACGGTAAACTTGGCAATAGACAAGGGAAACAACATAGACATTGCAATCAAGTCGAGGCCGCTTGCAATTGCTGGCAGGTACGTCAAAAAGATCCGAGGCATCTCTCAAAAGCAGGACAGATGCCCAAATTGCGAAGGCAAGGGTTGCGAATCCTGTAGATATTCAGGTCTATCTGGCTTTGACAGCATTGAAGGCGCAATTGCGAGTGGGCTGATCGAAATGACTGGCGGCCAGACACCGAGATTCTCTTGGATCGGAAGCGAAGATCAGAACAGTTTGGTACTTGGAAGTGGCCGGCCCTTTTATGCTCGAGTATTTAACCCAAAGAAAAGGAAGCTGAAAAAGAAGCAGATTAGAAAAACAGGCGTTATGCAGGCCAGCCTGTCTGTCCTCAAAGAGGAGCCAAAGCTACAGCCACGCTTCAAGGTCACGACAAGGATTCATGTAAGATGCGAAAGGGCAATTACGAAAGACGACATCAAGAAACTTGGCGCGCTTGATGGTGTAGAAGTAAGATTTGAGAACAAACACAAGACGGCGACCAAGAAGATTCATTCAGCTCGCGCGCGCAGAATCAATGACAACCAGTTTGTGCTTACAATAGTTGCTGACGGGGGCCTAGTGATAAAACAGTTCGTTGGAGGCGAGGAATACATGAAGCCAAATGTTTCAGAGATCGTTGGTGCCAAGTGCGAATGCGTCACATTCGACGTTCTTGACGTCTCTCTTCAGTAACGTTTTTGTTTCAGAGGGTCAACATCTCACAGCGGCAGCAGATGAGTAGTTTTGACCCGCTCTACAAGGTTCACGACGCATTCAAATCGGGACAGATCCCTCAAAAGATCTACGACCTTGTGATCGAGAGGTTCCCCCTTGTTCTGGAGGGAATAAAGAGGGTCGAAGAAGCATCCGGGCTGAAATATCCTTACTATTATGTGGAGCCGAGTCTTGTGGTTTCAACCTCCGCAGTAGAGTTTACCCAGATGGGTATTTTGTTTGCAAGGACAATACCTGTCGTGGGTGACGACAACCTGCTACGTGTGGTTGTCCAGATAACCGCGCCGCTCATCGCGCACGGCCTCAAGGGGACGATACACGCAATCCTAGCTCACGAGTTCATGCACTACCTGGAACTTGTAAGCAGGATAGTTAAGATGAAGGTAATATCAGACGAAGTCTCCGGCACGCTTTTTGAAGGGACATATGCAGATGCCAGCAGGCTGCTTGAAGAGCGCGCAGTATTCAAGTCGGATCCTACGCTGGTAAGGCATATCACCACGCGGTTCCCGGAAGGCTTCAGAGACTTCAAGCTTGAAGACAAGGTGATCAAGATGTGGATGAACAAGGGTCTCCCTACCACAAAGGTTCCAATCGACGCAAACGTGATCAAGATCCCTATTGAAGCTATGGCAAGGCTGCAGGTAGATCAGGTGGTGAAGGACAAGATTACTGAGTTTGAAAGCGTCAGGCTGCGAAAGAAAAAGACAGGTTATGTCTAGTATTTCGCCGCAAGAGCTTCAAGTAACAAGGGAATGCATCAGCAAAGTTGCAAAGAGACGCGCAGTTGCAGCCGTGTGCATCTATGGCTCCCAAGTAGCAGGCTACGCCAGGCCCGGCAGTGATATAGACATCCTGGCTGTACTTGAGAACTATCCCTATGTTGTCAAGTATGCCTATTTCACAAAGCGAGGGACAAAGGTGTCAGTCCTAGCAGTGGACAAAAAGGCCCTAGAACGAGATGCAAAAACCGGCTTTCTCGGGGAATTTGTTGTCGGTCGGCTACTGCACATTTACGAGCCCCTTGACAATGCAGAGTTTCTTGCAGCGATCGAAAGGATGTACAAACGTCGCGTCATCCTAGAAGAGGTCCAAGATGTTGTCAGTTCTGCCGGCGTTCTGAGCACTGAGATCAATTTCCCTTTGGAATTTGTAGTGTTTTCCAAAATAAAGCACAGGATGTCCCTTTACCCAAGCGCAGCATACAGCTACCAAAAGACATACAGCAACAATAATGATACAGTGAATAACGAGCGAAATCTGGAGTTTGCGCTTGATGGTTATCGAAAAGCACTATCGGACATCATAGCAGAAGACAATAGTCTATTTGTAGCAAGGGATGATGGTCTCTTGCAGATTTCGGATAAACGCGTACTTGTGGAAGAGAGCAGAACGAGCCTCAAGCTGACAAAAAGGTTGCAGGAGTTCAGCTCGTATTTTGTGCACACCTACGCAGGGAGAAAGATCATGCATCTTGCAATAGCAGAGGCAGAGTCCAAGATCAGGAGGCGCGCCAAATCCGCCAATCTTCCCGAATTCATGGCCCGCCCAAGGAGCGCATACTGGCAGCTTCCTGAAGGTAAGTTGGTGGTTGACGGCAGGGACTGGCTTGGAGATCTCGGTTATTCGGTAGTTGGAAAAAAGCGCCTTGGCAACTTCAACAGCAGGACGGTTCTGTACGAATTGCAAGATGGGCATAGGGTTGTCGTCAAAGAGTTTGCCAAAACAAAGGCTGCCAAATGGGCAGCCCTGAGTATCTGGACATCGCCGGTCAAAAGGCGCTTCAGGGTCAACCAGCTTTTCAGACTCGGCTTTGAATACAAGGCGATCCGGCATATCAGGGGTCTTGGTCTGCAAACGCCTCGGATAGAGGCGGTAGTGCTTGACAGGAAGCTCTTGGTCACACAATTTATCGAGGGCATGACACTGGCAGAAGCGATAAAAGCATACCTTAGGGGCAAAGAGGAAAAAGACCTTCGTTTGCTACTTAATCAGGCCGGCGAACTGATTGGCAAGATTCACAAGTCAGGAGGAACGTTTGGCAATGTCAAGCCCAAGAACGTCATCGCAAATAGTGGTAGTGGTGACCTTTATTTCACCGATGTCGAGCAATTTGTATTCCAAG
>DASVCY010000030.1:0-17951 GCA_036381375.1 Nitrososphaera sp. | reverse complement strand
ATTCGACCAGTTCTGGCGAAGAGCATGATCCACCGAGACCAACCCCGTCATCTCTGGGGATTCCCAAAGCAATTGAAAAGTTGGTGCTGGTCAATGAGTGGAATGATTTTGATGCAATTGAAAAGACTGTAAAAAAGGAAGGTCGCGATATTGCAGCTATAATTACCGAGCCGGTCATGGGAAATGCCGGCGTAATTCCACCAAAGCAAGGCTATTTGAAATTCTTGAAAGAACTATGCGACAAGAACAATATTGTGCTCATCTTTGACGAGGTCAAAACAGGCTTTAGGCTCTCTCCTGGCGGCGCTCAGAAGCTCTTTGGAGTCATACCGCACATGAGCACGTTTGCAAAGTCATTGAGTAACGGCTACCCGATCTCCGTGATAGCCGGCGCCAGAGAGATAATGGAAAAGGTTGGTAAAAAGAAGGTTTTTCATGGCGGGACGTATGCCAGCAATCCTGTGTCGCTTGCCGCTGTTGACGCCACAGTCGACGAGATCAAGAAAGGTTATGTGCACAAGAACATAGAAAAATTTGGAGGCGCGCTTATGAAAGGTCTGGCCGACATCTTGAAAGACAGAAAGGTTGATGGGATAGTACAAGGATATCCCGGGATGTTTCAGGTGCTCTTTACAAAACAGGATCAAGTAAGCAACTTTAGAGAGCTCGTAAAATGCAACTCCCGCCTGTATTCAAAGCTGCATCTTGTCCTTTTGGAGCGAGGCATCATGATAGACGAGAACATTGCAGAGCCATTTTTCACATGCGCAGCGCACGATGACCAAGACCTGCAAAAGACGCTAGAGGCTATAAACGAGAGCCTCCCTGTTGCGCTTGCATCAAAGGTCAGAGAGGCGCGGCACCGGCTATACTAGCCGGGATTCCAAAGGGCTACACAGGATGGCCGCTCGTATCTATGTAGACGTGCCTCATTTCCGTGTATTCATGCAGTGCATAAACTGACAGGTCCTTGCCAAACCCGCTCTGCTTGAACCCACCATGAGGCAGTTCTGAAGCCAGTGGCAGATGATCATTTATCCAGACTTCGCCGCACCTGATCTCGTTGGCGACCCTGGTTGCCTTGTAGATGTCCTTTGTCCACACCGATCCCGCCAGTCCGTATGCTATGTCATTTGCTTTTCGTATCACATCGTCTGTTGACTCAAAGGGGAGGACTGCAACTACCGGACCGAATATTTCCTCTTGGACTATGGCCATATCCTGCTCAGCATCGATAAACACGGTTGGCTCAAAGTAAAAGCCATTTTCATACTGCTTGCCCCTTGGTCTGCGTCCGCCTACGACGAGCTTTGCTCCTTCCTTCCTACCAATGTCAGCATATTTCTCAACCTTTCTTCTATGGGATTCAGAAATGAGAGGGCCCATATCGGTAGTTCTGTCGAGGGGGTTGCCTATGCGTATCTTTTCTGTTTTTGAAACAAATGCCCTGATGAACTTTTCATAAATCCTCTTGTGCACATAGAATCTGGTGGCGGCGGTGCAATCCTGACCGGAGTTTACAAATGCGCCGTTTGCCGCGCCAGTAGCGGCGGCGTTTACATCGGCGTCTTCAAAGACAATAAAGGGTGCTTTTCCTCCAAGCTCAAGGGACACCCTCTTCAAAGTGCCTGCAGCTTGCTGCATTACACTTTTCCCGGTTTCTGTGCTGCCAGTCATCGAAACCATGTTGATCTTTGGATTCTTTACGATCTCATCGCCAACTGTGCTGCCGAGTCCAGTTACTATGTTCACCACGCCCCTTGGAACCCCTGCTTTCTGAATGATGCGACCAAATTCGAGTAGCGAAAGAGGTGTCAGGCTGGCGGGTTTGGCCACCACCGCGTTGCCTGTCGCAATCGCCGGGATCATCTTCCACACCGCTATCATCCACGGGTAATTCCAGGGTATGATGCATGAAACAACGCCAATAGGTTCTCTTCTAATAATGCTTGTGCCACTGCCAAGAAATTCGTTGGAACTTATTCCTTCCAGTGCTCTTGAAGCCCCAGCAAAGAACCGGATATTGTCAACACCAAACGGAAAGTCAGAATCTCTACACTCCTTAAACGGTCGCCCCTGGTTCATTGATTCAATGCGCGCCAGTCGGCTAATACTCCTCTCGGTAAGCTCTGCTAACCTCAAAATTATCTTTGACCTTTCGCTTGGCGTCATAAGTGGCCACTTTCCCTTGTGAAAGGCATCATGAGCCGAATCGATTGCCGCGCGGGCATCCTGCACAGAGCCCTCTGGCACTCTGGCAATGGTCTGACCAGTAGCAGGATTGAGCACAGAAAGTAGCTTCTTATCTGACGAATCTGTCCAGTCACCGTCGATGAACATGCGATAACTTTTCATCTTGTATGTTACCACAGAGATGGAACATGGTATAGTACAAAAGATTTGCTAAGAGTCGCGATGTCTTTGCAATGCCGTATTTGTGGCTTAAATTTTGACGCTGTTAAGTTGGCTGCGGATTTTGCCATCGCTGCACGGCTGTCAAGTTACGGGTGATTTGCTGGCATCGAAAGGCGGGTGTTATGGGTGATGGCAAATTTTTACCACACCGGCAATTGTTGCATTATGGCAGAAATGGGTCGAAGGGTTCCAGAACTTGCGATGCCTTCTTGATAGAATGAAGGATTGACAAGCAGGATATTTGCAGAAATGGTAGGTACAAGATCAGGTACGAAAACGAATGGACGCTCGCAATACAAAATCCCAAAAAGACTTGCAAATTAGACAATCTTGCAGGTTTCTTTGTCCAGCAGCTCAATCAATTCCGCTTCACTTGAAATCATGTATCTGATTTGACCGTGCTCATCTGTAGTGCACATAAGGCGCATGGTGCCGTTTGGATATCCATCCCCATCATACCAGACCTTCAGTGAAATGTATGGCTGAATGTGCTCTGGGATGACCTCTTTGTCAGATCGTTTGCCCGTCAAGTCAGACTGTGTTATCTGATAATCCACACGAAAATAGCCCCGCTCTACGAAAATATCAGATGTCGGGTATCGTGCAAGAAATGCCTTAACTTCTGGCAAAGCGTTTGTCCTATCTATTAGTTCTTGATTTGAAACCTCTACGTCTGACATCATGGGTGGGCGGAGTAAACGAGAGATAGCACTTGCAGAGGCCGTCAGACTCATCGGGCTGGTTGTAGCCAAGACAGCGCCAACGATGGCAAAGGCAACAACGATCGTGAATCCTAGCCTCAATACTTTACCACCATATTATACATGCTGATAGCTATAAAAGGTAGCTTGATTGGCTTTGTTAACCTAGCGTCGGTTGGAAGGATAATGGAACAGAGCACAACCCAACGGTAAGTTAACAGTACCGATGTCTACATTTTCCACCAAGTTTTGCTGGCTAGCCAAACTGACTGCGCAAGACCTGTCTTTGAATGCAGATCTCACTGCCAACAAGACTTGTGCTGCAACATCAGCAAGTCAGTAGTACGTTTAGCAAGAGCGAGTGGACAGATGTGTGAGATGTGCTCAAGATGCAGGGATGCCATCTCGTATCTTGTGTCAAATTGACACCAGATGCATCTTTTGCATCTTGCACTCCGTGGAGATGTGGGAGATGCGCGCATCGCATCTGCAAAGCTTTTACCATCTACCATCTTACAACATCAAAAGTGCATCTTTAAGATGGTGCGCAGGCCATCATCTAGCCCAAGCTTTCGTATATACGACCATCAATAGTCCGAAATCATCGCCTTGTACTTACCCCGGTAAAAGAGTGCGGGGGGTGGGATTTGAACCCACGAATCCCTAAGGAATGAGGTGTCCCAGTCACCAGACTGTCATCATCGTCAACATCTGAGCGTCGTGTCAATCAGAATTTGATCTCACGCCGTTGACCGGGCTTGGCGACCCCCGCCCACGGTCGTCTGCAGTCTAGCGAATATAATATCGTTTTGTGCTTAATCGATGCGGATGTTGACGCCCGAGCTCGGCTTGTCCTTCAGTCTGAACGAAATTTCAAGTATTCCGTTCTTGTATGTGGATTTCGCAGTCTCAGGGTTGACCGTTTCAGGCAGCTCAACCCGCTTGTGATACCTGGGTTGGCCGGTAACAGACTCTATTGTGACAGAATTTTCATCTGCAGTCACCCTCAGGTTTTCCTTGTTTACGCCAGGCACTTCGGCCACTACGCGAATCTCGTCGGTGCCCCTGATGACGTCAACCAGCGGCTCGCGCACTTCCTTGACAGACAGCCCGCCGCCCAGAAGGTTTGGAAACGCATCGATGTTGCCGAACTTGCGCACTTCGGGCTTGCCGTCTGGGCCGATCTTGACAGAATAACCGTAAACTATTGGCCCCATTTCACGGACCACCGAGCCGTCATCCATCTTGCGTTCTCTTACAAGGTTCTTTGGAACCTGCTGCTCGATATTCCTGAACGCTTCCTGCATCATCCTGTCCATTTGCCGCATCATCTCGTCAATATCTGGGAACCAGGATCCAATGCGTCTTCTTCTGCCAAACCATTCATCAAATGGTGACGACATATAGTAAAAGTGGGTCGGAATTATATTTTAAAGTAATGGTTTCAGTACTCACCGAGCTCTCTGTCCAATTCTTTGAGAAGCGACTTTTGCCTGTCGCTTAGCTTGGTTGGAACCTTGACATTTATCCTTACAAGCTGGTCGCCCCTGCCCGACCGGCCATAGCGCGGGAGACCCTTGCCTTTTATCCTGAGGATGGAATCTGCGGCCGTGCCCTGAGGGATCTTTAGTTTTTCGTACCCGTCAATGGTAGGCACCCTGAGCTCGGCCCCAAGCGCAAGCTGGGTGAATTTGACGTCAAGCTTGTAGAGCAGGTGGCCATCTTCGAGCCTCTCAAATCTCGGATCGGGCCTTACGTGAATCCTGACGACAAGGTCGCCGGGTATACCGGAGTCGGACACCTCGCCCTCGCCGCGCATCTGGAATGCCATCCCATCTTCTACACCAGGCGGGATCTCCAGCTTGACCCTTTTCACCTGCCGGGCCCTGCCTTCCCCTTTGCAGTTGCTGCATGGCCGCTCAATTATCTGACCCCGGCCCTGGCAGGTCCTGCACGGCTCCAGCGTTACAAAAGTGGAAAACCTATTCTGGCTGTAGACGCGCCTTGTCTGCCCTTGACCGTCGCACACGGTGCACTTGCGCAGATTTGTTCCCGGCGCCGCGCCGCTGCCGCCGCACTGTCCACACCTGCCCATCCGCGGCACATCAACCTCTTCCTTTCTGCCGCGAAGCACGTCCTCAAGCGTGAGCTCCATGTCGTAAATGATGTCGCGCCCCTTGCGGCGGCCGCCAAAGCCAAACAGATCTTCTCCGAAAAAACCGCCGCGCCTGCCTCCGCCTCCAAAAAACTGCTCGAAGATATCTCTGAATCCCCCAAAGCCCATGTCGCGGAATATCTCGTCAAAGTTCGCTTCAGAGCCGCGGAACACTTCTTCCTGTCCAACGTGGCCGTACGTGTCATAGCGCTTGCGTTTTTCGTCGTCGGAGAGCACAGCATAAGCTTCGGATATCTCTTTGAACTTTTCTTCCGCTCCCTTGTCCTTGTTCCTGTCAGGGTGGTACTGCAGCGCCAGCTTGCGATAGGCATTCTTTATCTCTTCCTTGCTAGCGCCCTTTTGCAATCCTAGGACTTCGTAATAGTCCCGCTTGTTGCTCAAGGGTTTTCACCGCGCTGTATGATCAATTAGTTTCACGGGTTGGGGTTTGGACCTGCAGCGGCTCCGCCTGCAAAGCCAGATCCTGTCTCTGCAGCTCCGCCGGCCTGTGGGCCTGTTGCAGCTCCCGAAGCTGCTCCAGCTCCCTGATAGGCTGCTGTGCTGATTTCTGCCAGCACGTTTTTCAGCTCCTGGACCTTTGCCTTGATCGTTTCAACATTGTTGCTTGAAATTGCGTCGCGCAGCTCCTGCGTCAGCTTGTTCACCCTCTCTGCCTGCTCTGGCTTCACCTTGTCCTTGAGATCCTGCTTGACCAGCTTGTCTGCAGCGTAAATGAGGTTATCTGCCTCGTTGCGCACCTCGGCCTCCTCTTTTTTCTTCTTGTCAGCCTCGGCGAACTGCTCCGATTCGCGCTTGAGCTTTTCAATCTCCTCCTTTGATAGCTTGTTGTTCGCGGTTATGGTGATCTTGGCTTCCTTCTGGGTAGCCATGTCCTTTGCACTGACGTTCAGTATGCCGTTTGCGTCGATGTCAAAGGTGACTTCTATCTGGGGCACGCCCCTTGGAGCCGGCGGGATTCCAGACAGGTTAAACATGCCCAGCGACACACAGTCAGCCGCCATCGGGCGCTCGCCCTGCACCACATGTATCGTCACAGCCGTCTGGTAGTCGGCTGCAGTGGTGAAGACTTTACTCTTCTTGGTCGGGATAGTGGTGTTGCGATCGATGAGTGCCTCTTTTAGTCCGCCAAGCACTTCGACTCCGAGCGTCAGCGGGGTCACGTCCACCAGCAGAATGTCAGTGGAAACGTCGCCGGCAATTATCGCGCCCTGCACGGCTGCGCCCATGGCCACGGCCTCCATCGGGTCGATGCCCCGCTCCGGCTCTTTGTTCATGACAGACGCCACAAACTGCCTCACCATCGGCATCCTGGTGGGGCCCCCAATCAATATGATCTTGTCAATGTCTGCCGGCGTCAGCTTGGCGTCCTGTATCGCCTGCAGCATCGGCTGTCTGCACCGCTCAACTATGGGCTTTAGCAGCTCTTCGAGCTTGGCCCTTGTAAGCTGCAATATCAGGTTCTTTGGCCCTGACTGCGGGTCATAGGCAAGGAACGGCAGGTTGATCTCTGTTGTGACCACGTTTGAAAGCTCTATCTTGGCCTTTTCTGCTGCTTCCCTTATCCTCATCATGGCAGCCTTGTCATTCCTTACATCAATGCCGGACTGCTTGCGGAATTCCTGAACGACGTATTCGACAAGCGTGTTGTCCATGTCGGTTCCGCCAAGCTGTGTGTCGCCCGATGTTGACTTTACTTGGAACACGCCGCCGCCCATCTCCATGATGGTGACGTCAAGTGTTCCTCCGCCAAGGTCAAAGACCATGATCTTCAGGTCCTTGTTCGCCTTGTCAAGGCCGTATGCAAGAGATGCTGCCGTCGGCTCGTTGATTATCCTTTCTACCCGCAGACCGGCGATCTCGCCTGCGTCCTTTGTCGCCTGGCGCTGGTTGTCATTGAAATACGCCGGCACGGTAATGACGGCACGGTCTACTGTTTCTCCAAGGAACGCCTCAGCATCGCGCTTTATCTTTTGCAGGATAAAGGACGAAATCTGCTGCGGCGTGTATTCCTTGCCAAACACGTTGAATTTAAAGTCGGTTCCCATCTTGCGCTTTGCCGCGATGACAGTGCCTTCTGGGTTTGAGAGCATCTGGCGGCGAGCTGGCTCACCGACGATAAGTTGGCCATCTTTTGTAAATGCCACCACAGACGGGAACGACTTGCCGCCTATTGACGTGCCTTCTGCAGCCTGGATTATAGTTGGCTTGCCGCCTATCAGCACAGCGGCTGCCGAGTTGCTAGTTCCAAGATCAATACCTATTATCTTGCCCATACTATTATCACCTATCTTCCTCCGGTGTAGTGTCAGAAACGCTATTTTTAACTATCTTCTTGGCGATTTCGACTAGGCTTGGCCGGAGTACCTTTGAGTTGAGGATGTAGCCCTTTCTAATCTCAGCCGTAACAGTATTCTCCGGTACGTCATCTCTCGCCGCATGCGCTATGGCGTCATGCACGTTGGGGTCAAAGGGTGTGCCAACCGTCTCGATTTCTCTCACGCCTTCTGAGGCAAGAAGCGAATCGATGTTCTTCAGTATCCCCTCCAATCCCTCAATGACGACGGCCTCGGTCTTGGCCTGCTTTGCCACAGACAGCGCCCTCAGGTAATCGTCTCTTATATTGAGAAACTTTAGTAGCAATTCAGCCTTGGCATTCTCGACCTTTGCGGCGGCCTGCTTTTCCATTTGCTTGCGGTAGTTGTCAAAATCGGCCATGAGGTACTTTAGCTTGTTCAGGCTATCCTCCGAGGATTCCTTTGCCTTTTTCAGCTCTTCCTTTACAGACTGGAGTTCTGATCTCAATGCCTCTAGATCATTCTCAACAGGCTCTTCATTTTGGGCTTGTTGCTCCAGAGTCTTATTCTCCCCTTTTTCCAATGCATATCCCAAATGTGGATCAGACAATAATACGTATCGCTCAGTAAGGATTATAGCCACTTTCGCGCAATTTTTCAATGCATGAGTTCCGACGACGAGCTTGAGGCGATAAAGCAGAAAAAGATGGCAGAGTTGCAAAAGGCCGCAGCTACAAGGGCAATGATGTCTTCCCTCACCGAGCCGGTGGTCCTGACGGACTCTAATTTCAAGAGCGAGGTTTCAAAATATCCCATAATGCTTGTCGACTTTTGGGCACCGTGGTGCGGCCCCTGCAGGATGGTCTCGCCGATCATCGAGCAGCTAGCAAGAGAATATTCAGGCAGGATCGCGTTTGGCAAGCTCAACGTCGATGAGAACCAGATGGTCGCAGGATCTTTTGGCATCCAGAGCATTCCCACGATGATGATATTCAAGAATGGAAGGGTAGTCGATGTTATGATAGGGGCGCTCCCAAAAGCACAGATTGAGATGAAGCTAAAACAGCAGCTATCGCAAAATAACAGTTCGATTTACGGGTGATATGAATGCATAAAGAAAAGGAAGGTCGCACTTAGTTAATGCCTAAGTGCGGAAATGAGGCAACGCTGATTCCCAATTCACCCTGGAGCTTGCGGATCTTGGTCGCGTATTCCCTCATCTTGGTGTTGTCGCCTTGGACCTTTGCGATCCTGTATCCCTTCCATGCCTTTCTCAGTGCACCCCAGCTCTGGCCGGTGGTGAAGTTGCCTCTGCTTGCGGTTTCGTTATGAAGTGACATTATTGCTGTCATGGTGAGATAATTCCGGGTTGATACTTAGCACCGTTAGTCAACTTTCTCAAATACCCTAGTGAAAACAGTTGACATGGGGCGAGCTATGAGACCGGAATTGCAAAAAATTAGTATTTGAGACATTTCGCCTCATATTTTTTACAAGATCTTGTGTCTTCCCGGGCACTGCCAATTTTATAACCCGTGCGCCCAAGTTACTGAAGTGGGCCTGAAAAAGAAGAAAGAAGAGAACGAAGAAAAGCAAAAGAGCGTCGAAAGATTCTACGCGCTTCTCAAGGCCCTTATGGATGAGCTGTTCGAATATGCGCCAAAGAGCAAGCATGTCAAGATGCCGTACAACGTTTCATTTGGTTTGATCTACGACGAGAGAGATTCTGTACTTTTTACAGGCGCAGACCAAAAGACTGGAAAAAAGATGTACCTCTACAATGTGCGCATCATCGGGAGGATGTTTGAACAAAAGCGGCAGGCAATGCTTGAAGACAGGACCACAGCGACTCTGTTCAGCTGGATCGCTGACGTATGCTCGCTGTACATCAGCCCGTTCGTCTATGATTATGTGGTCAACGTCCAGCATAGAGGCGAAGGCGCAGCAGAGCGCACCACCCGGCAAATAGTCAGGGGATTCTTGGAAAAGTTGACAAGCGATCCAGAGTTAAAGTATGTGCTTGATAATATACGGGATCCTGCTCCCATCGATCAAAAATAGCTGACGAATGCGCCAAGCTGGTTTGGTGTTGCAATACATAACGCCAGCGCAATGAGATTTAGCATGGAGAAGATCAGGTGCAACATTTGCGATGAAGTAATCAGCTCTGCAGCTGTTGAACAGCACATCAAAAGCAGGAGCCACTCTGTAAAGAGAAAGGTAGCCGAATTTAACGAAATGAACGCACTGATGAAAACATCTTACCAGAACGACACGTCTGTGATAGAAGCGTGGATCAGGGACCTGCACAATTATGACTTTTTGTCGACTGGAAGGACCTAGGCATAGTTGCCCTTTATCGACGACTTTGCACCGCACGCTTCGCAGATAAGAAACGCCAGCTTTGGTTTGGTCTTTTCAGTATGAGTATCGGGGCTTCCGCACACGGGGCACAGGACGTAATCCTTGACGTACCGGTCGATCAGGGCTCCAAACGAGGACGGCGTCTTGCGCCCAAGGAATATCACTCGCTCGCCAGCAATATATCCTGCGGATGCCAGCTCCTTGTTGAGGTACAGCAATATCTTTTCAGGGTCGCGCCTGAGCGCCCTCGGGAACTCCATAAAGTTGCGGAAGATAGTGTTCTTGCCGACCCAGATGATCTGTGGCTCAGGTATCTCCAACCTTGCCCTTTCCTTCTTTGCAGTACCGCCTAGCTTGTCCTGCAGCCTTTTTAGCAGCTGTTCATACTCGGCAGACTGCGACTTGGCCAACGCAGTATCGGTGGCTCACCTGTTTAATTAATGTATATATGGTATCGAGTATCTGCGTGCCCCATGTATGGGTTTTCAGCGGAGCATGTGCAAAAGCAGTAGAACTCTTTCATGCGGTATAGGTGCTCGCGCTTCCAGCTATTCCAACAAATTAATTCATTGTAGAAATAACTTTTTCAAGCTCGTTATGCAACAAAAAGCGTTGCATAACTTGTTGCACAGTCCTGAACCGTTCAAAAAATCATTGTTGCTAAATATCCTGATGTAAGCAAATCAAGTATAACCAAATAATTTTCCGACTTTATTATTTGATACATGGCATATCTGTCCCCCGTGACATGAGTATGGATAGCATTGCCCACAAAGTCCAAACCAAGGGCTTGTCAGATTCTGCTGCCATTCTCGATTCTATTCTGTCGTTGTAACTTTGCCCTGATGTAACCTGCTAGGACAACGATTCCTCCAGCCAGCCCCAAGATTCCACCAGCAAATCCTACAGCAATGGCTACATCAATCAACGTCTGCATCCCAACACTGTATGTATGGCAGCACAAGCTTGCTGCAATAGTATAGATCAACCATGATGAGACCGCAATCAAAATCAATGTGGCTAATTTCCACTTGGAGATCAAATAAGATGAGGTGAGCATTATTATTCCAGCGATAACAGCTGAAAATGCCAAGATTGTCGCCGTTGAATCATTTCCAAAAAAGCTCCCGACACCTATCAGACCAATTACGCCAAGAAAAATACAAAGGTATGCAGCGGATTTACTTATCGTCGTACCAACCGAATAGAGAGTTGTGATTACCACTCAATTTTCCTCTTTGGAGCCATTAACGATATTGACTAGGGTGAAGCCACCTCCAATGCGCTTCTTTGTCACAGATACCGCCTCCTTAGAAGAGTCGCAGCCAATCCAGCGCCGGCCCATTTTTTGCGCGACTGCCAGCGTCGTGCCAGAGCCGCAGAAAAAGTCTGCCACTAGATCGCCCTGTTTTGAGAACTGCCCGATTATCCGTTCCAGAAGCTCTGGGTGCTTTTCTGTGCCATAGCCTGTCGAATAGCTGTAGGCCTGTACATCGAGCCAGACATTGTCTATTATCCTGTGCGTCTTTGGAGGGATCCAGTACTCGGCATATTTCACATAGGGTCGCTTGCGCACAAATTCCAGCTTTTTGCCTGTCGCCTCCCAGTACTGCTCAAGCGTCATCATGCGTGAAAATTTCCGCTCATACTTTTCGTAATTTGCTATGGCCTTTAGTGCCCTAGCCTTTGCCCACTTCCACTGTCCTCTTTCAGGTCTGACTCCAAAGATTTCATAACGCATGGTGGGCCTGTCGACGTTGCTCCAGAACCCCATCCACTTTGCTCTCGAGTGATGCTCTGCAAGCGGCAGGGAAAATTTGGTTTTTGCAGACTTGGAATACCATAACAACGAGTCATAGGCTGCGTGCATCCTATCTATCGAGTCGAACTGGTATTGCAGGTTCTTTGTTCGGCCTCTTCTTACAATGATTTCATTCCTGAAATTTTCAGGTCCGAAGATCCGGTCCATCATCACTTTGACATAGTGGACGGCGTGCCAGTCAAGATGGACAAAGATCGTGCCCGCTGGCGATAGCAGCTCGCGGATCCCGGTTAGACGTTCATACATCATTTCAAGGTACTTGTTGCGCTCCCGAAGATCTTGAAACGCAACGCTGCTGTTGTTTTCAATGCGATGGAAATAGCGCTCGCCTGTCAAAAAGGGGGGATCGATGTACACTAGATCGACCCTGTTTTCAAATCCATGCTTTAACAAATAATTGATGCAGCGGAGGTTGTCCCCGTGAAAAAGTAAGTTATTTTTCAGGACTGCATCGCGCTGCTTCCAAGCGAGCTTGGCTTTCTCTGCCACAATCAAGTATAATTACCGTTATTATTTAAGAGATAAGCCTCTAGCGATTGTGCGCCAACTTCGCGCCCCATCGCAGCAGAAGGATGCGACTAATCAACCGTCTTCTGGTTGCACAGGCTGGATTTTCCGGTCGCTACACAAGGGGCACGAAACACGCAGTGTGACCAGATTAATGCCGCGGGATCTAAACAATCCTTCTTCCTTGTCTGTAATGGTTACGGGATTGCCGCAAAAAACACATGGTTTAATCACGGACAATTCTGTTCGCCTCCAAGACTTTGTGTGTAGGCATCCTTCTGATTCTCCTGTAGCAATTATAGCACAATTCGTTATATGCTACTCCAGTCTTGCGGTAGCACTTCATGCACAGGATCACTTGCTGGAAACGCCTCCGCTTGGATAAGGAATTGAATTGTCAATGGTCAGATGCCATGCGCGTTCTGCATCTTCGAGCCTAAATTCGTGGGAGAATATATGGTGTCCTATGAACTGCTCTTTGTGGCTAAGTGGTGTCTTGCATAACTTGCAAAGGATCATAGATCCTACCATTGTATCCAGATTATGGCATAATTATGTATATTAACCTAATGTAGAGCGCATCTAGACCTTTTTTCTATTTTTGGACATTTCTGGATACGGAACAGCCAACGAGATGGATATCCTGAGCGTCAAACTTGAAGGAATGCAATGTATCCGAACATTGTGTGCTGACATCGCTGAATAACACCCCAGTTAAAGAAAAGGCATAGTCCCGGTAAACGATGACAACGTTATCAATCGCTTCTCCAGTACATAGATCTTTTATTGCTTGCAAAGATTTCGAATTATTGTTCTCTATGCACACATAGCCAGACAATAGCTCTTGCTTAGAATTTGATCGAGGTTGACCAGAACCGCGCAGAATCTCAAACGAGGAAGCCGCAAGTTGGATCATTATCTCGTTCCCCACTTGTTAGTCCTCATAGTTGCCAATGCATACAACAGGAGAGGACCAGTTATTAGATTGAGAATTATTACCACCAACGGCCTGTACTTCCAGTTCCTGTCACCAGCATTTCTGAACCTTGTGTCAAGCCCTTCAGCTGATGCATATACCAAATTTGTCGCAATAAAGTAAAGCGAGTACCAAGGTTCACCCATGATAAAAGGCATGTAGACAAACATGGTGAATAGGACCATTGGCATCGTCAGTAGAGACATGAACTCGATGTAGAATATGAAGGCCACGATTGGGTGGTTCTGCCAGATGAAAGAGGCTACGAAAAACTGTACCCTTAGATAGCCACGTCGCCACCTGACCTGCTGCTTCCAGTAACCTTTGAAGCTCTCGGGGACATCTGTGTAGACTACCGCGGCCGCTGAATACACGGTCTTCCATTGGAGCATAGCCTGCGCAGTTAGAAGGCGGTCTTCGGCATCATCGTACTTTGCTGCTGAGCGGAAACTTTTCTGGGCAAAACGATATACAAGTTCCTTCTTAGCCCATGATTTTGCGTGCACAAGAGATGTAAGTTGCCTGTCATCACCAACAAGCATATTGGTACTCATCCATATAGGAATGAATTCTATTATGGCCTCACGTCTATATGCAGACATGCAACCGGAGCAGCACTGAACCAGACCGAAATGACTTTCATAGCTCTTGTGTATATTGAAGCTATAGTCGTACCAAGAAGACTGAAATTTGGTAAGCCAGCTCTTGTTTGCGTTCCACGGCTTTGCATTGCCCACCACGGCTCCCACTCTCGGGTCTGATTCCAGAGCTTCAACCAACTTCCTTATCGCATCAGGGTGGACAATGCTATCGGAATCGATCAGGATAATATGCTTACCAGCACAATTTTTGAATCCAGTTGCGACAGCCTTTCGCTTGCCGGCATTTTTCTTGTGAATAACTTTCAATTCCGGATGTCTTTTTGCAAGTTCATTCAAAATTTCCCGGGTGCCATCGTTGCTCCCGTCATTGACAACTACGATTTCAAAGTTTCTATATGTTGAACGGAATATTGCCTCAATTACAAGTTCTATCATTGACCTTTGATTGTACACTGGAATTATGACCGATACCAGAGGGTTGTTACTGTTAACTTGGCCATTTCTGAATTGAGGGCTCCTGTAAAAGCACCAAGCAACGGTCAAGAGGATCAAGGTGGTAATGGGCATTATAGACGCAAAGATCGCCAGAGGATCAGCAAGCTGAACAGCGATATAGAGTCCGTAAACAAAAAGGATCGCAATACCTGTGACTATACATCCTCTGGCAAATTTGGCAGCCCTGCTTACTACTATGCGGCCGCTTTCATCTATCTTCTGAGAGTTCTTGAGTGATTCAAGCGGAGGAATTTTCGACGATATCTCAGTTTTCTGGGCCATCTTACTCCCCTCTCACGGTCAACTTCATTCCTGTCACGTCCGAAGCGTTCACAAAATTAGCCTCCTGCTTCTCTAGGATCCTAGCAATGAGCGAAGTTACTTTTCCAACTGAGACAGAATTGTCGGCCGTAATCCGTATCTGATCTGATACCTTTTTCGCAATCTGTGACTCTATTTCATCAACCGAAGACTTGCTCAGGTCAAGCGTTTTTAGTTCGTAAGATATGAAGTGCGTTCCGTTGTACTTGTTGTAGCTATCACTGCCGGAAAAGTCCGCGACGATGCCGTTTCTGGAAAGCAGGGAATAGATGTTCTCGTCGGTATAGCCGTACGGAGCACTGAATAATCTGGAATCAATCCCGGCGACTGAATCTACAGCAGCCTTGCCTCTTCTAACGTCTTCCAGCATCTCAAGGTAGTCTCTCTCCGATGATAGCTTTGCAAAGCTGTAGGTGCTGCTGCCAATGTCTACGTTATCATTGAACGCCCTGACACAGTCGGGATATTGTTCCGCAACTTTTCCGGGGATGAAGACCACCGCCTTCAGTTGGTTCTCGTTCAGCAGTTCCGCAATACCCTGACACCATTGCAGCGTGTTTTGGTCGCTGTTAATGTCAAGCGACAATAGGACATCGGGCACCATTAGCCACGATTCTATACCTTTGAGGTATGGCGGCAGTGCATAGAGCACGCCTATTGCAATGACGGCCACAACTGCAATTACCCCGCCGGTTACAAGGCTCGCCATTTCACCAATTCACCTAGCAATAGATCTGCAGCAAGTCTCGTGTGGTCAGCGAATAGTCTTCCACGGTATGGCAGGACTGGAAAAATGACCTTCATATTCCAGCCTCATCTATTTCACCACGGGTGAACGAACCCTAGATGCAATTGCCATCTGCTTCCAGTACGGCCTGGGCATTATCACTTCTTTCTTTGCAAGAATTCTGTTCCTGAACCGCATCAAGTCGTCGAGCATGATGTCAACTTCTTCTTCCAGTCCTCTAGTTGGTTTGAATCCCAGCTTCCTTAGCTTTTCCGCCTGCACTTTGTATACATGTTCTTCCTTTTCGACTCTTGGATTGTTCACCGGCTCGATTTCAACATCCATGCCCTTCCTGCGGGCTACTTTTTGAACGGTCAGTGCAAGATCGTTGATCTTGTAGACCGCATCTAACTGGTTGAATACCCTGTATTCTCCCTTTTCTGGCGGATTCTCGGTGGCTATTGTAAGGCACTGTATAGAATCTATCAGTGCCAGGTACCCTCTTGTCTGACCACCCTTCCCATAGGGAGTTAGTTTGTGGCCAATGGCAGCTTGAGCGCAGAATCTGTTGATAGCCGTGCCAAAACATTCGTCAAAGTCGAACCTCGTCAGCAATTCGTCCAAGACCATTTGGTTTGTTCTTGTGCCGTAAACTATTCCCTGCATTACGTCTGTGGATCTCAGGCCCCAAAGTCTGCATGCAAACATTATGTTGTTGGAGTCGTGCACTTTGCTCCAGTGGTACCAGCTGCCGGCCATCCTTGGAAACGGAACTGTAGCCCTTTTTCCCTTGTATTCAACTTCGAAAAATCCTTCGGGAATTTCAAGCTCAGTATCATATCCATATTCTCCCATTGTTCCCAGTTTTAGCAGATGGCATTCAGGAACAACTTCCTTGATTGCATAAAGCAGATTGAGGTTTCCAATCACATTATTGTGCTGCGTATAGACCGCATGTTCCCTATCGATCATACTGAATGGCGCGGAAGGCTGCTCTCCCAGATGGACTACGGTGTCGGGCTTGAACCATTTGATGTAGTCCTTTACAAAGCTATAGTCCAAAAGGTCTCCTTCTTTGAAGGCGATTCCGTCCTTGACATCCGGATTTGTCAAATTGAAAACATGGATTCTCTCTTCCATTCCCCGGATTGGAGTGGCAGATATAGATCCAACTTCGGCAACATTCTTTCTTCGAGAGTAATTGTCGATCCCAGCTACCTTGTGGCCCCGCGTGGCGAGATGCATCGCAAGGCTCCAGCCTATGTAGCCGTCGATCCCAACGATGAGAACCTTTTTCCTGTCCATCTTACTAGAAGAAAATTTGAAAATTAAAAGCCATTGTGCAATTTCTATCTATAGAAAAATACCAGCACAATTCTCTAGTAATGGGTATTCCTATTATTTATGTCCCAAAATGGGAAATGTAGTTCTTCCAACCACTAATAATCACATATCGTTCGTTGATTTCTTACCTATTGAAGCACGTATTTTTCGAATTATCAGATCAATGTTATCTCTGCGTTTTTATTTATTGTGATATCCACTTCTATAATGAGACCTGTTATAAACAAAAACACTATATGATAAGATGTTGACCACGCATCCAGTATCGTCTGAAATGATTCCGATTAACAAGCCGTGGATAGGAGAAGAAGAAAAGCGCGAAGTAGCTAGTGTGCTTGAAGAAAATGCACTGACGACTGCGGCGCGCGATGGAGGCAGGCGCGTCCGGGATTTCGAATCGCAAATGAGAAGCTACCTGAAGGCAAAGCATGTCATATCAGTCAACTCAGGCACGGCTGCGCTGCAGGCAGCGCTCATGGCAGCCGGAATAAAGCAGGGAGATGAAGTACTCCTGCCATCATTTACCTTTGTCGCAACGGCCAACGCCGTCGTCGCAGTCGGCGGTAAGCCGGTATTCGTAGACATCAAGAAGGACGACTATACGATTGATGTATCCGATCTAGAATCGAAAATTACCAAGAGATCCAAGGTCGTGATCCCGGTGCACCTGTACGGTCATCCTTCCGACATGGATGAGATTACCGAGCTTGCAGACAAGCACTCTATCGATATCATCGAGGATGCCTGCCAGTCTCTGGGCTCGACGTACAAGAAAAGGCAGACAGGCACTTTTGGCGCGATGGGCTGCTTTTCCATGTATGCAAGCAAGGTGCTTACGGCCGGCGAGGGCGGCGCTGTGTCGACAGACAGCGATGATCTTGCAGACAAGCTGAAGATGATAAGGAACCACGGCATGGTCGAGGGCTATGACACGAGGGTGCTGGGCCTCAACCTGCGCCTACCGGAGCTGAGCGCGGCAGTAGCAAAAGTCCAGATGCAAAAGCTCGACAAGATGCTCCAGATCAGGAGGCGCAACGCAGAGATGCTCAACAAGCTCCTCTCCCCATCGGCCAATAAATATGGAGTAAAGTTGCCAGAGGAGACGTCGGATAAAAAGTTCAACTGGTACCTCTATACGATTGCTTTCAGCAGCGATAGCCAAGACCGCGACACGATAAGAGAAAAACTGGTTAACGATAACCAGATT
>DASVCY010000029.1:0-3584 GCA_036381375.1 Nitrososphaera sp. | reverse complement strand
AAACGATACCTGGTCAATCTTAAGCCCAACCATCCAGTCTACCTCTAATATTTTTGAAAAAGTTGAATTAATGTAGCCTTCCTGCGGTCTTTTTCCCGCAAAGAATACCTCATTTCCATTTCGAACCGCAGTCATTGCTGACTTTTCTATCCTCCAGTCTGGAAGGCCATCGTGAGATAGGTGGAGGATTTTCATTGGTTTTTTATAGTCGGCTTGTTTAGATATATTTTCTTTGGGAATGTAATCGAAGACGAATCTGTAAATGTTTGCTATGACAAAAGTATTAAGGAACTAATTTGTGCATTCAGCCTGTGAAAATCGCCTCGATAGTTGGTGCTCGCCCTAATTTCATCAAGCTGGTCCCGGTCCATCAAGCGATCAGCCAGTTTGCTGACCATATCATTATTCATACGGGGCAGCACTATGATTATGAACTATCAGAGATCTTTTTCAAAGAGTTTCACCTACCAAAGCCAGACTATAACCTAGAAGTAGGCTCTGGCAAGCCAACCTATCAGATATGTGAAATGATACGGCGTCTTGAACCAATACTGTTAGATGCTCACTTTGACTTGGTCATAGTCTATGGGGATACAAATTCAACATTTGCAGGCGCGCTTTCTGCAAATCGTCTTGGAATAAATGTTGCACATGTAGAGGCAGGGCTGAGAAGCTTTGATAGACGCATGCCAGAAGAGATCAACCGTGTCCTTACTGACCACATAGCCGACTACCTTTTTGCTCCCACCCACACCGCCGTAAAGAATCTTGAAATGGAACGTGTATACGGGAAGGTGATCTACACGGGAGATCTATCAGTAGAGATGGTCAAGAAGGCAGTAGACTTTGCCTCGAGCTCAAGAATACTGGAGGATCTTCATTTGGAGCCAAACTCCTACATACTTTTCACAATGCATAGGGCCGAGAACACGAATTCCAGGACAAGTTTGATTTCTGTTATCCGAGCCTTTGAAAGCTTACCAGAAATCAAAATATTATTTCCTATACATCCTAGGACAGCAGGCTTGCTGAAGGAAACGGGACTGATGGGTAGACTCGAAAACTGCAGAAATATCCAGATCATCCCACCTGTAGGCTACATTGATTTTATCCGGTTGATGCAAGCTGCAAATAGGGTGATAACAGATTCGGGAGGAGTACAAAAAGAGGCATATCTACTCTCTGTTCCATGTATCACCATCCGGAGAAATACGGAGTGGGTAGAAACTGTGAAAGCCGGTTGGAATCTCCTAACGGACACCGCTACGGACAGGATAATACATGCTGCTCGAAATTGGACGCCACGAAGGCGAACGCGACCAATCTTTGGTAACGGCAAGACATCGATCAAGATCGCCAGTTTCGTCAAACGTATATCGTGATAAGGTCGGAGAGATACCTTCTACTTTCAGAGACTGATCCATGATAGAATATCATCCTGCGAGTAAGGAATCTGAAAATTCCATCATGCCAAGTTTACTAGCTTCAAATCGAAATCTAAACTTCCTAGAATGAGGACAAAGTTCGTATGACGCAAGTTCACTTTCATTCATTTAAATTTCCAAGCTTTCCATTTTTGGTAGTAGGTATTAAAGATCTCTTCCTTAGTAATTTCATACAGCCTTTTTGCAAAAATAACATGAACTTTATGATATTTTTCGCCAGCCTCTTTTCCCAAGATATCATAGTAGGAATACCCATCGTTGTCATAACTTGCGATGTTAGCCTTGAGTTCGGCGATTCCGCGGTCAAAAAGCATCTTGGCATTGGGATCTTTTGTGTATTGGTAAAATTCATAGAGGCCAAGGACTGCATACATCATCCCATTAAGAACCCTTGAAACACTTGCTTTCTCGTGGGCATATTCTTCATACCACCAGCCGTGATCCGACTTGTATGTGATGCCACCATCCTTTACTTCTACATAAAAGGCATTCAACAGGAGTTTGCCCGCATCCAGATATCTCTGGTTACTAGTTATCTGGTGAGCTCGCGCCATCACTTGTAGAGCTAGACCTTGAGCCATCGCCGAGCGCCAAGGTGGAGAAGATAGATTATACCTATGCCAGGGAAAATCATATTCGAGCAACGAGAAGTCACCATTAAGTCTTGCGTTAGCAATAAGCCAATCTGCATTATTCAAAAGCTGTTGATTTTTGGAAGTGTCTTTAGAGTATTCAAGTGCGGCCATGCATACAAACACGGGATTCCGTCTGTCTCCGATGCTGCCGCCATAATGAACGATGGGGATACCCGCATTATCCATCTCTACGTAAGATGGATCTATAAATGTCATGTATCCATCATCATTGATTCTTGCATAGGGCCCTTTTTGTTTGCCACCAAGTTTGTTAAGCGCACGCGACAATAGATTCTTGACCAACAGTTGCTTTCTAAAGCTGAAGCTATAACAGTTTTTTGGTAAACTCGTCTTATCTCGGCAGCGACATCAGCTTTTATAACCCTCTCTTGTTACAAGTTGTCTGTGATCAACATCCTATTGTTATCAAAATGATAAAAGTATACAAGTAGGAATATCTATGGGCTGATTGTTGGAAGTGCGTATACTGTATGTTGACAACCTTGAGTAGCTCCATGGACCTGTTTAAGTTGAGTATATTGCATTTGACAAAGGTTGTTTGAAATGGGTAAATTAAATGATGGAGATAGTCTGTTTAATAGGATGCGTCGATTTGCAGAAAGTAAGAAAACGAAGTTTAAGCTACAAGTATCTCCCAACGCAAAGACTTTTTATCGTTCATATATTGCAAATGATTTGATCTTACCATTAAATGAACGATTGATCCAAGATGTATTGTCCTATAATCCTAAATCTGTATTGGAATTTGGCTGCGGGGTTGGAAAAAATCTTGCATTAATTAAAGATAAAGTGCCAAATTCTCTCGGGATTGATATCAGTGCTGAAGCGGTTGAACTTGCAACCAAGAAAGGTCTTAATGTGATATGTGGAGATGAAAACATACTCAAAACGATCGAAAATTATGATGTCGTCTTCACTTGTTCTGTATTAGATCATATGGAATACATCGATGAAATCGTTAGCGATCTAAAGCGAATAGCGAATACTGCTATTGTAATAGCTGAAACGAATACAAGAGTTGGCAAGTTCTATTATCCGCACGATTACGATTCGCTTGGTTTCGTTAAAACAGATTATCAGTACAATTCGACTCAAGCAAAAAAGGAAGCAATTTACTATATCTGGCACTATACGGTTTAGCTTATTGATTGTCATCTTTTTGCTGTTTCAATAATTCCGATCTATCTTCTGAACTGGTTTCATCCTTTTCCACAGCGTTCTTCTTTATGATTTGCATCAGCATAGTCCGTACTCTTTTTTTCTCGTCTTCTGTAACGGTGCCCTCAATCAATTCTAGCATAAAGAGCCACATTCTCGCTTGAACAACATTTTCTTTGAACAATGCCTCTTGTTCTATCTTCCACTGGCTCTTTCTATGCCAATAGCCAATGATGATCGCAAGTGGTACATATCCTGCGACGAATATAGCCGCGAAAATCCAAAGATTGGGAAAAATCGTTTTCAATGATGGAATTCTGTCTAT
>DASVCY010000028.1:0-11365 GCA_036381375.1 Nitrososphaera sp. | reverse complement strand
GGGCTGCGTTCGCGCGAGCTGGTGCAGCAGACCATTGACGGCATGGGTCCGATCAAACTCCTTGCAGACGGCTCGTACCTGCCGATAGAGCCTGCCGGCGGCAGGAGGTTCTACACTCCACTTCCTGATCTCGGTGATGGTAGTAGTGCCTTAAAAGGCAGCGCGCCCTTGGGTTTCGGCCTGAACAGACTCGGCATCGTCATGCTTGACCGCGAGTCCATCACAGAGATACTGCATGCATTCGATCCAGAATGGACGCCTGAGAAAGGATGACTGACGACAACAGCGACGATAGTGGCGACAAAAGGCGACCGGACGCACCGGTGCCAGTACGCTCCCCAGACGGCACCATCAACCGCGCCTACCTGCAGACGCTGCACAAGATCGGGTTCAAGCTGGTGCCGCTCAGGAGGGACGGCACACCTGCAGTCAGGTGGACCGAGATCCGCGAGGGCTGGAGACTGTGGGACGCGAAATACCTGAGCGAGAACTACCACCTGTTCCACAACGTGGCAGCTGCCGTCGGCCCTGCTCCCAACGAGCCGCCGCACTACCCGCGCAGCAACGGCAGTCCTACTGAGCGCCATTTTGTGTTCAATGCCGTCCTTGACATCGACGGCGAGGCCGTATATGAGAAGCTAAAGGCCCACATTGAACGGTGGAAGCAGGAGACGTATGTAACCAAGACCCGCAAGCCATGGGGTTACCACGTACACTTTTGCACTGAGAAGCCACTTAACGACCTGCGTGGTAACGGGTACGAGCTCAAGGCCCGCAACGGCCTGGTAACTCTCCCATACTCGGCCCACCGCAGCGACCCCGGCTTTACTTATGCTCATGTCGGAATAGAAAGTATTGCATTTTGGGAGCAGGCAAAGGTTGACGAGCTGCTCGGACTGCTAAATGAATTCGGGCTGGTCGAGACTGGCGCACAAATTGATTACGATGATGATGGCGACGGCAGCACCGCAACCGCCACCATTATGGCATCATATGAAGGCAGCCTCGGCGGCGAAAGGCTGCATGCCATCACAGGGGCACTGTACGACGTCATCAAGGATTATTACTTACCTAACTATCGCAACGACGTCACGCTTGTCTATACCGGCGTCCTCTACAGGCGGGGCGTCGCCCTGGACGACGCAAGGCAGATAGTACGTGCCATTTGCAGCCTGGCAGGCGACAGCGAGGCTGATGGCAGGATCGCTACGCTTGAGGCTACGTACAGCAGCAGCCGGGGGGCTGGCAGGCCAAAGATGGCCGAGATCGTCAAAGCTGTAAAGGGCTGGGACCAGGAAGAGGCTGCTAAAGCGCAAGCAAATGACATCGTCGGCCAGATGATAGCGGCCGTGAGGGCGTACGTGCCCGACCCTCATATCCACACCCGCGCCGACGCGTCGCCGCAGCAGCAATCCTTACCTAACCCTAACCAGAGCGGGAACGGCGACCCTGCTGGCACCGGAGGGCCCACTTCTTCTTCTTCATCAGGAGATGACGACTCAGGCGACATACCGCCGGCGACAAAAACAATGCGAGATTATCTCGCCGAGTTCTGCCCGGAACTCATGCCGACGCTTGACAGGCATGTATACAATATCATAACTATCGACGATAAATGGGCAAGGATCGTGATCGCTGACGGTAATACGCGCACCATACGCCTGGCAAAGATAGTGGAAAAATCGAGTGGGAGGGGTGACGAAAAACAGGTATGGCATGAGATCGTGGCCGGCGACGTCATCGCAGAGTGCATCCTTACCAATATCAAGCGCATAGAAGACCCGCTCTACAGCGAAGTCAGGTGGCAGTTTGGAACAATATCACATGATGGCAAGTACCGCCAATACGGCCCCGCGACACTGGAAACCCTGTTCCAACATATGGGAGCAGATAACCTGGTACACAAGCGCCAGGTGAGCTGGTTCGAGTCGTTTTCCTCTCTCCTGGATGCATACCAGCGCGCCGGCAAAGTACAGGTGATACGCGAAGTCAAGTCTCCGGGCTTTTTCATCGTCAATGATGACGACAGCCCCAGCAGCGGGAAGGCTAAAAAGAAGGTCCTGCTGGCATGCAAGTTCGACCACCACGACCCCGTAAGGGAGAAACTCGTCGCTGCCACGGAAGCGCTGGACCACCTTTACCAGGCGCATTATACTACCGAGTTAGCTCGCAAAAAACTTGCGCACGTCGTCAAGCTCGCAGTCGTCGCTCCGCTGTCGTTCGCCCGCCGCCAGCTCGGTGTGGCTAACCTTAACGCCGGGTTCATACCCGGCCTGATCATGTCCGGCGAAAGCGAGGCTGGCAAGACGTATGGCTACGGCGGCCTTGTGCTGGCAATAAACAGGCTCGACTCTGGCGAGTACATACGGCCGGTGCGCGACTCTGGTACAGTCGCACGCTTTACACACTTTCTGTCGTACAGCACCTTCCCGATAGTATTCGACGAGGCTGATTACCTGACAGAGTCACGGCAACAGCCAAACATAGTAGAGCTGATAGGGCTACTAAAGAACGCCATAGACAAAACCAACTCGATCCACCTCACCAAAAACCACGAAAGGGTAGTCACATACATGATGGGGTTGCCCATACTCACCATGAACGGCTACGCGCCGTCGGAGGACGGCCTGCTGCGCAGGTACACCGTGTGGGAGTTCACCAAGAACGACAGGGTACGTGATACAGGGCTCATCGAATGCTTCAACGACGACATATCGTCAAGGTTAAAGGACGCGCTGGGGGCCATCGGCGACTTTCGCACGCAGTTCATTTTAGAAGAGGTCAACGGCAGGGGCAACCTGGACGTGCTGGCCAAGACCAAGTGGCACGAGCTTGGCAGCATAATCCTGCAAAGGATGTACGAGGCAGCCGGGGTGCCATACCCAGCATGGCTCGATGAATACACTTCCAGCGACCATGTGCGCACCAGAGAAGACGTCCGCAACGAGCGCGTCGACGGCATCATCTCGTGCCTCAGAAAGATGGTTGGGGAAGCATGGGCGAGGCACAGATCCGAATTTTCTTCCATTGCCGAGGATGACGGCGGCAGCGGAATCGCCGTGGACACCTACACCAAGCTGTACCTGCTGCTAAGGCACACCACCTCCCTTGCAGACTTTCGCTATGACCTTGAAAAGGGCGTGATAATTACAACAAGTTTCATTGAGGCCCTCCGCAGGTCAGGGGTTGAAAGGATAGGCAACCTCAAGCAGCTTGCAGAATACACAGGCCTGAATTATGAGCGCATCAGGGTGAATGGCGAACAGCGCAGGTATGTCGTGTGCGGGATAAGGGACCTCGCAGACTTCATTGACGGCCGCCGGGGCGGAGGGGATGGCAGCGGCAACAACAGTAGTAGCGGTGACCATGGCGGCAGTGGAAATGGCTGTGCCCGCAGCAGCCTCGTTGTCGGTAATGGCGGCAGCAGTAGCAGTATCGCCAGTAGCAGCGACGATCTCAATGACGCATCAAAGCGTCCAGTGCCACTAGCAAGTGAAAGGGAACTGGACGAGGCGGTGACGCAAAAGAGGATCAACCTCGTCATGCACGTTTATAGAGAGCTTGCAAGGGACGCGGCCAGCGGCGGGGTGGACGAGGAAGAGCTCGTGACCGAGCTCTGCAAGACGGGATCCTTCCTGCCTCCCTGGTACTCCAAGGATGCCGACCACGCCACCAATACCCATGCGTACAGGATGAACATCTCGAGGCAGTACGCCATCGCATGCGTCTCCGCTGCGGTCCACAAAGGGCTTCTGGAAAGGACAGCTGACAATGACAACAAGGACAATAATAACAATAACAAGCACATGCTCAGGACTCCTGCCAAGAATGCTGCGGCAATAACAACAATAACAACAACTGTCAGCAGTGCCAGCGACGATAGTACTGTTACGACAACAACGACAGCACCAGCGCCACAACAACAGAAGGAAACATTTGCTCCCATAGAACAATTAGTAACATCACCCATCATCCACTTTGCTCCTGGGTACAGACGGGGTGAAGAAATCGTTGCATACGGGACCGCCGGCAGCAGCCAGCAACATGATGAATACCATGTCATCGGCGTCGCGTTTAAAGACAGCACAGGCGAACGTGACGGTACCGTCACCTGGCTCTGCCCGTATTGCCCTGACAGGTTTACGCTTTACTTCTATTACAGGTCACACCTCAAAGACCTCCACCATGGCAGGCCATTCATAGGCAACCCCGGCGAAGAGGCCTTCATCAGCGCAAGCAACGAATTCAACAGGAAGAACATGAAGCGCGTTTATGGCGACACCTGGCAGTGCACTCTTTGCAGCCGGAGGGGCGACAGGTGGTACATCACCGACCATGATTGCCCGCATTTTATCGCCACCACGGCGCGGCCATCACACTCGCCACAATCACTACCTTTACCATTGCAACAGCAACAGCTACAGCCTGTGGCCCCTGCACCGGCCGGCCATCACCACTCCGGCGCTATAGGCGCCGCCGCAGGAGGAGCCTCCGGGCAGCCCGGGCCGCGGGAAAACAGCAGAGACCTCCCCGGCGCAAGCCCTCACAGCGCCTAGCGTAAGCTATCGACCTTTTTTTCATCTTGCCCGAATTTTCACAAGTTTTCATCCCGACATTCGATTATAGACGTATTTTTCAGGCCTGTGCCAGAGCGTGACGCGTCACACTCCGGCACACTCTGGCACACCACTTTTTGCATTTCTGCTATTGCATTTTTCATATATTTACAAAATCAATACGAATATCGCACCATACAAGTGGCAATATTGCTATATTCGTTTTCTTGTTGTGACAGCAAAAGTACAGAAAGTATCAATCATGTACCAAACGAAAATGGCCGCCAAAAAGGGATATTCATTCTGTACAAAGGTTGCTTTTAATAGGCTGGCACACTCTGGCACACTCTGGCACACTGCAATTGTCGTATTTTTTCCTCATCCACAAACCTATCCAAATCCTTTTAACCCTCGTTTTTGAAACTGGGGCTGCCTTCGGGCAAGAGGTGAAAACCAACAGGGATGTCTTCACCATCTTCTGAAAACACAGCAGCGGCAGCAGGCCAGGCGGCAGCAGCGCCGACGACACCTGCACCTGCAACAACACAGGCGTCACAGGACTCAGCACAACCACAACAACAACAACCACAACAACAGAAGAAGCAACAGGAGAAAAAAGGGAAACGGCCGGCAAGCAAGAAGAAGAAATAGAAAAAAGAATGACCGGTGGTGGCCTAGCCTTCCGCAGTTGCCAGGCCGGTCGCCAGGCTATTTTTTCCTTCGCAAGCATCCATTTCAATAACGTGTTTTCCCCAGACGCCGCGCTCGTCGTAACAGATACAGCCTTTCCCATCACACACGTGCATGTCACACCGCTTGCAGTTATAAAGCATGTTACTCTTTGAGCCGCAGGACTCGCAAACACAGACCGTATTATCCCTCGACTCCATGGCATGGCGACACGGCATATAGACGGATTTAATCCTACCGCGGCGCGTGGTCGCCAGTCCAGGTCAGCCGTCGTACGCACGACGACCAGCCACTAACAATAACAAGCTTGCTGACGACATGGTTAGGTAAGTAACAAAAATTTAAGTACAACAGGAATCTATGCGATTGCCGGCGAAAAAAGAGTACAACAACATGTCTTCTTGGCAACAGGGGGAACAACAACAACAAGGAGGACAGCAGCAATCACCGCAGCCCCAGCAGCCCCGCCGCTACCCATCAGACTTGAAATTCTACTGCCGCATGTGTGAGAAAGAATACATGCCGCGTGTAACAAACGGGCAGGTGCAAAAGTACCTGGCCGGCGAATACGAGAGGAAATTTGTCCAGCGCAGGGAAATGGACGACCACCTCAGGCGCTTCCACGGGCCACTGCCCGGTGATGCATACGGCGACGAGCTCACCAGGCGCGCCGAGTCCCTGATGCGCGAGCTCGGCCTCGACTTTCAGGCCGCGTTCAAGACTGCAAAGGACGCCATCAAGGTGGAATACAGGCAGCCGCGGCTTGCAGACCACCTTAGAAAGGACATAGTACCACTTGAACCAGGGCCAGGGCCAGAACAGCCGCTGCAGCCATCATCGTCACCAACAACACTCCCGCTGTCACCAGGGCCACCGTTATCATCATTGCTGCCACCTCCACTTGGAAGCTTGGGAGCAGCAGGACAGGACCTGGCAAAGATACAGAAAGAGAAAGAACAGTTAAAATCAACGGCGATAGGGGCAATAATACTTGCAAGTAGTATTGCTGCCAGCGAGGGCGCCAAGCCTGTAAGACTAGAAGAAGAAAAGGAGGAAGAGCAGCAGACTGGTATGGATGCGTCATCGAAACGCATAGAGGACATTGTAGCAATCAAAGTAGCGGGCCCATATCCGGGCTGGAATGAAAAAAGATCTACAACTTGACAGTCGGCAGGTGACGGCCACAACGACAGCAGACAGCCAGATAGCAGAGACACAACAATTTATCCACTCAATAGTAGTTGGTACGGCCAGTAAGCCAGCCAGGTCAGCCAACAAGTAGTAACTGGAAAAAATACTGGCCAGGCCCGCAGGTAGGCAGGCAGGCAGACAGGAGGCAGCCAGACAGAGAGACAGACCAGGTCAGACAGACAGTCAAGCCATACAGACAGGCAGGCAGACAGAGGAGAGATGGACAGACGGTCAAAACAGCCAGCGTCAGTGAAAACACGCGACCGACCAGTCCAGCCAGCCATCCAGCAGGTCGTCAGGCCAGGTCAGACAGACAGTCAAGTAAGTCAGGTCAGACTGGATGGACAGAGAGAGGGACAGATCGTCACAGAGTGCCAAAGTGGGCAGGAGGCCGTCATGCAGACAGGTAGAGAGTCAGAGTGAAAGCGAGAGGGCGAAAGAAGGAAAGAAGGAAAGAAGGAAAGAAGAAAAAGACATACCTACCTAACCATCAAGCAAAAAAGCACGGTCTGGTCGTGAGAGGTAGCGTTACTCCCAAGGCGAGAGGCGCTTACAGCATCAGATTTAGTCCATCGCCCGATAAACGCAGGGAGAAATCTGCGACAAACTCTGAAAGAATACGTGAAGAAAATTAGGAAGATCAAAAGTGAGGATATGATACCCTGCTCTGCACCTACAGATCTGCCGGTCGCCTGAACGTACCACTCCTCTTTTCTGATTGCTTCGATATCGTTTCTGTGAAGGAGTATCGCCCTTTTCGGTCCCAGGAATCTGGCGAAGAATGTGTCGTGCGTTATCAGCACGTCTGTCGCCTCCATAATCAGATATTCGATATGGGCGTCCGGCATCCTCGGGTTGATTTCATTCATGTGCCGGACAGTCAAGCCTGCCTTGCGGAGAGCCTTCGCTAGGCGGACAGAAACGCAGGCGTCCACCAATACTGTCCTGTTGCCAATTCTTTCTATCAGGCTTGTCATTGCACTTTGCACCCTTTTCCACGTCCAAGGTGAAGAATCAGGTAAGAGTTGAGAGCTAGTTAATCTTTACGCCCTGCGCTTTTCTCTTTCCTTTGACATCCGCTCCTGATGCCTCCTTTCCTCTTCCTGCCGGGTCCTTCCACGCTGAAGTGTCACGGCCCAGAGGACCATCAGCACGATGCCGGCGGCGATAAGGCCCGCGACTATCTGAGTCAGTTGGTTCCAGTGCATAGTGTGAATAATCCCCTTGGGCCCACTTCCTCTCTATCCGGAACCTTTCATCTTCGTAGGACGACTCTTCCGTTAGGTGAAGTTCCCACGTATCGCCACCCAACTGAAAATTAACGGTCGGGCGCTGCTGTCTTCCCATGACCTGCGCCGAAGTTCTTACACAAGATTTTTGTATAATGATATTATGCTAAATATTGCCCATGGCGGAGCAGAATATGGACGAGTTCCCGCTTGATGAGACGGTGACTATTTTTTCGAATGAGGATGCTGACCTGAAGCTGCTAGGAGAGCTTCTGAGCAACGAATCTAGCAGGGCTATTCTGATGTTGCTCTCAGAACAGGAAATGACGGCGAGCGAACTGGCGCGAACGATAGGAATTAGCCTTTCCGTCACTCTTCACCATCTGGACAAGATGTGTAAAATAGACATCGTCAAAGTCAGCAAGGTGACCAAAAATACGAAGGATCATGATATGAAATATTATGCCGCAAAGAAAGGCATCCTCATCCTTGGAAGCGACTCTGTAATAAGGGCCAAGGAAAGCAAGACTTTTGCGAAATCTCTTAGAAAAGTCTTGAGCTTTCTGCTAATAGGGGCTGCAGGGTTCATAGCCTGGGTTACTTCAAAAGCTCTGTCGGGAACGATGGTGGGTCAAATCATAGGCGGTGGAAAAGTTCCTGTTCAAGATTCCGAACCGATCTTGGCTGCGCTGGTGGTAGTCATCGTGGGCTTGGTTCTGGAAAGGATAATGGTGTACCAAAAAAAGAAAAGGTGAGGAGTTCTATCAAGAACTCTCTTCTATGATAGTCCGCAACTCAGACATAGGCAGGTCTCTACTCGAATCCGCGTTTTCCGCCATTCCATCCTCTATGGTGAATACTCCTTGGTATCCGCCGATTACGTAATAGCCGTCGCCAAGCACATTCCCTTCGTCATAGTCTAGGAAGAGTACCATGTCTTTGCCAGTTGGAAGATCGCTGCTTCCGTCGGCGACCTTGACATTGTATCTTATACCGTTTATGGTCGCTTCGCCGGTTCCAAAAGATCTTACCTCGATAGTTTTAGAGTCGGCACCGTTCTTCAGTGGTTCTACTACTTCTATCGTAGCGATGTTGACTAGAGGATACTTGGTCGATTCCGTCGTTTCCGTTCTTTTGTCTGTGACTGTGCCTATGATTACGAGGTCTGCTCGTTTGGCCAATCCTTCTGTGGGTATCGACTCCACTTGTCCGGATATGACAACATTTTCTACAAAAACTTGGGGCAGAATTAGTAGAGTGCCTACTACGGCAGCGACCGTTATTCCGGCCACAGCAAATTTTCTTGTTCTATTCATCTCCATTCCTCCTAATACACCGTGTCGGCAGTGTCTATGTCATGGGCGTGCAGGAAAACTGAATCGCCATACTCGTATGACCACATGATACTGCCGGTCGTAGTGAAGTCTGTGCAGTCGCCGAATTCCTCATGATCGGGGTAGGTGTCGCATAGTCCCACTAGTGCATGGCCTAGCTCATGAAGAAGCACTGCATAGGTGTCAACGGTCTGAGACCCTGCATCGTCGTCGCCGCAATCCCAGATATAGTCGTCACTGTTGAAGTCTATAGGAGCTCTTATTAGATGATCGTCGGAACCATGGGTGAATAGGTTAGTCACAGCTATCTGGCCATCGGCCAAGTCAGCAGTTCCAATCACATTGTCATGAAAGAATGACGTGTTGTCCTTTCTTTTTGCAGCTGCGTCTGTTTCCGCATCCCATTCATCAATTGCATTATTCATACAGGTATAGATGTCAGTAATCGATGTCCCAGAAGCCCTTGGCAAGTTAAAGCCAAGATCGAATGTATCGAATGCAAATGGAACTTCCCCGTTGTCAAACTCTTCAGAATGGTTGTCTTCGTCCCAGTACCATCCAGACCAGTAGTGCGTTGCGTAGGCGGGTACGGTTGATACTACCGAAAAAAATGCAGCCAACGCTCCCGCAATAGCCAGTCCCGATCTAGTTGCCTTTTTGCGAGATTTGTCGCTAACCATTAACTCTTCTAGGGAATTATTTGGTAATATTCTTTGATTCTATCAAGATGGAACTAAAAATAATGAAAGAATTCTGAATTCTGCATATTTGTTATCATAGAATTAGATACGCTAGGCATGACAACTGAGAAGATGCACAGTACTTCACAGTTTTGAAGGTTAACGAATTGTCTTAAAAAATATGATTCGCGGCTTTGGTATGAAGTATCTTAGTAACCATGGGTTCGTTTTTGTTACCGCCCTATATCGAACTAGATTGGCTAAGAAAATAAGCAGGGGCTATGAAGCCGCCCCGATGGCTTACTGCCTTTCTAGTTTCTGAATCCTCTGCCTCTGCTGAACCCTGCGGTTCCGAGCGCGAGTACGAATGCAACGATAGTCTAAGCTGCCCTGTTGTAATGGAATGAATATCTTTAATCTGCCAAAGGAGGCGAAAAGGAATGCGAAGACAAGGAGAAAAATCAAGAGCGTGTAGTTCTGCGCGAAAAAGCCGAAGAACAGGTCCGACGGCGACTCCATTGCTTGCACTATGTCGCAGGTGATCTATAGCTTTTTTGGTCGATATGCAGGGCAGCTTGGTTCCGATTTCAGCTGGCGACTGCCACCACGCATACCGCTGGAGACGTCGCAAACGAGCTGTATTGCGAGCAAACGACCGTGCCTTGTACCGTTCCCTGATAGTTGGTCCTGAGCATGAACAGCCCCTCTTGCCCTGTGAAGCTTGTTATCCAGGGCCGGAGGTCGACCCCGCCCGCGACAGACACGTCTATGACGCTGCGAAAGTCCGCAGTCCCACCCTTGCCATCCTTCCTCTCCGTACCATGCTGCCGCTGTCCCTGTTTGCAGGTAGGTACCATACCAAAGTAGCTGGCCAAGTGGTCATCTGTCGGGAACCTGTTGACGTCGCCTATGTACGAAGACAGAAGGGATGCCAGGTAATAGTCCACGCCGCCGATGCTCATGAGCAGCCTCTGACGTCATCGTCGCTCTTGAGGGCGTGTGCTGCTTTATCCTGTCTTCTATGGGATCGCACTGTCCCTCCAGAAAGTCTAGCCTGTCTGTCATCGTGCGGAGTACAAGGTCCCGGTCATCGTTGAGCTTTAGTGAGGAAATGGCCTTCCTCCTCTTGTCAGAAAAGTTGTCCGTACTTGGAGGGAGCCTGTGGTACACGCCTTCCCTCTTCAGGTAAGAGATTATGCTGTTCTTCAGCCTGCCAATCTCATTACCCATCTTCACCCGCTGTACAAGAAGGTCCCTTTTCACCTGCTCTTCTGGGTCCAAGAGGTGTGACTCCGGGAGCATCCCTGACATATGGAGTTTGGCTATCTTCTTCAGGCTGTCTGCCTTGTCGTTCTTCTTCTTGCTCTTTACTACTATCCAGGCAAGCTCCTTTGGGTGCGCACCACTGTCACGTCGTAGCCGTAGGACGCAAGAGCCCTGTGAACAGGGTATACACCATACCGGTCGCTTCTTCAAAAGCTACCTTCGCATCCTTTGGTACCCGGTCTGCAAACTGCGCAAACGCATGGTCGTCCAGGCGGATGGTAAAGCTGCTGTCTGTCACGTCCCCGTACGGTGAGAGTACAGTCGTTACTCCTTCCGTGTCGCTCAGGTCAAGAGCTGCAACCATCGTCGTGTTCATGCGGCTTGATTTTGCTTTCTTCCTCTTACCCATTTTGCTCACC
>DASVCY010000027.1:0-16976 GCA_036381375.1 Nitrososphaera sp. | reverse complement strand
ATCAATGAGTGCTTACGGGTGTGTGCGGAAAAGGCACGGCCAAGGTCTGCTGTTACCCCGGGTCCAAAGGAGCATAGTTGTTATAAACAGGCAGGTGGTGAATAGAAGGGAAGAGCCAGCCCACGCGTTACACGGGTGTTGCATATAGAATTACCCCCGGTCTGACTGCATCTTGTTATGCAACAAAATCGAAAATAATTATTTCATGCCGGCGGCCAGCTCGGCTATCTTGCCTGCCCACGACTTTGCCTTGATTACTCCGCTTGCTACCAGAATGCCTTGAGAACCAATCTCTATGGCTTTGGCAACATCATCCTTGTCTGTGATGCCAGCCCCACATATGACTTTGGAGCGCGAGCCTGCAGCCTCGATCGACTTTGTTATTATCTGTGGGTTTTCCCTTGACACGGCCCTGCCGCTTCCTATAAGATCTGGAGGCTCGATGGCGATAAAGTCCGGTTGAAATACTGATATCTCTGTGACCTCCTGAGGTTCCCGGGCACAAACTATTGGAATCATACGCTGGCTTTTCAGTCGCTCCACCAGAGAAGCGATCTGCTTCATCTCTATCCGATGCTCGCTGTGGTTTATCAGTGACCCGACAGCCCCGTACGATCTGGCGGTTTCGGGCAGGAAATAGCCGGTCGAAGAACCGACTTTTTCGCTGTCAATGTGTTGGCAGATTACCGGAATTTTGACACTCTTGGCTACAAGAGCTAACGCAGGGTGCGGAGGCGCAAGCACTATCTCCACCTTGAGCTTCTTTGCAACCGCCTCTGCAGCTTTTGCTAATTTGACAGCCTTCTCCCCGGAGACCTCTTCATAGTTCTTGAAATTGATTATCAGTGGTCTCTTCAACGCTTGCTGCCAGCTTTGGCTTTTGTGGTCGTTGCCGCCTTGGTCTTGCCGTTCATAATGTCTTCAAGGTCACGGAATTTGCTCTGAAGCTTGCTCATCCTTGCCTCATAGCCTTTGTTGTATTCCAGCTCATCAGGCACAAGCGTTGCAGGGTGGATAAAGCCTTGGTTGCGCATTATCATTGCCCGCTCTGAGGCCCTCATCCTCTGCAGGTCCCAGTCGGCCGTTCCAAAGCCATCGTGTGGTCCTGTGAGCTTGCCATTGTGCATGCTAAAGAGCAAGCATGAAACGATCGGGATAGAGTAGTTCAGGCTTGCGGCAGAATTGAGCTTGACTGGCATCAGAGGCATGTGATGGCTGCCTCTTGTGTTTCCTGCGACAAAGTGAGGATCGTTGAACGCACTACCTGCCTCTTCAGTCGCCGGAAAGTTCTTTTGCGTTCTTACTATCGCGATAGGGTCGTCCTTCCCGACATAAGTGCCAGCGATATTGTGCAGCCTGTCAGTGGACGCAGACACTATCTGTTCAGAGCGATCTCCGGAAACGACAGAGTGGACTACAAAGCGGCCAGGATACATCAATGCCGCTTCAAGCTCAGCTTTGTCTTCCCACAGTTTGAGCTCGGCAACTTTGCCTGTCATGACATCCATTATCCTGAAAATAACGCCCTCTGCCAGGCGCTCGTTGATCAGGAGGCCCGTGTTGCTACGGGCATCGACGAACATGCGCCAGAGCGGGAAGTTGAACGCCCCCGGTTCTGTCTTGTCTGCCGCAAATACGCAAAAGACTTCACTTGGGCGCTCTTCCATTTCGATCTCAGCAACGCCCGGTCCCATGCCCCTCACGTTGCCGGAGAAAGAGTCCTTCAACAAGTCTTGGCCGGCGCCGTAAAGTCCCTGTTCCTTTGCAACCTTCGTTCCTTCTGTGAACGCGTCCCACGCCAGCTTGTGGATCTTTTCGTCGTCGACGCCGCGTGTATGCGTCATTATGATATGAATGTCGTCGCCGGTGTACCCGACGTAATAATCGATAAGCAGTCCCTTTGCATTCTTGGCGACAAAATTTCTCACGGTTTCGAGAAGTTTTTCGCTTGGGCAGGTGTGACCTCCGATTCCTCCAATGTCTGCCTTGATGGCACTGACAGTAATTCTCATACTGGGACAAGCTCACGCCTGTCGGCTTAAAACTTTTCCGATAACTTGTTAGCTAGAACTGAAAAAATGTGTGTTGAGAACGTGTAATTTTCGACCAAATCACGGGCGAAATACAAATAAAGCCCATGAAGCGTTCTTGCTCTATGAGCGCTAGTAAAAAGCCACACATGAACTTGGTGGTTACTGGTCACGTCGATAATGGTAAATCAACTACTGTAGGTCATTTGCTGGTTGATCTGGGTGCCATTGACCAGAGAACCATAGATGCATACGCAAAGGAATCTGAATCAACAGGCAAGGGTGATACATTCAAGTATGCTTGGGTGCTGGACAGCATCAAGGACGAACGTGAAAGAGGTATCACCATCGATCTCGCTTTTCAAAAGTTCGAGACGTCAAAGTACTTCTTCACGCTGATCGATGCTCCTGGCCACAGGGACTTTATCAAGAACATGATCACTGGCGCGTCTGAAGCAGATGCCGCCATTCTGGTCATTTCTGTCAAGCCTGGTGAGACAGAAGCGTCAATCGAGCCAGGAGGCCAGGGAAGAGAACACGCTTTCCTTGCAAGGACACTTGGCGTAAACCAGATCATTGTTGCGTTAAACAAGATGGATGATGTTGGATACCAGGAAGCTCGCTACAAGGAGGTCAAAGAGAATGTCGAAAGGATGCTAAAGATGGTTGGCTACAACACGGCCAAGATCAACTTTATCCCGATCTCGGGATGGAAGGGCGATAATCTGGTAAAGGCATCGACAAACATGCCGTGGTACAAGGGTCCGACCCTTGCTGAGGCGCTGGATGCTCTCGAGCCGCCTGAAAAGCCGGTCAACAAGCCGCTTAGAGTCCCGATCCAAGACGTGTACTCTATCACCGGTGTTGGAACAGTGCCTGTAGGGAGGATTGAGACAGGCAGGATGAAAGCAAACGACAAGGTAATCGTCATGCCATCAGGCGCTGTTGGCGAAATCAAATCGATTGAAACTCACCACACCCAGATGGAGTCTGCCGAGGCAGGCGACAACATCGGCTTTAACCTAAGAGGCGTAGACAAGAAGCAGATCAAGCGCGGCGACATGATCGGTCCAGCCGACAACCCGCCAACCGTCGCAAAGGAATTTGAGGCAAGGCTGATCGTCATTCACCACCCGACCGCAATCGCCCCAGGATATACACCAGTCCTGCACAGTCACACTGCGCAAGTTGCGGCAACTATCTCGGCGTTTATCTCCAAGATCGACCCGAGGACGGGCGCCACGACAGAAGAGAATCCCAAGTTCCTGAAGACAGGCGACGCGGCAATCGTCAAGATCAAGCCTGTAAGACCACTTCCGATAGAGACGTTCAAGGACTTTCCAGAGATTGGAAGGTTTGCGCTCCGCGACATGGGAACAACAATTGGCGCAGGCGTTGTGCTCAACATCACGGACAAGTACGATCCCAACAGAAAGTAAGTGAACTAGCAAATGCCGCAAGCAGCAAGAATCAAACTCACCAGCACAAACCTTGCGACACTGGAAGGTGTTTGTACGGAGATAAAGGGGATGACTGAAAAGTCAGGGATAAAGCTCAAGGGACCTCACCCACTGCCAACTAAAAAGCTCAAGGTAGTCACAAGAAAGTCACCTTGCGGTCAGGGCACTAACACCTATGATAAATACGAGATGAGGATCCACAGGCGTGTGATCGATGTCGGAGCTGACGACAGGGCGATCCGACAGCTGATGCGGCTGAAGATCCCTGACGACGTATACATCGAAGTCTCCCTAACTCAGTAGTTTTTTGTAAGAACCTCTCTGAACCCTGATGCGCCGCGAGGCCTCGGGGTGCAAAATTTTTGCCAAGATCTCAAGCCCAATTACAGTTCTCGGACCGGGTTTGCTGAAATATGAATTTGCATTGACCGCATAGACATCGCCATTTTTGACTGCGCGTAGCGACTTCCACTTTTCGTCGCGCGCAAGCGCCGGCAGTTCCTTTAGCGTTCGTGGAATTCCAAAGCCACATGGCATAAGCACAATGATATCTGGATCAAATTGTACCACCTCGTCTATATCCATCCTGCGCGACGGCTCGCCGGCGACGCTGATCCCGTTTATTCCGCCTGCGTATTCGACCATCTGGGGAACCCAGTGACCTGCGGTGAATAGCGGGTCGAGCCACTCTATGCAAAGCACCCGCGGCCGATTCTTTATTTTCATTCCACGAACCGCGTCAATCCGCTTTTGCAATGAAGAAACAAGCTTGGCTCCCTCCTTAACTCTCCCTACCTTTTCTGCCACATCCATTATGCTGACAAGGATGTCGTCAAGGTCATGAGGATCGAGCACCAGAACGTCTGGCTGCCCACCGAGTATATTCACTGCACGGCTTATCTCCTTTGTAAAAGGTGAGCAGACTTCGCAGAGCCCCTGAGCGACTATCAGGTCCGGATCTGCCTTTTTCAGAACCTTGTCGTCTACGACATAGATATCGCTGCCAGAGCGCATCAGCTCAACTATCTTGGCATCGATCTCTCTTCCAGTCATCTTGCTTGGATCAAACGAAGGCCTGATAACGCGAGGCTTTTTCCTTGCTTGAACAGGGAACTTGCACTCGTGCGTCACCCCTACTATTTGATTGCCTGCGCCAAGCTCGTACAGCGTTTCCGTAGCGCTTGGCAGGAATGAGACGATCCTCACAAGAGAAAATGTAAAAATTGCATTCTTAAAAACCTGCCCTATAGAGAATTGTTACTCTACATTTGTACTAGGCTGGTATTCCGTCAACCAAAACCATTTTATGGCTTAAAATATTGTCCTTAGCCAATGAACTCTAGAATTGCAGTCGCTGCCGGGCTGGTAGCAGCAATTGTTGCAGTGCTAGCGCCAATATCGACACTGACGCCGGCCTTTGCAGCTGAAGTAGCAGCAGAAATAAAACCCGGTTCGTCAAGCTTGACGACCGATGCGTTTTCGCCAAACCCACTAGAAATCAATGTTGGAGACACTGTCACGTGGACCAACAGAGATTCGACTCCGCACACAGTCACGTCAGGCACTTCTGGAACGCCGGACGGCAACTTTGACTCTTCACCAAACTTTAACCCGCTGCTGGCTCCACAACAGACATTCAGCCACACCTTTACAGAAGCAGGCGAGTTCCCGTACTATTGTGGCCTCCACCCTAACATGGTGGGCACAGTAATAGTTTCAGCTGCTGCTGGAGGTAATGGAGGAGGCAACGGCGGCAATGCAACCGATGGCGGCAATGCAACCGATGGCGGACAGGAACCAACGCCAACAGGGTTCTCATTTACTGCAACAGATGGAGATGGCAATGAATACGAAATAACAGGCTCTGGAGATGCTATGGCAACAGCAGCCACGATCAACGCCGGCGAATCGGTAGAGATTGAGTTCGATGGCGCAGGTGCAGTAGAACTATCACTGCCAACAGACATGGTCAGTGACATAACAGCAGTAATGGCAGGAACTGAGGAGATCCAACACGAGGTTGTGCGCGAAAATGCGACTCATACCACGATCTCATTCGAAGTACCTGAAGGCGAAACCTCTGTGCAGATTATGGCAGGATTTGTAGTTCCTGAATTCCCTGTTATTGCAGCAATACTTGCAACAACCATCGCGGCGATCGTTGCCTACACTAGGTTCGCAAGAAGCGGAACTGGATCCTTCGGAAGAGCCTAACAGCCTTCCTTCATTTTCTTCTTTTTATCGCATCATACAAAAACCTGAATAGTGAGCTAGCCCGTATACCTGGAACCAACGGCAAAGAATGACCCTGACATTTCTCTGGATGTCTGCGCGGTGTGTGGCGAAAGCGGCGGACAAATTCCATTAAAGGTGCAATAGATTATTATTGGCATCGCCTTCTCATCATGTCATTTGCATAGTGCGATTCTTGCACTTGTTGTGTTGTTAAGCTTCTTTGCAGCTATTGGCCAGACATTTGCGCAGGAGCAGATTGTGCTTGAAGCGACGAGTGATCAGGCTACGTTTTTGGTTGAAATAACGTGGACACCTGCGGAAATTGGAGACACACACGCCTTTGATATTCGCTTTGTAGAGCCAGAGACCGGTGAAGAAATAGAAGACGTGCTGTACGACTTCTCGATTTATGGCAGCGGAGAACGAGAAGTGCTTCGCCTTGACCAGAGTGCAAACCGGCAGGAATTCACATTTGAGGAGACAGGGCACTATGAAATCAGGATAGACGATATTGAAGGCTTAGGTGAAGGAGTTGTCATTCCGATAGAAGTAACTCCTGAATTTCATCTCGGAATATTTGTGCTGACATCGATCGCCTTCAGCATGGTGGTGCTTGCCGCCAGACGAAATAATTTATTTAGGCAGCGGGCCAAATAATTGCAATGGCAAGCAGCATTTTTATGGCAGCGCTGTTGTTGGCAGGGGTTTTTAGCATAACAACGACAACAACATTCGTCGCATACGCGCAAGAAGACGGCGGTATGAGGGGTACGACTAGCAAGGGAACGCTGGACATTATGGTCGAGCCGACTTGGGAGGAGAATGGAAGGGCATCCTTCAGAGTAAGCTTCCTCAACCCGGGCACCGATACTCTTCACGAACATCAGGACTATGACTTTAGGATACTGAAGGATGGGGAACAGGTATTTAGCGCGGCACAGCAGACCAACCAACAGTTACTACACAACGTGGAGGGTACTATTACAGTTCCATACACCTTCCAAGAAAACGGCGATTATACAATTCAAGTTTTCCTAGGAGGCACCGGTATCGCACCACCTATACCCACTGAGGAAGAAGTGGAATTTACTGTGACGGTGGTTCCAGAATTTCCTGTAGGTGTTCTCGGCTCAGTGATAGCCGCCACAATGGCCGGCTCGCTGGTGTTTGCGCGTTGGTATAGCAGGCGTTAGATTTTTTCTCTGCGAAGGGCGGTGACACCGATAGCAATGCCTGCTACACCGACCCCGACGCCCACCATCCCAAACATGTATGCCCTGTCAGCCGCCATCCTTAGATCTTCCGAAGCTTCTGACGCGCTTGCAGCGGCGGTCTTGGCTTCTTCTGCAGAAGTGTTTGCGTCGTCCACCTGAGCAGACAAGTCAGTGATCACAGTCTGCAGTTGCGCCAGCACTTCCTCCGATACGCCACCCTCCGTACTCGGTGGGAAGGCAAAGGCGGTAGTGTCCCCGACATCCTCTATCTCGATCTGGCCATCGATGGCCTGGCCCGCTATGGTTCCCTTCATGACAATTGCATACTGACCTGTTTGAGTGGGGAGAATGTCTGCAACGTAAACGCCAGACTCTTCAGTCGGCCGGAAGTTTAGAGACTTTGTTGGCGTACCCTTCTTGACGTTGGCATCGAGCTGTGCCACTGCGTTGCTGACCGGCTGGTCGTCTGAAACTCTAGTTATTGTAAGTTCGATGCCGTTCAACTGCCCTACAATCGGCGGCTCGTTCACCCACCCCGCGACGATACTGATATCTCCCTGCACCAATTCTTCATGCGCTCTGGCAGGGGTGAAACTGCTGACCGCTAGAACCACCGACATTACAAGGACACTTACAAGGAACAGCGCGATTTTCATTCAATGTAAATTTCCGCTCAAATGTTTATAATCTTTCGGCATATTTCGGGCTTTGTACCATAAATCAAGCAAGAGTCAAATATGGTGGATAGCATATCTTACACGTGCAAGGCAGACGTTGGCGATTTTCGTTTATTGTTGCTATTGCAGTAGTGACTGTAAGTGTCCTGACCTTTGCATCAGGCGTCCAACAGTCGTTTGCTCATCCGTTCCGTGTCGATTCCACGCCGGGAGCGTTTGAGAGCGTTTCATCGGCACCGGGCGAAGTGAGCGTTTTCTTCAGCGAAGCGATAGAGCTTTCTTACAGCAGCATCAGGGTGCTCGGCCCCGATGGGAGCCGGGTTGACATGAATGACGCACACAACGTCGAAGGCGATACCGCTTCGATTGCTGCTACCCTGCAGCCAAACCTGCCGGAAGGCGAATATACGGTGACCACAAGGGTGTTGTCTGCAGTAGACGGACACCTTATAGAAGACACATTCACTTTTGGGGTGGGGGTGCAGACGAGCTCCAGCGGCGAAGGGCCCAGCAGCCAGATTTTGTCTCCGGAATACTCGCTGTCAAGATTCCCCGGAATGGTAGGACAGGTGATGGTTGTTGGCGTGGCGTTCGCGACGCTGTGGCTTTGGAAGCCTCTTTCAAGGGTGCAGTGGCTTGGCAGGGCGATAGGCCAGACGCGTGCCCTGATAGACAAAAACATGGTACGCCTTGTCATAATCGGCACGGCCCTTGTGCTTGCATCCGGAGTTGCTATGATAGTCGTCCAAGCGATCTCGATAGACGCGGGGATACCTGAGGCGATCGCGACCAAGTTTGGCAACGTGTGGGTGACAAGGATGCTTCAGTCGTCTATCCTGATGGGCATCGCCGTGGCAATCTACCGCAAGGTTGCAAGGGGCAATTCTCTTGGCAGGGCGGAAATGTACGCGGTGCTAATCCTAGGGCTTGCAGTACTGGTAACATCGAGCCTGATCGCACACGCAGCTGCCACCAACCAGATATTCCCGGTAGTGCTTGACTTTTTCCACAACGCCGCCGCTTCTATATGGATAGGTGGCCTAATCCTTCTAGGATTTGTCGCAGTGCCCAAGATCCTTTCCATCGGAGACGAAAGGGTCAAAGCGGCTGCACTTGCCATCCTGATCCCGCGCTTTTCAACAGTAGTGGTGACCTTGCTTGGCATCGCAGTAATAACAGGACCTGTACTGCTGTTTTCCCTGGAAAGCGATCTGTCGCTTACCCTCGCCTCAGTTTACGGCCAGATACTGGTAGTCAAACTCGGGCTAGCAGGTGCAATGGTAGCAATGGGTGCATATTCGCAGTTTGTGGTGCAGAAGAGGGCGGTCATGGTCATGGCAGGCGGTGCTGGAACGCGCGTCACAGGTCTTAGGCACTATGGAAAGACGCTCAAGGCAGAAGCGGGAATCGGGATAGCGCTCCTGCTCGCGGTTTCCTTCATGGCAAATGGTGCGCTGCCAAGCGGGCAGTTTCCGGCGTACGAACGCCAGCAGGACGCCCAGTCAGCGTTTGCGGAACAGCCTCAGACAGACTTTGGCCAGACGCTATATGCACCAGACGGAAAGATACATCTTTCTATAGGCCCCTTTACGGTAGGTCAGAACAACTTCCGCCTTTCATTCTTTAACCCGGACGGCAGCAACGCGACCGGGATCGATTCGGCAACGATAAAGCTGACACAGGTCGAAAGGGGCATTGGCCCAATAGAGATTGAAACGACTAGGCAGGCTGACAATGTCTTTACTGCCAACGCGGCGTTCAGTCTGCCGGGAACCTGGCACATCGAAGTCGAGGGTGTGAACACACTGGGCAGCAACATGCTTGCGACCACCAATACTAACGTCAAGCCGCTGGTGTCAAACCTGGAATTCCAAGTAGCAAATTACACAATGCCTGCCAATAGCCGCCCGTATTACCCGGTATTTGATGTTGCAAGGCAGTCAATATGGGTAGGCGATACTGTGATAGGGAGCGGAAGAATGTGGCAGTTTGACATTGAAACAGGCAACTACACGATGCACAAGATAGCCGACTCTACCCTGATAACGAACATACTGCTTGCCCCCGATGGCAGGATATGGTACGTCGATCCAATTGGAGGCGGAAACAATCACGGCGCACTTGGCATCTACAACCCCGAAGATAATTCCAGCAGGAGGTTTGTGATACCAGAAGAGGGCATTCCGACAGGGCTTGCAATGGACAACAACGGTAGCATCTGGATGCCAATATCCGAAGCAAACAAGGTAGCCAAGTTCGACCCAGCAAGCGAAAGATTCTCCTCTTATGAAATACCAACCCCTGCATCGAGGCCTGCGGGCATTGCGACTGACAGGCAGGGCAACATCTGGTTTGCCGAAGCCGCCGGCAATATCGCCAAGATTGACCCGGCCACGGGAAATATTACTGAGTATGCGCCGAACAGCAGCCTGTATACGCTTGAAGAACCGACAGCGGTATTCCCCGATCCAAACAGCTACAATATCTATATCGCTGATCACACCGGCCACACAATACTGGTATTCAACTCACTCCTTGAAAGCTTCCGCGAATTCCCTTCAGTTAACCAGAACGGACTTCCATTTGGAATGGCGATGGACAGCTATGGCAATCTTTGGTTTGCTGAACATACAATAGACAGGCTCGGCGTCATAGATCCAAGGACAGGCTTGGGTGCAGAGGCCAAGATACCGATTAGTGGGTCGGCAATCCAGTGGATTACTGCAGATGATAGTGGCAGGATCTGGTTTGCATCCCAGCTGGGTTCTGCGATTGGTAGCGTCACGATAACTGCCAAGCCGGCAGCTGCCCCTGCTACACCTGGTGAGGAGGGCCAGGGGGGAACGCCGGCAGGCGGGATACAGCAACTTGGCTTTACGTTGAGCGACTTGGCGGGACCGGGCATAGCAGCTGGCATCGCGATAAGCGGCCTTGCATACAGCAAGAGCGCCATTGACCTCAAGCGCAATGTACGGAGAGCAATGCTCCTTGACAGGCGCTAGCATGTAGAGTTTAGTACATTCCACGAATGTACCACTCTTCTTTAATTTTGGAAGAGCATTTTAAACGTCGATGCCAGATAGGTTATCTAGATTAAAGCTACTGGTAGTCGCGGCTGGCGTGACTGCCATAGTAGGTCTGGTGGCATACAACAGCTCTGTTTTTGCGAGCCATAGTTTTGAGCTGGGCGTTTCAGGAAATTCTGTCCCAGACAACACCCACATCCGGCTCGACGGGCTGACTCTGCCACCTGGAGGAGTGCTGCCAGTTTATGATGCAAGCCCCAACTTTGTTTCAGGACATTTCCTGATGAGGGCTCCATGCGATGACAACCACGTTCCAATGGTGACAGTGATTGGTGGACACATCGATGAAAGCGCACACGGCACTTTTGTGGACAAGTTACCGCTCTACTACATCTCACACGCATCAGGTCCTGACAGCTGTGTATACCATGCGCACGTCCCAGACCCGCTCAATGGAGGGGCACCAAGGGTGACAGATATTGCTCTTGTCAATCTCTCCGGTGAGGAACTCAGCTTCAATCCTGGAGATATGGTAGACATCAACGTCCAGAGTGTGCTTGGAAGCATCGGAGATTCTCCGTATGAAGAGATGCAGCTGCCTGCTGACATTACCCATGGAAATCCAGTGTATGACCTAAACGACGATAACCCTGAAAATGATGGATTAGGGTTTGAGCACCACGGAGGGGAGGAGGAGTAAATGACGACAACCAACAGGAGGAAAACCTATTTCATAGCTCTTGCTTCAACCCTGGCAATGATGGGCCTGCTTGTGTCACCCTCCTTCACGGGTAACGCGTTTGCACACGCACACTTGACCCTTACTCCGGACATCGAGAATGTGAACCCGATTTCGGTGATCGTCGGTCACAGCAACGAGCCGACGTTTGGAGTAAAGCCTGGAGTGCATGATGGCATACATAGCCTGGAGGTATCCATCGAAGACGCAAATACTGCACTTCCTCTATCAGGGGCACAGCTAAAGGCCGACAAGTATTACTTTAGAGATTTCAGGTCGTTTGAGAGGGCCACTTCGCTAGAAAGAGCAGACCAGGTCGAAACAAACATTACAGTTGGTGAGGTGTTTGGCCAACCCGGTCACTATTTGGTAAGGCAGATAGTGCAGCCAGGAATCTACGGCTACAGAATCTATGGCACCATAGACTACTTTGGCGTAGGACAGGTACCGTTTGACGCAACCATATTCTGCACCACACCCGAAGGAGATACATCGAAGTTTAACAGCGGAAATTGGAGTGGAACGTTCGGCTGTGTAGATGACATAGACGACCTGTACTTCCCTAACGAACCAAGGCTGATAAGGTCCGCTGACAGCACCGACGAAGGAGAGCTGCAGCAGGTAGCACTGCCCGGAGGCAGCACGTCTGCTTCTTCAGCTGCTACCAACGTTGCAGCACAGGGAGGCATGGCGCTTGTGCCGGCTATGCAAATCCTAGCAGTGGCGGCGACTGCTTCGGTAGGCGGATTCTTTGGGTTCAGAGCATTCCGGAACCGCAAGAAAGATCCGGCGCTTTAAGCGCCCTTTCTCTTTTTTTCACCTTCGGGCAATGTACCAATTGGCTTATTAGTGGTACGCTACCATATAGATAAGGGATGCAAAAAGGGAGCAGTGGCGAGCATGTACAGGATTCTGTCAGCAGGCCCATACTGCTGGGGCTGATCACAGCAATTGTCATAGGCATTGTTGCGCCCCTCATTACACCTCACGTCGTGCATCCCTCGATGATCTATCACATTCTTCTCCATATTGCCAGTCTTACGATTGCGGTTTTTCTGAGCGTAGTGTCGGTGCTCGCGTATAGGAGAGCCACTGGCTCAAGGTTAATATTCATGACGATTGGCTTCATGGCACTCTCAACGGCCGAATTCATTTACGTGCTTGACGCTACAAGCGTAGTTAACCTTTTTAACATTTCTGCGCTCGGGATAGAGCTTCCACACGTCATTATACTTGCAATGGTGGCCATGTTTGGCCTGGGAGTCCTGAAGGTGAACAAGTGAGAGAGATGGTGGAGCAATCAGTAGAAGAGGTAGCTACACAGGAAGTCCTGCTGAGATATATCGAGGAAAACCCCGGCATTCGCTATAGAGAATTGTTGAGGCTGACCGGACTTGTCAACGGCGTCCTCACGTACCACCTGTCTGCACTTGAAAAGTCAGACGCGATCAAGGTAGATAGGAAGTCAAGAATGACAAGGTACTATCCACTCAGCGTCTCTGACAAAGAGTCTGTCATCCTAAAATATGTCAGACACGAGCCTGTCAGGAAGATATTGTTTTTCATATTAGAGAACAACATGTGTACCTTCAACGAAATCGTGGAACACACGAAAAAGGCCCCATCGACCGTGTCGTCGCACCTGAAACGGATGAAGGAGGACGGCGTACTCTTGGTAAGGTACGGTGAATGCCATCTTTACAGCTTGGCAGACAGAGAGCTTGTTTATGATGTGCTGTCAAAGTACCAGTCAAGCCTGACCGACAGAATAGTCGACAACTATTCAGAGATGGTAGAAGAACTATAAGTCGGATTGTATGCATAAACAGCGCTTGAAGTACCTGCTGGCCTATGCATTCACGGGTATTATCGTGCTATCATTACTGTTAACAGGCGGGCAGGCTTTTGCTGACCCACTCCAGAATGCTTTCCGGCAGAGGATAGGTAATTATGATGTAGAAATGACGACAGAACCATCAAGACCAATTGTGGGAACCCCTACAAATGTGCTGATAAGGATTGCAGGAGTCAACGGCGATGATCTGATAGATGTGCCAATAACCCTAAGACTTGTAAAGGATGGGGTTGAGATTCAAAGGACAAACCCGATAATCGTTCCTTACGGCCACCATACACGCGAATACACTTTTTCAGAAGCCGGGCGGTACGTCCTGTATGTTGACCTAAACGACTATGCATACAGTGGAGAGACGCTCACATTTACGTTCTTTGTCGATGTGGCTGGTAAGTTTGATGCTGTGTATTATGTCGCTGCACCTTCCGCCGCGGCGGCCGCTATAGGCATAGCGGGTTCTCTGATCTTTATAAAAAAGAGGAACAAGAAGAACCGGCTCAAAGCATGAAATGGTACAGAAGGAGGCTATAACATGTGCCTCCAGTTTCCATGATGAACAAACACGCGTTGCAGGTAGAGTCATTCTTTGTTTTGCGACTACATATGAATTGTCGTTGATTCGGTAAAGGTATTATGTAATAGTTGAAATATGTATGGCGCGAAGTAGGAAAGGATGGTACGGCTCCTGTCGCTCCTTGTTGCACTGGTCGTTGCTATTACTATTACCGCTGCCGCCTTGCAGACAAATCCTGCGTACGGCCACTTTTTTGGAGCGACCAAGGATGTAGACGGGTATCAAGTGGTGTTCGCACCCTATCCTGCGACTCCAGTTGCCGGCAGCAATTCTACTGTGCTTAATTTCAGCGTACTACAGAATGATGCCAATATTTACAACATTCATTCTGCACTGGTGATAACAGACAAGCAGACTGGCGAAGCAATAAGCCAAGTCCCGTACAGGTTCTATGAAATTAGCGACATCTCCATTCCATACACATTTAACGAGACCGGCGACTATATCGTGACTCTTAGGACTATTATAGTAGGGGATGAAAAATATCAAGCCACCCCACTTGAGGCCAGTTTTGATATTTCCATTAGTGGCCAGTATCTTCCATTCGATGAGTTGATGCTCTTCTATGTTACACCAGCCGCGGTCGCAATAGCTGGCATAGCGGTTTATCTCCATTCCAAGAAAAAACTCTAGGAAAATTCGGCATTTGTACTAGAAAGCTAATTAGTCAAGCGTGCCTACTAGATATGGGTAATTTGATGACTAGAAAATCTTACGCTTTGTTATTGGCCGGTATCATATGCATGGGAACCATTTTTGCTATTCCAAACCACCAGAAGGCTTTTGCACATACCTTTTCTGGAGACGAGAGCGCATCGTTCATCGCGCTAGTCGAATCGATAAGATCAGAGCTTGATCTAGTGCAGAGCAACATTGGTTCAAACGTTTCACTGGCAGAGGAGCATGCGTCCCATGCGCATCAGCACCTTGACGAGCACACTATAGACGAGATATCTGAAAGGAATCAGAGGCTTGCGACAGACCTTCCAGCAGCTATAGAAGACCTACAGCTTTCGCTTGCAAACAGCACCGCGCAGCAGGTCGAGGCAAAGATACAGAACATCAACGACCTCCTTAGTGAGACTGTCAGCGCGCGTGTAGAGAGCGACCAGATGAACAACTCTACGGTATGGGCGTTGGTCCTTGCAAACATGGCCGACGGGGTGCTCACTCACTATAGTGCCGCGTATGGGGTAGAGAGTGAAGAAGGCGAAGAACACGGCGCAAGCGGCCATGCTGACGAAGAAGGGTCAGGCAACATGACTGAAGGCATGGAATTGACGGAAACCTCGCCCATGAGTAATAACAGCATGACCGGTGATGAAATGGAGGAACAGGGTAGCAGCCACGGCAACATGAGTAACGGAGGAAACGCCACGACCATTGTAGACGAAGTGCATTACCAGAGCGCCCAAGGACTTGCAAGCAGGACACTAGTGATATTCAACGAACGGGTGAAGTCACTAGCTCCGGCAAACTCGACTGAAGCAATAGCGGACTTGGAGGCGGGTCTTGAACATCTGATACAGGCGATAGACGACAGGGAGCCGCTTACAGATGTTGAAGTGGTAGTGCACAGCGAAGTGCATCCTAACCTGCAGACAGCGTTCAACCTCCAAGTGATTCCAGAATTTCCGCTGCCACTACTGATGATAGTGACTGCCATAGGCGGTATCATCGCAGCGACAAGAGTAACTGCGCTGCGGCGAAAGTAAATATTGAGTGTACGCCTTTCATTTTTTATGCTGAGGCGCTACCTCGTAACGCTGACGCTGGTTGTGGTCGTCGCTACCGCTGCCGTCTCTACCACTATCACATCTGCGTACGGCCACGGGCTTGGAACCGACACGTCGCTTCCAACAACGATTTCAGATAAACAGGTGGTGGTCGAGGCATCACTCACACCGACCTTTATCGATCAGGTCGAGAGTGGCAACCCAAGGTTTGTAGTCAGGGCGCTTGAGGCAGGCAACGGAAACACCACTATCACTAACATAGACCTCAGGATAGTTGTAAGTCTGCGCGGCGAGACCCTGCTTGACCAACGCTTCAGATCCTCCGATGGAGTCGTGGCTGCCAACCTTGTGCCAGATCCAGAGATCGAGGGCTGGCAGATAAACGGCCAAGCGCCCCCGGAGCAGGTGCAAATCAGCCAGAGCAGTCCAATCGAGCTTAGGAGCAAGATCATGACTGCAGGCGGCCTTTATCATATTGCAGTCACAATCGAGAAAAGCAGTTCTGGAATTGCAGTGGACTCTGACAGAAGGTTCGATCTTTATGTCAGTATCGGCAGCTCGTATGCTTATGAAGTAGAAGGCGGGAATCAGATGATAGTCAAGACTTACTTTGACGACGTTTCCAATTTCAATTATTCAAACGGCACCATTTCATTTGAAATGCCGTTTACTTGGGAAAGGGCGTACGTTTCGCAAGTGCCCGTGTTACACCTGGAGGTCCAGTTTCCAAAAACAATAGAAGAACTCAAGACGAACAGCTACCGCGGTACGCTTAACGGCAGAGAGCTTGAAGCACAGGCCATAGTCATTGACGACTATTCTTCAGAACAGAACCGCATAGTGCACTTTGTCGTCAACAACGCGATGCTCACAAGATTTGCCGAAATGGTGGGCGATGCGGATATTGCAAGCTTTACGCTGATGCCCGCCGAGAAACCCAAGTTCCCACTTGACATAATGTCTCTTCCAACCGAAAGATTCCTGGTCCAGCTCTCGTGGGGGCCTGATGTAATTGAAACCGGAACACCGATAACTTTTGTCATGAACATCAAGGATCCTGCCACTGACGAGGTCATCAGAGGCTCCTCGTTTGATTTCGTGGTTTCTCAGGATGGAAATGAGATCCACAGGCAGCACATGTCTGAAGAGCTGGGCCTCTATTCGTTCCAGTATACTTTTCAGAACTCCGGCTCAGTTACGCTAGCCATAGATAAGATTAACGGCCAAGAAGAAAGCGCCAAGATAGACCTTGTCGTGCTGCAAGGAAGCGGCGAGGCTGCTCCGCCGCCTGTTCAACAACCATCCGGCTGCCTTATCGCAACAGCGGCGTTTGGCTCCGAGCTGACTCCTCAGGTACAGTTCTTGCGCAATTTCAGGGACAACTATATCCTTTCAACTGCCTCCGGAGCCGCATTCATGAATGCATTTAA
>DASVCY010000026.1:0-5171 GCA_036381375.1 Nitrososphaera sp. | reverse complement strand
AGGTCTAGAAGCGTTTTGTTAAAGTCGGAATCAGAGAGTGTGATCCCGTCCTTTGCCAGCTCTTTGACAAGGTCGGCGTCAGTAAGGTTGCCTGCCTGCCTTATCTTTTCGTACATCAGGTTGCGTATAGGATATTTCACGCCTTATATCACCTCTAAAATTACATTTCTCCAATGGATAGATCGCGTACCATCATCTAATCTGTCATCAGGGGGTATCAGATTGCAATTGCCTGTATGTCTGTTAAAGCAAAACCAGCTTGAGGAGTTTGTTGAGGATGGACTCAAGTATATGTAAGTGAAAATCATGCCCTATCTAAATACATAGCGAGAAAAAGGATCGCGTTGGAGAGCGGCGCAGTTACCCCAAACCAAGGATTGCGAGGTTCGTCCTCGTCACTTGCGAGAGGTTTGCCAAGACTTTCAGATAATTTTCTCCGAAGTTAAGATGGCGAGTATTCTTGGATTGAAATTATTTGTGAGGTGGGAGGAAGCCTTTTTGCTTTTCTTAGGGACAAATTATTTTTCATGTAACCCTCTGACTAATTTAGCGCATGCCCGTTTTTCCTAGACAATAGAAAATATAAACAACGGAGAACTAGTCAAAAATAAAAAAAGTCAAAGTCAGCTTGTACATTTCGGCTGCGTGTGGATTCTTTGCGGGCGTTTCAGCTCTAAGTCCAATCAGCCTGGCATATACTCCGACGATGTAAGCCAGAGCGCGCATGAAAGCCAGAACAACTCCCGTGTTAAGCTCCCAGTGGTTTACAACAGAGAATAACTGCGGAAAAAATCCTCGTCACACCTTGATATAGTCATTTGGTGCATGGGGGTCGCTTTTTAGTCTCTGGCCGAATAATTCCCGTGCACATCATTGGATATCATGATTAGCCGTAGAATGATTATGCAGTCGAGAAGTTTAACCAGTCACACCACCAGCAACTGGACCTGGATGATGTTTATGAGGTAATATCGCAATGGTGAGCTGATGATACCAAGACATTCCAGGCTAAATATCTAAAGAAAATTGAAAAGTAAGACAGCGGCAGCTTTAAAGCCGTGATAGTGGCTGGCTAAATATGGCTGTGCCGAGCGCCTTACAATTGCTCCTGCCTTTCATAGATGACAAATTCGCGCTCGATTCTTACGCGCTTGGGCCAGCCTACAAGCAGTGAAATCGGGCAATTTGTCAAAGACAACTATGACTTGGACAGTTCCTCCCCCATGCCTTGCAGGACCTGATGACGCGGCTAACCAATTTAGCCTGTCATAGCTATCTTGAAAGGACAGCCGATAAGATGCGAGATTGTACCCGGTTTTGGATTTCTGACGAAGCGCATCCAATAGTTGAAAGGATGCTAGAGGAATGAGGCTTGCCGCAGGTCTGGTTTTCTACTCGCTGCAACCGGGCCAGATACCAATATCGGACCTTATCAAGTTGAATAACCAAAAAATGCGCATCCTGCGGGGAGGACTTTATCAAAAAACGTGATAGTGACAGCTGGGGAGGATAAATTCATGCACTACAGGTGCGCGCTCAAGATTGGGCTTGTTTAAGGCGAGATAAACCGCCAAAAAACTGCAAAGCAAAGAGATAGGGAGTTATTTTTAATAACAAAGCAAGCTCCCAAACATTATGCAAATCAGGATTTTTTCAATCGCATTAGGTCACGAAGAAGAATTAGAGCAAGCTGTAAACAAGTTTATGGCACGATCAGATATTGAAGTGGTGGACGTAGTATTTGACCAAAAGATAGTCCCAGGGTCGGGCGATAATCGCGATGTCTATTATGGTCAGTCAGCTGTTATGGTGAAGTACCGGACGTTAACGGACAAGCCATTGCCACCAGAATAAGAGCTCTATGATTTGTGGGAATTTTTTAATCGTTGGAGCTGTGCGCTGCAGAAAGGTCTAGTTTGAGGTTGGAACTTCTAATCTATTGGCTACAATCAGCCATAAAATGTCTTGTCAATTGGCTTGGGCATGGCGTACGTGATGTTTTTCCTAATTGACTCGTACCAGTCCTCGACATCCTTTGTGATGGACGGCCTGACCAGCCTTATCGCCTTTGCAAAGTCAGCATTGGAAACAACGTCTGATTTACCTTGCATCGCGTTCACTGCAGCTTCCCTGCAGAGCGCCACCAGATCTGCGCCGCTAAAGCTCTTCGTCGACTGAGCGATGCTTGCAAGGTCAACGTCGCTACCAAGTGGCATCGCCTGCGTGACTATCCTCAGTATCTCCTGCCTTGCTTTTTCATCCGGAGGGCCAACATATATGATGAGGTCCAGTCTGCCCGGCCTGAGCAGTGATGTGTCTATCAGGTCAGGTCTGTTGGTTATTCCAATGACTACAACACCGGCGCTGCCGGAATCGTCCATCTCTGTCAGTATCTGGCTGAGCACACGCTCGTTGCCAGACATATCCTCTTCCTGCCCTCTTGGCCGCGCAAGCGAGTCCAGCTCATCGAACACGACGATGCATGGCGATGATGCTTTTGCCTTTCTGAAAATCTCGCGAATCGCCTTTTCGGATTCGCCGACCCACTTGCTGAGTACTTCGGGTCCTCGCACGACAATGATGTTGGCGTTACTCTCTGTAGCAAGTGCCTTTGCCAAAAGTGTCTTGCCTGTACCGGGCGGACCGTAGAGTAGCGCGCCGCGTGGGGGCTTTATGCCCATCTTGGAGAACTTGTCAGGCTCTTTTATTGCAGTAATGAGATTATCGTGCAGAGTGCGCTTTGCCTCGTACAGGCCGCCAACATCGTTCCACTTTACACGTGCGACTTCCACATAGAACTCCCTCATTGCAGTCGGGACAATCTCTTTCATGCCCTCCTTGAAATCGCGGTTCGTGATCACCATCCCTTCAAGGATCTCTGGCGATATCTTGTCACCTTCAAGATCTATTTCTGGCAAGTAGCGCCTCAATGCCTTCATAGCCGCCTCTCTACATAGAGCCTTAATGTCAGCGCCCGTATAGCCGTGGAGCTCTGCTGCAAGGTCTTGAAGATCGATGTCCTCCGAAAGCGGCATGCCGCGTGTGTGGATCTGAAGAATCTCTAACCGGCCTTCGGCGTTTGGAACGCCTATCTCTATTTCTCTGTCGAACCTACCTGGCCTCCTGAGGGCTGGATCTAGGCTTTCAGGTCTATTGGTGGCGCCAAGAACTATGACCTGGCCGCGATCGGACATCCCATCCATCAGTGCAAGGAGTTGCGCTACTACGCGCTTTTCAACATCGCCAAACGCTTCTTCCCTCTTTGGAGCAATGGCATCAATTTCATCAATGAATATTATGCTGGGTGACGACTCGCGCGCTTCTTTGAAGATATCGCGCAGCCGAGCTTCTGTCTCGCCGTAATACTTGTTCATAATTTCGGGGCCATTTATTATGAAAAAGTTCGCTTCTGACTCGGAAGCAAGTGCCTTTGCAATGAGCGTCTTGCCACAGCCCGGCGACCCATACATCAGTATTCCGCTGTGTGGTTCAATACCCAATCTGGCAAAAACCTCGGGATGGCGCATTGGAAGCTCGACGATTTCGCGCAAGCGCTTTATCTGCTCCTTCATACCGCCGATCTCTTCGTAAGTCACGCGTGGCTTTCTGTCGCTCGTGGTCTCGGCCATGATGGTCAGTTTAGTTGGTCGCTCGATCCTCGCTATGGTCTTTGGTGCGACCCTTTCAACCTTGAAATCCATTTGGTTTCCTAGAATTACGACTGAAATTTCATCCCCCTCTGTCACAGGATAGCCCTTGAGCCTATTTTTCACAAAGTCACAAAATTCCTTGTCCACTGTTATGCCGCTGTCCGCAAGTGGCATCAATGTCACACTCTTAGCCTGCTTGCAGTCAATTCTTTTGACACTCAGCAGGTCATTGAGCCCGACGCCTGCGTTCTTCCTCGTCTGACCATCAATTCTAATAATATCGGTCTCCTTTTCTTCTTCATCGGCAGGCCATGCTGTGACCCCCGTGCTCCGCTTTCCTGAAATCTCGATCACCTCGCCAGATTGTATGCCGAGCTGATCCATATACCTAGAGTCTATTCTTGCACGTCGCTTGCCGACATCACGGTGTCTTGCCTCAGCTACTCTGAGCTGGATTGGCGCTGATTGGTCGCTCCCTGTGCGGGCCTTTTTCAAATCCTAGCCTCCGGCAATCTCACTTCATCTTGACGGACTGCCTGCTGATATTCATTACTTCTATTTCTCCAACGCCCTCTACCTTTTTAATGGACTCTTCAAGCTTGTCCATCTGGCCCTCTGCGTCTTCGAGCAGAAAGTCACCCACTATGGCTTTTAGTCCAAAAGCGATTGGCTCCAAAGCATGTCCCTTCATCTCCATGCCTTGCGGCAGAGATGTCTTGATTGACTGGACCACAGCATCAAGGTTGGATTCTGCATCCGCCGGCATAACTCTTATCCTAGCTACTAGCCGAGCCATGTCTACGGGCCCTCGAAGCCACACCCTACGCACTTGTAGGGCCTTGCAAACTCGCGGCATGATTCACATCTCCACATCAGGACATAGCCACAGCTTGGACAGTAATACTTGACGCATTCATCGTTAGGCATAATAGGCCTGCTGCATGAAGTGCAGACCGGCAACTGTAACGGTTTTGACATATGTGTGCTGTCTTAAGGCTAACCGAATTTATATCTTGCTTAGGTGTCTCCGATAAGGCGCCTGATTTCGTTGCCAAGGAACGCTTTTGCCATACGCGCGGCGCTCTTTGCGCCGAGAATCTTGGAAAGAGCTGCCGAATGAAAGTCAAAGTCGCCACTCTCAGACAGTTCTTCGATCTTTTCCGGAGTCACCGCAGAGAACAGCTCATCTATGGCCTTATTGTCCAGCCGCTCTAGCAGTTTGCGCGCAAGCAACATCTTTTCAAATTCAGATCCAAACATCGCTATCCAGTTCCTCTGGTAGTGGTCAAGCAAGCTGTTGTCGGTTTCCTTTGCTGCCTCTACTAATGCCCGCCCTGCAAGGACGCCCCCCATTCCACAGGTATAGATCCCGCCTGCAGTGGTGGGTTTGCTCTGTCCGGCAGCGTCCCCTACTATGATCATCGTCCTATCTGATGAAGTGAAATCTTTTACCGGCCCATTAACCCATATCGGCGCGTATACCTTTCTCACAATGGAGCACTTGCCCTTGCTGTCGATGTA
>DASVCY010000025.1:0-2973 GCA_036381375.1 Nitrososphaera sp. | reverse complement strand
AGCTGCAGGCGCTTGCTGAACAGTATCCTGACAAGTTCGTCATGACCCCTCTGTGGAAAGAATATGCAAACGTGATCGAATTCCTTGACAGCGGCAGATGCTGGGCCGAGATGACCGATTCGGGTTCGATGCAAGAGGAGCTACTCTATTTTTCCAAGGTCACATCGCTTACGGTGAGGCTCAACACTGACAGGCCTGAAACGATCTTTGAAGCAAAGAGCAATGTGCTTGTCCCTCCATTGAGCCCTAGCTGGGTCGTCTCAATCGTGAATGAGGCCTATAACAGAGAGGAGGGCCTTGGAATGAAGCTGAGGCACAAGAAACAGATCTACGGTAAACCGGGACAAGTGTCAAGGAACATAATCAAGATAATCAAAAAAGAGTTTGAAAATGGCGATGCCAACTTCTATCCCTGGCTGCACCAGAGGCTTGGGCTCTGGAAGGAAGGTCAAGGACTTGATTACATGTAGCAGCAATTACAGCGCAAATCTTGTCTTGCGAATGCCGGCACGCTTCCTCTCAGCACGCGTCATAAAGAAAACATCTTTTATCATCTGCTCATAATTCTTACTCATCGTTTGGCCACGACGCGACATCATTCTCTTTTGCGTCTCTATCGCAGATTCGAGCTCTAGTTCTACGTTCTTTGCGCCGATACCTTCGCCGTATATGGTAAAGCTCGGCACATCTTTTGAGACGAGGCCATGCAAGTGAGAGGACGCTCCGATTTTAGTGCCGCTGTAAATAAGCGTGCCTATCGACGTTTTGGCCATGTCCGCAATAAACGAGCCAACCTTGTTCTGGCCGGTGTCAACCTTGCTCTTACCACTGCTGCTCGCCATCTTGATGTTTCCATATGTCATCTTTAGGTCAGAAGTCGTCGTCATGGCACCAATGTTGACCCATTCTCCAACGTAGGAATGGCCGACAAAGCCTGCATGGGCCTTGTTTGTATGATCGGAAATGACGGAATGCTCTATCTCGCCAGCAACTCTGCAGTTGTAGCCAATGTAGCTTGATTCTATTATCGTAAACTGCCTTATCTGTGTCTTGCCGCCAATGTACGCAGGTCCCACAATCCTGCTTGTTGCAACATGTGCCTCGGGGCCGATGAAAATGCCTCCATTCCTAGCATCGAGCACAGTTCCCTCCTCTACCGAGGCAGTCTTGGCAACCGCCACGGTGCTGTTGCCTGCGACCCTTATTCCGTAGCCCGGATCTCCTTCGCTCTGGATCCCTGCCAGCTGCATGGCAAGCGAATTTTCAAGCACGCTGATGATGTCCCAGATCTCTGATAGCAGCCCTTGGCTCTCCTCCCTGCTGAGCTTGGTCGATTTTTCCACCTTGAGCTTTTTGACGTCTATTTTCTTGCCTGCTGCAACGCATTCAGACAGGTACTCTATTCCCTTCTTGTCTAGCTTGGCTGCGACAAGCCTGTCACCAGAAGTTATTGCAAAAGTATGGCTGACTTGCTCTAACCGATCCGTGTATATTGCCCCGGGGTGGATGAGGCCATTCACTAAAACCGTGTCAGCTTCAATGGAAGCTGGGTTAATCTTGCATTCCGGATGCCTTTCACTTGTGATTCCTGCAAGATATTCCCTCACAAGCAAAGTTTCAGGTGCGGTCTTGTATTCTTCAAAGAAGGTCTTTGATCCTATCTTGATGTCAAATATGGCCTTTGTGAGCGATAGAGGCGCAAAGTTCTGCCAGTGCGAGTCCTCAAAGAGAGTTACTCCCATCTAGATCTTGCCCAGCCTGCTTGCAAATTGCCGATAGGCATCAAGATACGATTTCTTGTCTCCTATGTCGATAAAGCCCGTGCCATCTACGGTAAATCCCTTGACTATTTTTTTCTGGTCGAGAGCCTTTCTTACGGCGTCATCCATCCCAAACGCGCCTGACTTGGGTATGATTTTCAGAAATTCCGGCTCTATCACATAGCAGCCTATGTTTATCAGCCCGCTTACCTCCGGCTTTTCGCGCCATGCTGTGATTCTGTCCTGCCCATTTATGTCAATAAAGCCATACTTCAGTTTCGTTGAATATTGCATGAGGGCCATGGATAGAAACGCCCTTGAGTCTTTGTGCTGTCTTATCATCTTGCGCAGGTTGAATTCGTAGACAGAATCGCCATAGACGCATACAAATGAATCATCTTCGACCAGTTTCTCTGCAGTCTTGAGCTGGCCTGCAGTGGCAAGCGGCCTCTCTGACCTTGCATACTCGATCTCTATCCCAAAGCGCCCGCCATCCTCAAAATAATCCTCAATGGTTCGATGAAGGTAGCTGACACAGATTATGATGTGATCAATGCCTCCTGCATTTTTCAGCCATTCGATGATGTATTCGAGAAGCGGCTTGTTGCCAAGCGGCAACATGGGTTTTGGGATAAAGAATGTGTACGGCTGCAGCCTAGTGCCAAGACCTCCTGCCAGAATTACTGCTTTCATATCTTTTCTGTAATTTTTGCTCACTCTGTTATATATAAGGTAAAACTATGCAAGTTCAATAATTTTTCAGTATTGCCTTAATCTTGGCTACAACTTCATTTGGATTTCTGCCAAAGATGGTTATCATGGGCTCCTTGCCGATATCTCCTCTGTGATAGATCACTTCTGCCCTTGGATTCTTTGATAGTGCCTGCATTGTTCCCCACAAGACACTGGAACCTTCTTTTCCCTTGATCCGCCTTGGTTCTTTACTCCTATCGTAGCTTGATACTGAAAAGAGCGACTTGCATATCTTGACAAGCTCGTCGGTGAATCTGATGTTCATGACCGACCGGAAGGCTGGATTGACGCGCATATATCCAAGGATAGCAGACGCCATGTGCCTTGAGGTTCCGAATTCGACATAGGACGCCGGCACTGCACTGTTACCTACCTTTACTATTCTTCCACGCACACCAGCAACCTCTGATGCGTCTGCCGCGTCAGGCAACGCGTACACAAAATTTGTCTGGGTCTCTGG
>DASVCY010000024.1:0-2863 GCA_036381375.1 Nitrososphaera sp. | reverse complement strand
GGATGCGCGGTGTGCTCCTCTTTCGCATGCCGTTCTTCCAGCTGCTGCAAGAATTTGCTCAAAAGGCAAACGACCCTGCGCTCAGCAAGCTTACAAGGATGGTCAATGTAATGGCCCTCTCTGCTTCTATGGCGATACTGGATTTTGACAGCAAAGTTCTCGCAAGGGCGATACACTTTATCTTCCGCACAAAGAAAAAAGTCGCGGACCTCAATGTGGACGCAGCTTCACATGCATACAACTATGCAAAGGCGAAGTTTGGAGATAGCAACTTTGCATACCGGCTAAAGACAAGGCCGACTGAAAAAGACATGATAATAGTGCAGGGTAACCAGTCGTCTGCTCTGGGGAAGATGGTGGCCGGCTGCAGATTCCAGACATACTATCCTATTACGCCGGCATCAGACGACAGTGAGTTCCTTGAGTCAAACGAGATTCTAGATCTTAATGACTCTGGCAGGAAGGGCTCGACTGTAGTAGTTCAAACAGAGGATGAGATTGCGGCCATTGCTATGGCTATAGGCAGCGCGCTTACCGGCGCCCGTTCCGCCACTGCAACATCAGGTCCAGGATTTTCACTCATGGCTGAGGCACTTGGCTGGGCAGGCATCAACGAAGTGCCGGTTGTCATTTCGCTCTACCAGCGTGCCGGCCCGTCGACCGGCCTTCCAACTCGCCATGAGCAGGGAGATCTCCACTTTGCGCTAAACGCTGGCCACGGCGAATTCCCTAGGATCGTGCTTGCATCCGGCGACATAGAGGAGAGCTTTTACGACACTATTAAGGCGTTCAACTTTGCAGACAAGTACCAGATGCCTGTCATACACTTGCTCGATAAGGCCATAGCAAACAGCGTTACCACCTGTAGCACTTTCGACCCGCTCAAGGTGAGGATCGACAGAGGATCGACGCTAAAGCAAGTAACCGAAAAGGACAAGGGCGCAGCGGGCAACTATTTGCGGTTCAAGCTATCTGAAAGTAACCCGGTAAGCCCGAGGGTAGTACTTGGGACAAGGGACGCCATCTTCTGGAATACTGGAGATGAGCACACTGAAGAGGGCCACATCACAGAGGACCCAGAGATGAGAATAAGGATGATGGACAAGAGGATGAACAAGCTAGAGCTTGCACTAAAGGAAATCCCTGATGAGGACAAGGCAGTAGAGTATGGTGACGGAAAAGGCAGCATTGCAATCGTTAGCTGGGGCTCGACCAAGGGCGCAATACTGGACGCGATTGACATGCTTGCCGCAGAAGGCATCGGGGTAAAGCTTGTGCAGGTTCGACTCATTAGCCCATTTCCGGCAGAGATGGTAAAATATATGCTGAAGGACTGCAAGACCATAGTCGACGTTGAAATGAACTATAGTGGCCAGCTCGGATCTGTTTTGCGCCAGCACACTGGCATAGAATGGAACTACCAGATTGTAAAATACAATGGCCGGCCGATGTCGCTTGACGAGGTTTATAATGCCATAAAGCGGATAACAGATGGAAATGCTCCAAGGAGGCAGGTGTTGAAAAGTGGCGCTTAAGCTTTCCGATTACAAAACAGACGTACATAATGACTGGTGTCCCGGATGCGGCGACTTTGGCATACTGAACGCCATACAGATGGCTCTGGCAGACATGCAGGTGCCGCAGCATAAGGCCACGATATTCTCCGGAATCGGATGCTCTGGCAAAACTCCTCACTATATCAAGACGTACGGCATCCACACGCTGCATGGCAGAGTCCTCCCGTTTGCACAAGGGGCGAAACTTGCAAACCCCGATCTCGAAGTAATCGCTGTAGGAGGCGATGGCGACGGCCTTGGAATCGGCGCAGGCCACTTTGTGAGCGCAGGGCGTAGAAATGTCGACATGGTGTACATCATCTACAACAACGCTGTCTATGGTCTGACTAAGGGGCAGGCTTCCCCCACTCTGAAACTGGGTATGAAGACCAAATCGCTTCCGCAGCCAAACGTCAACAATTCAGTTAACCCGATCGCGCTTGCACTCGTTTCGGGCTTTACATTTCTTGCTCGCGGATACTCTTACGACGTCAGACACCTGAAGGACCTGATAAAAAAGGCAGTCGCCCACAAGGGGCTGGCATTCATTGATGTTCTCCAGCCGTGCCCTACATACAATGACATCAACACCAAGGAGTGGTTCCAGGGACTTGACAACATCAATCCGGAGACGCGCAGACCCATGCCAAGAATGTACAAGCTGGAAGAGACAGGGTATGACGGCGTGGTGCACGACCCTAGGGAAATAAACCAGAAGATGGCTCAGGTGATAGAAAAGTCAAACGAGTGGGGCGACAAGATACCAATCGGAGTGTTCTATCAAAACGAACACGTCCCGACCTACCAAGAGAGGATAACTGCAAGGATACCGCACTATATGGAGAACTCTCCAGCGGCTCAGCAGATTGCGGATAATACGGGCAGGACGATAACAAACATCGACAGACTTTTAGCAGATCTTAAGGTAGACCAAGATCGTTGAGCGGGCCCGAAGGGCTTCGATCCCTTGACCTGCGGTTCCGAAGACCGCCGCGATGTCCTGACTACGCTACGGGCCCCTGCTGCCATAGCAGATGCCGCTATATCAAGGGTGATCGAAATAGTAATCAACCCGGCCAGACAACAATGGCCGTGCTGGGACTGCGCCAGATCTTCTGCAACCATGAAGAGTCGTTTGCCTACCGCCAGTATGACGACTATGACTTTGTAGAGTATTGCAGGTGCTCTAGGTGCGGCAAGGTGCTAAAGTCCTTTCGGGGCTTTGACGAGGACATGAGAGGATGAATAACTATCTAATGCTCCTCATCGTGATATGGTGGGCAGGAGCCGCGATCGCGACCGTTGCC
>DASVCY010000023.1:0-4716 GCA_036381375.1 Nitrososphaera sp. | reverse complement strand
GTTCATGCGGCTTGATTTTGCTTTCTTCCTCTTACCCATTTTGCTCACCCACTCTGGTGATGATGATGATGATGGCGACTCCACCACCAGATGTGGAGTCGCCCGGGAAGAGCCAGCCTCAGGGACGCGTTACAATACTGTCAAAAGCGTTGCATAACTTGTTGCACAGTCCTGAACCGTTCAAAAAATCATTGATACTAAATATTCTGATGCAGACAAATCAAGTATAACTAAACAATTTCCCGACTTTATTATTTGTAATATGGTATATCTATCCCCCTACTACGTCAGTAAAAAGAGAGAAAACAAACATTCGATCTGAGCTTAAGTTTACTTTAGCTCTGAATCAAAAACATATATTCATTCTAGCCTATACTAACGGTAATAGCTTTGGTCAAATGCCAAATATGCAAAGTTGGCAATGTTGCTGCAAACTCTGAGTATGGGCTATGTCCAATGTGCGAAACTACAACCAAAGAATACATTATGGCGATCTATGAACTGGCCAATGGAAAGAGCAATAGTGGAGTGCCATTAGAAGAGGTCGAGTCCTTGGTTAACAAAAGACTGAAAGAGAAATTTAGATCAACATAGTTATTCTAATTTCTTGATTTTGATGATTTTCCTTCCGCCCTGCATCATAGTTTCCCAGTCTAGCACGTCTCCTATAGCTATCTCCATTTCTTTAACGATCTTTTCAGGAATTGTGGTTCTTACGGAAGGCGACTTGCTGCTAGCCTTGGCTACAATTGATTTTTCGCCCATTAGGTTATCAATTAACGCTCATTCCAATAGGCTTATATACATTATCTACCTATAGGTAGAACGGGTAGAATCTACAATTTGTCAAAGCAGCTGCACAAACATGGAATTGATCAGCCGCTGCAAAAGATACAGCTAAAGAAAAGCCGTTTAAGAATTAAGGGTCTAAAAGTCAAGGACAAGGAAAAGATCAAAGAAGCGATTGCAATCAGCATCCAAAAGGGCAACTATACTACGCGGGAAATCGGTCTGGATATAGGAAAAGATCACAGCACTGTATCGCGGTATCTGTCAGAGATGGAAAGTGATGCAAAGTGGAGAATAAAGCGCGATGCAAATGGCAGCATAGTCTTGTCTCTGCAACAGCAATTGGTAAACGAATATGCCAAGCTCCAGAATGAGAAATACAGTCAGCTTCCATCAATTCAGAAATGGATAACTTATCTGAAATCCGGCAAAGTTCCGGCTACCAGAATTAGATACATGACAAACATTATCCACAGAATATCTGACCAGCTGATGGTCATGCCAGAAACGCTCGTTAGTCATGGCGTGCCAATAGACTCCGCAAAGCGAAAAGAAATAGCAATTGAATGCTGGCAGAACTTTCTAGCATGGTTCAATACTGCATATCCTCAAATGCAGCGTACAAACACTATTGTTGCATACCGCAGTTTTTTGTCGGCTCACAGCATCAACTTTGCTCATGGTGAGGGCAAACGCTATGGCCTGTCAACTACGTCTGAAAAGCTTGGCGAGTACAAGGACATCATGCTCACGCCAGAGCAAATCGCGATTGTCAACAGGCAGCTTGAAAATGAAAACGACTGGCAAGCATGGTCATTCATGAACATTGATCTGCATACTGGAGCCAGAGCATTTGCAATGGCATCTATGAGCTGGGATAGAATAGCGATGTCTCCTGCATTCCGCGTAGAGCAACTTGAACCAAAAATAAAGAAAGATTCATGGTACTTGACAAGGGAAGGAAAGTGGCGGGTAAAGTACCCGACAGAAGAATGCCGCGCTGTAGTTGAAACTGCTAGAGATAGGCTGCCAAAAGAAAGAAACTTTCTGTTCTTTGACAATGCTAAAAGTGACAAAGCTAACTGTTTGAGAGCAAGTTATGTTACCCACAAGATGGCAGCAAAGTTCAGAAAGATATTTGCAGAACTTGACAAAGCAAGCTGGCTCAATGAAAAAACCAGGAGCTATGCGCTAGGAGATGGGTTGTACTTTGACGGGCATCCGTTGCATTTGTTTAGGCATACTATGGCTCAATATTACTTGGTAGCAACAAACTGGTCTTTAGCTTATGTTGCCAGTTTAGGAGGGTGGGAAAACACAGAGATATTGAACAAGTGCTATGGCGGCATACCTGAACATATCAAGGCGCAGATTGTAAAGTCTATTCATGTTAGGTTTGATACCTTGAATCTAAATGGCACTACTGTCGTGCCCAATACTTACAACGGCAGTATCTAAGCTAGCAATTTATTTTTGAATCTCATTTTCTTTTTGCTTGCCGTGGTATGATGCGAGAAGCAATATTCCTGCAGCAGAGAATGCCACACCAAATAGCGCCAAAGACAATTCATTTTCATGTGATTCAGTACCCCCGCGATAATCATAGACCGGACGCGCTGTGAAGTCGCTCGTTATCAAGATAGGCAGACTTGCACTAAATAACAAAACCGCGACAGTTAAGGCTCCAATCCCTGAAATTAAGTATCCCTTCGTAGTAACATATCATGCATATAAGTTTTTAAATTTTTTGATAGTCTTGGGGGCTCTGTTAACTTAGCGTAATTCGTATAGCTAGGACTATCCTAGCTTTTCATTGCCATATGAGAAGAAACAGGACAGACCCAGCTATAATCAGGTATGCGCTGTACTTGTATTTCAATTCTAGGAGTTTCAGGCTGGCAGCCACAAATCATTGGCACCAATCAAGAGAAGGAGCCACGTTGCAGTATGGAAATGGGTACAGAAATACGCAGAGATTGTGCAGACAGGTTGTTTCGAACAGACAGGCGATTGGTCAGAGCAATTTTTGTTGACGAAACATTGCTTCAGATAGATGGCATTGACTACTGGCTGTGGATTGCATACGAGCCGGCACTAGGTACATGCTTGGCCATGCACTTGTCTCGTGAGAGAACCATTTTCGTATGCTACCGGTTCTTCAAGCAGCTGCAAACAAGGTACGGCAGGAAGCCAATATTCACAGATGGTGCCAGGTGGTACACAACGATGCTTGCAGGTGGCTCAGGCTACGCCATATATGTACCAAGATCCCATTACACTTGCAACAAACAATTTGATCACAGGTGACCCACAGGTGTGGGATATGTTTGGAACTGTATGGTTTGGTCAGCAAGGTCTAGGATATCTTGGAAGTCAATCCTTTGATGTGAACTGGATATATCATCAGATGTATTGGAACAGCGCAAGAACGCAAGTTTCCTATCTCTATGAGGTACATTTCAATGACGGCACATTCGTTACATACGGTCCAGTAACATATAGTAAGGTTTCAGGCGACAGTAGCACAAACTTTGCATCTGGTACCAATACAAGATCAATGCCCGATGGTAATGTATACAAGCTGAAATACTTGCAATTTGGAATTGAAGGTATAGGCGGAACCACCAGTGGATACAACATCAAGCTATACGATATGAGTTACACATATGGAACTAGTTCAACTAAGAACCTATCTACCATTGTTGCAAGGACAACCAATGCTGCTTCCAGCACCGACTACACAAACGGCTCATGGATAACGTACGACCTCAGTGTAGGCGTGATGAGAGTCGGTAGCGCAAATTTCAGCTCAGATGCATGCTACAATCTCGATAGTGGTTGTACGTTACCTGCCGGACAGGTACTATGGTATCCAGGTACCGCAGTCCCCGTAGGAACTAGGTTGTGGTAAAGAACAAACTAGATCAACCGAGTTGCAATTGCAACTCTTATTTTTATTTAATCCACTTTTCGACCAATGAAATTGTCACATATGATATACTCTCATCTTATCACATCTAGTTACGTAACAAAATCAAGTTTTTACAGTTCAGTCTTTAATACAACCTTGCTATTATTGCAGTCTGCTCTTAACATTGACCCATTTTTACTCCTCTTTCTCCTATTCTTGTATCGTAAAATTCGAAACAGAATCTTATACTGAGTCAGGGGGGAAGAAAATTTGCGACAATTCATTTATTCTCGTCTGTTTCTGGCTTTTGCATATGAGCAGAGAAATGAAACAGAGAAACACTTTGCTATCACTATCAGTATTCTTGAAGCAATAGCTTCATCTTATAAAATAGCGATAGCACGACCAGAGAGACTTTTTGCCCCATCATGTCTCGATTTATTTTGTTAAAGGGGTCTGAATAAAGGCTCTAAAGCCGGATAACACTCGAATCTTGTTGCATATAGTATTACCCCTAGTCTGACTACATCTCGTTATGCAACAAAATTACAGTTTAATTCCATTCATGTTGATACCAGTGGATGATATCAAGCTACCCTACTGACCAGGCCAGCTGCTACTACCTGTAGACCTCTTTTATTCCTTCGCGGATTGATGGCTGCACGGGCGAGCCTCCACGTGGCGCAGCCGGGTGATGCGAATCTGCCCGACCAAAAGAAAAGGGTGAGAAAACAGAATGTCGACGGTCATTGGTAAAAAAACCAACAACTTCAGCAGCTGCAGGTCAAGCTGTCGCAGTACTCAACATGGAAGTGCCGGAGTACATGAACAACTAGGCTGGCGTCTTGGACAAATACGGCGAACAATTCAGAGATGCCGGCACAACAGGAGAAAAAAAGATGTACAGCGATTTGTCGCTGGTGTGGCGACCAGACCGACGACCCGATAAAAGACGAATCGTCAAGAGAGAAATACTGTACGGATGAATGTCGCAGAGAGGGCGAACCTGGCCTGCT
>DASVCY010000022.1:0-4285 GCA_036381375.1 Nitrososphaera sp. | reverse complement strand
TCCTTCTATCCGTCCCCTGTAATGGCACCTGTCGCGTTGAACATCTTGGAAGCCTTTCTACGGTACTTCATATGCGCACCTTTGTTTCTGGCGTCTATGCACTGCTTTATGTTTGGAAGCGTGTTCCTGTCAAGCACAGGTGGTAGACAAAAGACCGACTTCCTTGGATATGATCTCCTTAACTCTTCTGCTTTCTTCGTGGGGTTCGCACGAACCCAAAGACATCTTTTCTTTAACATTCTTGAGTGTTGATAACCGTCTTCTTTCTGCCAGCTCTGTCTCTATTGGCTCTAATCGGAATCCAAGCTCGACCTTCTGATAGCCAGTTGGATGACAGCGCTTGCCACCAAGCGTAATGGTACCCGTATGATATAGACACTTGAGGCCAGCGAGAAAAACAGACATAGGCAGAGTTTAAAGAACCTGCCCTTCATCCATTATAGCCTCTTCTGTTTGATCATGCCGTCAACGGCAACCATGAATACCGCAGAGCAGCACCCGATTACGGCTGACGTTGTGATTGTGACCCATCCGTCAGACTTTGATAAATTCCCTGCGGTTGTCGTCATGACTTCAGGCGTGATCCCAGCTATAATTTTTGCTTCCATTTTCATATTTTCCTAATTTCTGGTAACGGATTCCTTTTGTCTGTTTTCTTGTCCAACTATCAGGGCAGAAATGAAACTTGGAACAACCGTGAACGGGATTTAGAACAATGCGACTTCTAGTATTTTGTTCTATCACAAAAAGAAAGGTTAGAGAGCAATCGCGATAAATTGCGAATCCTTCCCGGTCTCTATCTTCAGAATGTCCAGGAGCATCTTTCCGGCTTTCAGCAGCGCCATGATACCTTCGACTTTTTTGACTCTAATTGTAAGGGCCTTCTCAAACTGCACCTCTTTTGGGTCCATCACGGTGAACTGGATAGGCTTGCTGTCAGCGGGCTTGCCCTGAAATTCGCTATCAACTATAGCGATTTTGGAAGCGTTGAACTTCGGCGTTCTCTTTTTGCTAGGGATCAGTTTCAGGAATTTGCTGTTTGATTTTTTTGCATGTTCGCATTGCTCAAAGGTGTTTGTTGTTGTTAGACTTGTGGAGAAGAACCGTGTTGTCGGATTTAGCTCCTGCCTCAAGTAGCTTGCTTTACAGGCACTAGTTTTCCTTTACAACCTACCGTACGACAACGAACTTTTTTTTCTCGAACTCGATAAACATGATACGTATCGGGTGCAAACATGGCTGCAAACCAATACAAAGCGAAGGAAAAGATTGAGAATGGACTTGACAAAAAGATCAAGGCCTGAAGGAGCTAGGGGAAATTAGAAAGGGACGTTCACGTATGTGACATTTCTTACGAGCTAAAGGATAAGACGAAGGATTGAACCTTCTATAAGCCATGATGTGTACAATTATTACTGTTACTCTTGGCTTTTAGTTTCAAGTTTCGTGCATGCTCAGCACTTGCCATTTCTATTGTGGCAGACACTATTGATTATGCAGGCGCGCCGCTATTTGCCATCCCAATCTTGGGGGACATCTCCGACGCCATAATTATGAGTATCCTGTTTGCGATAACTCGAAGCAAGCGCTCGACGCTACTTAACATGATCGAGTTCGTGCCTGTAATAGGAGACTTTATCCCAATCTACACGCTAACGGCCCTGATGTGGATATACCAAGAGTCGCGAAAGAAAAAGAACAGCAAGCATGCTATTGTTGAGCAATAGTAATTTCTAACTGGATCCTCTCGCCGTTCTGCATTTCATGATCCAGAAAGTTGTCAACCTCGTTACCGTTGACCGTCATCCTCGTCACTGCTGCTGAATCGAGGCCCATCACGCTCAAGAATTCGCCTACCGTATATTCTCTCGGGGTTGTCGACTCGATGTGGATTGTACCTGATGTATCGTGTGTGTGTATGGGAGATATGCCCGAAGGCCCGAATCTGTCAAGCGAATGATCGTGCCATAGATTCGACAGCATTCCAACCCCTTCGGGAATCACTGCAGGTCGGCCGTTCACCAGCACAGACATCATGACATGGTCATGCCTTGCGAGTGGAACGCGATGGATCTCTTCGAGGTTAAATTCCCGATCACCTTCTGCCGTCTCGTTTGCAGCTAGCGGCTGATACACGAACATGTATATCAAAACGAGTGAAACGATTCCAATAGCTACAAATCCTATTCCTGCGTAAAGAAACGCCTGTTTTTTCTGCTTGGGTTGCATGTGTATTATACGCTTGATAGTCAAGCGAGGGGCTACATCAGTCTTGCGCACGTACTGCAGTTGCGATAAGCACTTGCCAGGGGAAGCATATCTTGTTATCATCGTCATTGACAAACCGCCTCGCTTTTTGCTCTACTTCTGCCTTTATCTGTGCAACGACAGAGGGGCCCTTTCCTTCGATTGTGGCCCGTATGGAGTTTGCAGTGGTAGACATGTAATCTGACCAGTACTCCTCAAAGGTGCCGGCTTCATAGTTGAAAGTGAATTCCCTTATGGAAACATCAGTAAAGCCTGCATTGACAAGCACATCTTCTAGATCAGCCGAGTTGCCAAATCGATGGACAGTCGGCGCCCCCTCGGGCCGAATATCAGGAATGTGGCGGAGCACCGGGCCCATAACCGTGCTGAAATACGGGACACCTTCCGGCGTTCCATGCACAGCCACAGCTACCCTGCCACCCTTTTTCAGGAGCTCATAGAGCTGGCGCAGTACAGTTGCAGGGTCCGGGAAGAACATCAAAGCGAACTGGCACAGTATTTTATCAAATCTTGTGGAAAGCCCGATATGTTCAGCATCCATCTCGAAGAAATGACCGGCCGGAACCGACGATCTGGCGATTTCTAGCGCTCCCCTTGAAAAGTCAATCCCGACAAGCAAGCCTGACGATCCAAGAAGGAGTATAGCCTGCATCGATACTGCTCCAGTTCCACAAGCTACATCAAGGACAGCGTCTGATTGCCGGATGTCGGCCATCTCTAACAGTTTGGTAGTTGATTTGAAAGGCCCTATACCCCTGACCGCCCAGTCTTCGTGGTAGCCTCTGGCAACCGTGTTCCAGTTCTGGATTGATCTAATTTTGTATTTGATTGGATCGTAGGCAGGAGCCATTGCAGTCATAAAGTTTTAATGCCTTTTTAATCCAATCGAGGAGCGTGAAGGAATTCCGGATACTGCAAAACTGCTCCATTTGCGGAGAGGGATTTGATTCTGATTACAAGTTGATGAAGCACATGAGCAAGGCTCATCCGCAGCCGGAAAGGACTGGCTGGGTTGGAAGCGGCGAGGATTCATGCAGTTGTGGCGGCCACCACATGTCCCACCAAGGCTGAGCCGACGTGAAACCAGACAAGATCTTCTTCATTTATGTCGTCAAGGCCAAAGAATGGCAGCAGAGACAACAGGAAGATTGGAATTACATTTCACCGATGTCCCGCTTCTTCAAATGGTGGGCACAACGCTATTTTGACATCAAGCTACCCGTCGAGGCTGACATTCTTCCCGTAATACCTGGCAAGGTGTTTGACAGGATGTCGCTTGGTTACTTGATGAGGGACCACTCTGACCGTGGTAATTTTACCTACCACTTTTACCTTCCATACTTTAAGCCGTTCTGGACAGACTGTAACACAGAAGGATATACCGCGGAAAATCTAGGGGTAGCATGGTGGCAGAGGCCGGATGACGTCTCGTCTGAAACCAAGCGCTACGAATTTTATGCAGACAAGAACTGCCCGCGAGTCTCCCATGTGCTCGCGCACGAGCTCCTAAGGATGAAGGGCAAGACCAAAAAAGATTACTTTGGTAAGGTGCACGACGTTTGGGACAGACACGTGTATAAAGACAAACCCTTTCTTTACTTTGACAGCCAGTTCCGGCGGGTGCACAAAGAGGATTCTTACCGCTTTGTCACAATTGACCCTGCGGAACTTTAATCAAGCGCTTCGTGCCAACAACGTGTGTTTGTCTCTGGAAGCAGTGGCAAAGTCAGGCGCTATAGTGTCTTCAGTGGGAATCGCGCTCTTTGTGGCCTTTGTAGCTATCCTGCTCGCGTTTCCAGTGAATAAAGAATGTGTGGCCGATGAAACGTGCACCTACACCTCGGCTGCACCGGGGAACCTATCAGCAATAGTGCAGCCGGGATTCCTCGCCATCTCTCTCCTCGTAATTGCTGCAGGAGTTCTCATGGTCCGGTTCAGCAGGTGGAGGATCTCCAAAAAAACAGAGAGCGGCTAGGCTTAATTGATTTGCGCGTGCAGGTCTTGACTCCTCGACGTG
>DASVCY010000021.1:0-14172 GCA_036381375.1 Nitrososphaera sp. | reverse complement strand
CATTGCTCAGAGGATCATGCAGGAGGAAGTGGAGCACGAGGCGTGGTTCATAGAGCTCCTGTCAAAGAGGCCGTCTGGACACTTTAGGAGAAAGTTTGCAGGACAGTCTCCGCACACGGGCCAGCAGGGAAGCCTGATACACCTGTAAAAAGGTCCAGTCTTTTTTTCCCATTTTTCCCTTTTTCCTTTTCTGATTTACCCTGGTTTACCAGTATGCACTTTCTGATATCTTGTCATAGTCATGTGGCATTGCAAGATACTGCTTGACGCCTTCCAGGCCCTTGAAAATTCCGTCAGGCGCAAAGACAGATGGTGCCTTGGTGGTTGGCAGCTCACCACAGCAGCTTTCTTCAAATTTGCGAATATGATATGTCACGTACTCTAATCCTGAATTTGCAAAAAGTCGCACCGCCTCGGCTGAATCAGGTCCGTCATCCAAAAGGAGTACAGGCTTGCGCTTCTGCATTTAGAGACACCAGCCAAAGAATCAGTAGAAGAAGATATAAATGCATTTTTTGTGTTACCGCGCAACCGGCGGTTCAGGAGTTTTTTTTCGTTCGATGTTTTCCCTCACAAAGGCGTGTGTCTTCCCTCCTGTCATGAAGATGTCGCTATCGGAAAATATGCCACTGCTATGAGCTACCATAACGCGAGGAGATGTTTCTGAAAGCGCCGCTGGACAACATCAAGATGTGTTTGCAGGTATGAAATTGCAGGCTTGGCTGCGATTATCCACAGAAGATGGCTATTATCTGTGCAACAGGGCATTCTGGGCAGAAGATTTGTAGCCGGAGGGCAGAGTACTCATCAACCCCCTGCGCATATGCTCTCAACCATGAACCAAGCTTTTTGACAATGTGTGCAGTGCAATCAAACTGATATAGATCGATTACATCATATATCATCCATGGCGTTTCTACTTTTACTCTGTTTGCACCATACACGTCAAGAATAATAGCTAGCAGAATTTCTGTTCGTAGAGAAATCTGTTATGCATTGTTTCAATTTTATGCTACTCAGGGTATTCTCGGGCTTTGCCTATTTTAATGAAGAAGAAGAAGGGCGCGGCCCATCTCAAGGGTTACAATTGACTCCCTCTGAGTCATCATTATTTTCATCATCAGTCTGGGAGTAGAGAAGAAAACTTTGTTGATAGCATTTAGGAGAAAAAACGGAATTTGATATTTTCATCTGATTTGCTTCTCCTAGAGATGGCCGTATTTCTCTATTCCGCTGGCGCGGTGCTAAGCATAATGATGCTTAAAGTGAAAACAAGGAATGATGGTGATGGCAGTTCGAATTATGCATCAGCACTATTATCATATGTCCCTGCCGTTGTCGCTTCACTCTTTGCAATCATTTTATCCGTCAGCACAATCGTTACAGATGATACAATCAGTTATTCCGTACCTGGTGTCCTGCCGTTCATAGACTTCGAGATCAAGCTCGATGGCGTTGCGGCATTCTTTATGCTTTTACTGGGAATCGTCTCATTTTCGGTATCTATCTATTCTATTGCATATTCAAGAATGGGCCATGGCCATAAAGGGCAGGATGCTTCATCTCCTGCCACCTTCGGCTTTCTGTTCAATGTCTTTATTCTATCCATGATGCTTATCGTTGCGTCTAACAACGCATTCTTCTTTCTATTCTTCTGGGAAGTAATGTCCATCGTCTCGTTCCTCTGTATAGTTCAGAGCGGTAAAGATGGTGGTGGTGCTTCAGCAGCAGATGGTACTGCTTCTACCAAATTTACAACCAGCCTGTTGTATCTTGTAATGACGCATGCCGGGACGGCATTCATCACCGCCCTGTTCCTACTCATGTTTGCCCAGACCGGAAGCTTTAGTTTTGATTCCTTTGCGGAGTGGTCTTCTTCAACGTCAGCAGCATCAACTACACCGCAAGTCTTGAGCATCAAAAATGCTGCGTTTATCCTTGGATTTATTGGATTTGGGATCAAGGCCGGAATGGTGCCATTCCATACGTGGCTGCCCAAAGCGCATCCCCTGGCACCAAGCAACATCTCCGCGTTGATGTCCGGTGCCATGATCAAGATGGCAATCTATGGCCTGGTCAGAATGCTCCTCGACTTGAACAGCGTGGGCGCATCATTAGACTATGCGTGGTGGGGCGTGCTAATGATAGCATCCGGCTCTGCATCCTCCGTTGTAGGTGTTCTCTACGCAGTCGTCAGCAATGACATCAAAAGGACAGTTGCATTTAGCAGCGTAGAGAATATGGGGATAATCTTCATAGGGCTGGGACTGTCTGTGGTGTTTCTTTCCTATGGCCTTACTACCTTGCATGGCCTTGCAATCTTGGCAAGCATGCTGCATGCAGTAAATCACGCGTTCTTCAAAAGCCTGCTGTTCATGGGAGCCGGCTCTGTTGAATCGAGGGCACATACCGTAAACATGGAAAAGCTGGGCGGCCTTGCCAGGAGAATGCCTTACACGTCGCTGACCTTTCTAATAGGGGCGATCTCGATCGCAGGTCTTCCGCCGTTCAATGGCTTTGTAAGCGAATGGCTCACCATGCAGTCTTTGCTATTTACCTCGCAAATACCTTCTGCTATCCTTCAGATATCGTTAGGCTTTGCAAGCCTCGCATTCGCCCTCTCGATAGGGACCTCCGTGGCGGTATTTGTGAAAGTATTTGGAATTTCATTTTTGGCCCGCGCCCGGAGCAGCCTGTCATCGTCTGCAAGGGAGGTTCCGAAACTGATGATTTTTGGCAAGTCAATTTTGGCGTTGCTATGCATACTCTTTGGCATACTCCCGGCAACCGGGATCAATCTCATTTCCTCTGCATTTGACATTGAACCGGCAGATCGTCAGCTTGGAATCCTTGGCACCATAGAGCTCCAGAAGAATCCAGAGCATAATTTTGCCAGCCTTTCCATGCCCTCGATAGTGGTAATGATGCTATCTTTTGGAGCCGCTACGGCAGGATTTCTGTACGGGGTGAGGCGTAGAAGGGGGGTGGACAATATCTTCAAGACAGCTGCTCCTGCTTCATCGTCACCGGCTCTAACGTGGTATTCTGCTTATCAAAAAGGCGGCAGCAGTAGAAACGAGTACGGCGCAGCATCATTCTCGCAACCGATACAGGTTGTCTTTAGGATGCTGTACAAGACCAAGACAAACATCACAAGGACATACCACTCGCAGGCAAATCCCTACCTGAGAAAGTCGACAACGGTACAGAGCACATCTTTGGACATCTTTGAAGCATATTTCTACACGCCCATGATATCTGGCAGCATCTTCATACTTGACAAAATCCGCAAAATCCAGACCGGGAAAGTGAACGCGTACCTCCTTTACATCATGCTCGCACTGATCCTGCTTCTCGTGACTGTAAGACTGGGAGTTTTATAGCGATGGAATCAGGGACTCAAGTAGCAGACGTATTGGTCGGAATTTTCCAGGGGCTCTTCATAATAGCACTGGCTCCGCTCATTATTGGAATATCGAGAAAGGTCAAAGCGAGATCGCAAAAGAGGGTTGGTGCCAGTGTAATTCAGCCATACTACGATCTCGCCAAGCTGCTGACAGTGAAAGGGGAGGTTGTCCCTGAGGGCTCGTCATGGATATTTGCGTACGCACCGTGGATCAATTTCATTTGCGTCTCTACTGCGGCCTTTCTCATACCCGTCTTTTTGAGCTATTCGCCATTTGGATACGCTGGCGATATTTTCGTGCTGATAGGTCTCTTCGGCCTGGGGAAATTCTTTCTGATATTGGCCGCAATCGATACTGGCAGCACGCTTGGGGGGATCGGCGGGAGCAGAGAGATCATGATCTCTGCCATACTTGAACCCTTTTTGTTCATGGCAGTTTTTCTTGCATCGCTTACTCACGGAGGCACGAACATCAGCACAATCATTAGCGAAGCAGTAGTTGCCAGCACCTTGTCGCCGATAGTTCTCTTTGCAGTAATCGCATTGGTAATAATGATCATCATCGAGACAGGGAGGCTCCCGTTTGATAACCCTGCAACCAACCTTGAACTGACAATGGTCCACAAGGCGATGATTTTTGAATATTCTGGAAAGGGCCTCGGGCTATTAGAGTGGGCGGCATATGTAAAGCAACTTATCCTCTTTGCAATAGTCATCAACCTCCTTTCGCCCTGGGGAATTGCGGTTTCAGCTGATATCGCCTCTGTATCGGTCGGGATTGCGGCATTCATCGGGAAGGCCCTGCTGTTTGCAGTGCTTGTCACGCTGCTTGAAGTCTCTGTAGCCAAGTGGCGGCTCTTCAGGATTCCCGATATGATCGCCATGGCAGTCGCCAGCTTGATGATAGGGATGGTGCTGTTCTACATATGAGTGAAAATATTGCGACAATTTTTGGGATCAACATCCTGACCATCTCTTCTGCCGCACTGATTATAGCCACTTTTGGCGTGATTGTGAGGCGGGAATTTCATGACTGGCTCGGTGCCTACAGATATCAATCGCTAGTTCTCTCTGCAATAACCGCAATCATAGCCTACGTATCCAATGTCTGGGAGCTTTACATCGCAGCCGCTCTCACGCTCATAGTCAAATGCCTGGTGATACCCAGGATTCTGCATTATGCGACGAGGAATGCAAGGATTGGCTACAACATCGAGGTACGTCCATACATTAGCATAAGAAGCTCCGTCATAATCTCGGCACTTTTTGTAGCATTGTCGTATTTCCTTACCCAGCAATTTCCGGTAGGCTCTGACCCTCTGGTCGCGTCGTTTCTGCCTGTTTCGTTTGCACTATTTCTGATTGGCCTGTTCATGACAGTCATACGGAGAATAGCTTTGAACCAGATGGTGGGGCTGTTGATAATAGAAAATGGGTTATTCCTCTTCACTGCAGTTCTCGGAGGCACATCTATTCTGATTGAAATCGGGATATTTGCAGACATCCTGGTCGGGGTTGTAATCTCTGCCATCCTGCTTTCGAGGATGGGCTCCGTCATTGAAAGCATGGATATCGATAGGCTTTCACATTTGAGGGATGATTAAAAGAAATGGGCATAGATCTAATAGCATCATCAGCGTCATCCGCAGCAGCTGCGGCGGCAACAACAACAATGTTTCAGTTTGAGAGCCTGCTCATTCTTATCCTGCTTGCTACACCCCTTGCCAGTGCGATCGCGGTATCAATAATACGGAGCAGAAGGGCAGTAGAGATAGCAACCTTATCTTCAACTTTTATCTTGCTTGTAACTGGAATTATTGTTGCCGCCGAGATCATTGAGAGGAAGAGCATATCGGCATTTGATGAAACATTCTATGTGGATTCGCTTGGCGCAATAATTATCATTTCCATAGCGATCGTCGGATTCGCATCTTCACTCCACTCTATCAATTACATTGGAAGGCAATATGAGCGAGGAACACTTGACCGCAAGTATTTCGTAAGGTACTACCAGGGATTCAATGTCTTTCTCTTTACAATGATGCTGGTGCCTGTTGCCAATAGTGCCGGATTGATGTGGGCTGCAATTGAAGCCACTACGCTGATTTCTGTACTGCTGATCATGATATACATCAAACAGAGTTCCATAGAGGCCTCATGGAAATATCTGGTGATAGCGACCGTGGGATTGTCGTTTGCTCTCTTTGGCACCATCCTTTTTGACTACTCTGAGGCAGCGCAATTACTATCATTATCAGCCAGTGGTGAAGGAGGGAATTTTGCAGAAGGCAGCAGCGAAGCTCCTGAAGGGATCAAATGGAGCAGCATGGCGGCCGGCAGCAGCGGCGCCAGTGGCGATAGCGGAAATGGCGGATTGTGGCATCCGGATCCCTTCCTGACAAAAGTGGCATTCATTTTCATTCTGATAGGTTATGGGACAAAGGCCGGGCTTGCCCCCATGCATACCTGGCTGCCTGACGCGCACAGCGAAGCTCCTACGCCTATAAGCGCGCTGCTATCCGGGGTGCTCTTGAACTGTGCGATGTATGGAATAATCAGGTTTCATATGGCCAGTTCCAACGCAATCGGACCCGAATTCTCAAGCCAATTGCTGGTCATTCTGGGAATTGTTTCTGCCGGGATTGCGGCAGCGTCAATCTATTTCCAGAGGGATATGAAGCGCATGCTTGCATATTCCAGCGTTGAACATATGGGAATAATTTCTGCAGCTATTGGATTTGGCGGGTTCTTTGGAATCTATGGAGCGGTGCTGCATATAATAAATCACGCAATAGTCAAGCCTTTGATGTTTCTTGCAAGTGGCTCGATAAGTCAAAAGTATGAAACAAAATCAATTGCAAACATTACGGGAGTCATCAGGGTAATGCCACTTTCGGGAATTATGTTTCTGGTCGGCGGGCTGGCTATCCTGGGGATGCCCCCATTTAACATATTCTTCAGTGAATTCTTGATATTTGGCTCGGCAATGCAGACCGGTCAGTATCTGCCATTTTCACTTCTGATTCTGTTCGTTGCTCTGATATTCGCGGGATTCATCCGGCATCTTGTAAGGATGGTTTTCGGTTCACCCCCGGCAGGAATGACACGAGGCGAGATGGGAAAGCTTTCGGTGATCCCGATGCTCTTGCTTGCGGGGCTGGCACTCGTGCTTGGCGTGCACATTCCCGAACCACTCCAAGTTCTGAGTAATAACATAGCCGAATTGATAGTAGTGCATGACGGAGGAACATAGGGGAGGAGAGGAGAAGGAAGAAGAATATGGTGATTTTGAGCTCAGAGAATCAGGAAATTGCTACAAAGCGGGGTATTACTGCTACCATCGCTATTACTTGCATGCCGCCCGCCACGGGGTGGAGGAGGTATCGCATTTGATCCATTCAGGTGCATCATCGTCATCGATAGAAAAATATGCTCCTGCCGTCCTGGAGAAATTTGGGGCGAGAGTAGTAGAGGCAAAGGATGTGGCCAGGAAGAACGATAACGAGGTTCACATCAGGCTGAACGATTCGTCAAGGATCCCCGATGTCTGCCTTTACATATGTTCCAGCCTGCAATTTAGGCTTTCATGCATGGATTGCATAGATGATCGCCGGGAGAATGACCACTTTCTTTTACGCTATTTATTTACGAAGGAAAAGGAAAACGTATTCCTCGCCGTAACCGCGCCAATACCTTCCTCAGCTACATCCTTTCCAAGCATTACGTTACAGATTGCTTCTGCCGCTCTGTACGAGCGAGAAATCAAAGATATGTTTGGGCTTGTTCCATCAGGCAATCCGGATACCCGGATGCTGGTGGCCCACGAATTTTGGCCAAAGGATCTACATCCTTTAAGGAAAGATGCAGAGCTCAAACCTGCAACTGTCAGAAACAATCAAGGTGTCATTGCTTCCGCCGCTGATGGCAGCAATGACGATGATGGCAACGGCGACGACGCCCTTCACCATGTTGGCGGGGATGGAGTATGTGAAATTCCGCTGGGTCCGGTATATGCAGGCATAACCGAGCCTGCCCATTTCAGGTTAAGCATACTTGGAGAGGAGATTGTCAACGTAGAAAACAGGCTATTCTACAGCCACAGGGGAATCGAGAAGCTTGCTGAGGGCAGGAGGTTTGAAGATGTTTTGTTATTGTCTGAACGCATTGCCGGCGACGAATCGGTGGCAAACTCGCTGGCCTTCTGCCAGGCCCTGGAGAAAATGGCCAAAATAACGATCCCCCAAAATGCGGCCCAAACGCGAGTGGTGTGTGCTGAACTAGAGAGAATATACAATCACCTTGGAACTATCGCGGGGCTATCATCAGATGTCGGATATGCCTATGGATCGGCGAGATTGAATGTCCTAAAGGAAAGAATCATGCAGCTGAATGAGCACATCTCCGGCAGCAGGATCCTGTTTGGTACAAACAGGGTTGGTGGTGTAAACGTGGATATCACAGGGGACCGCACAAGGCGGTTAATTCTTGACACGACCGTTCAATTAGATACAGACTTTGAAAAACTGGCGGACCTGCTAAGGAGAAAGTCCTCATTCATAGACAGACTGAGGGGCACCGGGGCAATATCCAGAAAAGCTGCAGCAGATCTGGGTGCAGTGGGCGTAGCAGCAAGAGCAGCCGGGATCGATATCGATACCAGGCGTGACCAGCCATATGCCGGGTATTCCACATCATATGTGCCCAGACAGGAACAAGAAGGAGAAGAGATGAGCGATGCACTGTCAAGGCTGGAAATAAGGATACAGGAAATCAAGCAATCAATTGAAATTATCAGGCGGGCAGTAGATAATATCGACGAAAACGATAAGATTCTCTTTTCAAGCGATTATGACGACATCCGCAGCAGGATAGAACCATCCGGGAATGCTCTAGGGTGCGTAGAGTCGCCCCGAGGTCAAACAATTCATTGGGTATCGATAGGGGGAAAAGAAGAAGATAGCAGCAACAAAGCTATATCTCGGTACAAGATAAGAACTGCGTCATTTTGTAATTGGGCCTTGATCGAACATGCAATACACGGAGACATCATACTCGATTTCCCCGTAATACTCCGAAGCTTCGACCTTTCAAGCGCAGGGAATGATCTATGATGAAAAGGAAGAATCGTAACAGCGGCAGTGACAGCAATGGCATCCTCCCATCATTGTACCGTCGAATAAGATCAGGTGATGATGGTGATAATGGTGATGCACCAAACATACTGGATAACAGAGTTGAGACCATAAGAGAGCCACTTACAGACCTAAAGCACATCTCTCAAGAATACAGAGGCAGAGTGACGTTTATCAAGCAACCTGCGGGCGAAAAGGGCATAGTTGAAATTCTGCAAGATGTCTGCCCCACTAAGGCATTTGATATTGAAGAGAAGAAGAAGCGCCCCGATGCATTTGGCATCGACCATGGCAAATGTATCATGTGCGGCATATGCAGTAGCGCAAGTCCAGATTTTATCAAGGTGGAAAATCTATTTGTCCGTTCTGCGGGAAAAAGGAGCCAGCTAGTAGAATCTGCTGCAGGGACTGCTGATAGCAGCAATGTTCGCAGCAGCTTGGATGCTGGAGGCAGCACTATCAGCAATAATAATGACAATAATTATTCAGCACTCACAGAAGAAATAGGAAAGGAGCTTCAGACCAAAATTCGCAGTCTATTTGGGCGCTCGCTGGCTATTAGAACAGTAAACGCAGCGTCCTGTAATGGCTGCGAAATCGAGATTAATGCTCTGCTGAACCCGATATATGATATAGAGAGGTTTGGCATTCATTTTGTCTCTTCGCCACGTCATGCCGATGTCTTGCTTGTAACCGGGCCCGTATCGAGCAACATGGAGGAGCCATTGAGACTTACGTATGATGCAATCCCCGGTCCAAAAGCTGTTATTGCAGTGGGGGCCTGCGGATGCAGCGGCGGTATATTTGCAGGCAGTTATTCGGTAATTGGTGGCGTGGACAAGATAATTCCTGTAGATGTATACATTCCGGGATGTCCTCCGCGTCCACAGGCGCTGCTCGAAGGGATACTTTTGGCAATAGACAAGCTTGCGGCATCGCTAAAGGATAGTCATAGCTCCTGATGATATGGCTGAGAGTGCGTGTGTGCCTGTTTTTGGATCAGCAAGGGCAAATGATGCAACAAGGACAACAATAGCGAATGCTATTTCGCTTTAACTACATGCTCCGAAAGCCATCTCCGCACTTTTCCCTCTCTCTAGCTGCCTGCCTGCTGCCGGTCAAAGGCCCATTATCTTCCTATCAAACAACATCACGTATCCGCATTTTCGACAGGCAAGATAAAATGACGATAATGACGAGGATTGTGTTGCACGTGTCTTAACTTCCGGATTGTCACCATCTCTGAGAGCCTTTACGCTGGCAGGTTGTTGGGGGAAAAATATCTCTATGTATGCATCCTTTTTGTTCGGAAAGAACTGTTCTTGACAGATCGGACATTTTGCTAGAGGGGCATTATTTTCAAACCATGCTCGGATCTCTTTTGAGCCGAGAATTTTCTTGCTGCTTTTACTCGCGGTAGCCAAACATACAAGATAAGGAGGAACGCGTAGATAGACATGACGGAACTGGTGCAATCAATTTATAGAGTATAATATTCGGATGTCCAGTTGCATATCTCAAAATATCAGATAATTTACAAATGATTTCAGATACACTGTCAAAGTTTTTATTTTTTCGGCCCCACCGCCTCGCAATGTTGGAAAAATCTAACAAAAAGGGAATGACTGTCGCCATAGCGGCGGCCGTTGTTCTTGGCATCTTCGGTGGTATTGCAGCATATGCGGGAATCATCCCTGCATCGCACGTTGCAGACGCAGCTGATGAAGGGACGACTCCCAAGAGCCGTCACTTTACAGCGCAGAAAACTGTCATGTCTAGAACTGAACCATTGCCTGGCCACGAAAATCATCAGCTTGTCTTTGCAGTTCCTATAAGAGATGACGGCAAGATCTGGACTGGAACAGTGTCATACACTGCAAGCAAACCTGTAGAAGTTGTGGTGTTGCACAAATATAATACTAGCCTTGCGGTTGATGAAGCACACGGGGAGCCATTTGTAACACCTGTAGGGGACGGCGCAATAGCTTTCACTCTGATACAACAAGAATCTGCAAGCGAAAGCGCACCGATCAAGAGCGGAAGCCTAACCTTTACGGGTTCAGGGCTAGCCTTTCACAACCTCAATAACGAACCTTTCACAGTTACGTATTCCGTGAAGGCGTTTGCATATGACGTGAATCAGTAGTATTACACACGTCCTCCAGATTATTTTTTGAATGCTATAACTCTTGCTTCTCCCAATGCTTACAATACAACATAATGTCGACCAAGCTCGCTGCAGATTTCAAGAATATTTTTCCCTGCGATATCGCTAGCAATGTGCCACCAGGATAGCTGTGCCTAAAATTCTACTATGGATGCCTGACTTGGACCAGGAAGAGAATATTAGCAACCTAAACTACCTCTAAGCGTCTGGCAGTGTGAAAGCATACCTCCTTGACCTCAAGACCGTTTCCATTCTCATTGTAATTGCCATAATTGCTATTTCGTATGGCCTGTTCTTTTACTTCCAGAGCATTACCGAGAACGATATCAAAAGCAGCCTGTTCATGCAGCAGGAACTGAGGCAGGAGGCGAACACAAGGGCACTCGCCAACCACATAGAATCCGACCTCTCTTTGCTCATGGCAAACCTGAGAATTCTTGCCACCTCGCCCGGCTTTCAAGGAGCAGACGGATCGAATCTTGCACAAGATAGAGCCTTGATGCGGGGTGTGTTAGACGAGATGAACACCGATTCGCAGGGAAACCGAGCGCCCGTTATGCAAAGGCTATTTTTCATAGACAAAAATGGGCTGATACTTGCCGATGTACATGAGTCCGGCGTTGACGGGAATTTCGAGGGTTCGGATGCATCTTCCATGCAATATTTCCAAGAGGTCAGGTCAACCCTAAAGCCGACGTTTTCAAAGGGGTATGTTGGACTGGACGGAAATTTGAAGATAGCAGTATCATACCCAATTCTTGACGAAAACGGCGGGTTCCTTGGAGTCATTTCTGCGATGGCACTGTCCTCAACATTCTTTCAGCACTATGGAAACATCTACGACATTGAGTCACAGTACCTGTCAGTCCTGGACATCGATTCCGCGCACCTGGTCCATCCTGTGCAATCCCTGGTCGGCAAACCATTTTTCGGAGAATTTGCCCAGGATACAATAGGCCGGGTGGAGGCTCTCAACAACCTCGTAGCCGGCGTCATGCAGGGCCAGCCGGGCCAGGCGGTATACGAGTTTAGGGGCGCAGAGCGCCTGACCACCGGCCATCCAGTCTATCTTGAGGGTCAGCCAACATACTTTGTATTCGTCATAACGCCCACGGCTGTCGTATATGCCAACGTCGATGACGCGCTGTCCTCCCAGAGAATCGAGACATTCTCGCTGCTTGCAGGCACGACTGCGACCGTCTTCGTCCTCATAATATTCCTTGCAATGTGGAACAGCAACCTTCGGGATGCGGTCAAGGCAAAGACTGAACAGCTGGTAGAATCCAACAAGCAGCTGTCGATGGCAAACGAGCAGCTGAGCGAAAATTACGAAAAGCTGCATGCAAGCGAAAAGATGCAAAAGGAATTCATCAACATCGCTGCGCACGAATTGCGGACGCCGGTGCAGCCCATAATCGGCCTAAGCGACGTGCTCCTTGACCAGCAGCAATCGTTTGATCCGGAAACGCGCGACCTGCTGCAAGCCATACACAGAAACGCGATGAGGCTGCACCGCCTCACTTCTGACATACTCGACGTGACCAGGATAGAGAGCGGTTCTATGCAACTTCGCAAGAAACGAGTGGATGTTACAGAGATTCTAAAGCTGGCGGTCAAAACTGCAGAAACTCTGATAGCGGACGGCGGCAGAATAAAGCTGGTCCTGACAGCGCCGCAAGCTGAAAACCTGCGAGTCTTTGCCGATGGCGAAAGGATACACCAGGTGCTGCTCAACCTCCTGAGCAATGCCATCAAGTTTACAGAAAAGGGGACTATCACGGTTGCATCAGAAAAGAGAGGCAACGAAGTTGTGATAAAAGTGACAGACAGCGGCAGAGGCATCGACCCGGAAATAATGCCCCGGCTGTTCACAAAATTTGCAACCAAGTCTGACCACGGGACTGGCCTTGGGCTTTACATCTCAAAGAGCATTATCGAGGCTCACGGAGGCAGGATCTGGGCAGAGAACAACCCTGACGGAAAAGGGGCCACGTTTGCGTTCAGTCTGCCTGCTATCATGGCCGCCCCGATCGAGGCTGGCGGCAGAGAGCCCAATTGAACTGACTGAAAGTTCAGTTCTCCATAAAATCAGGCATCACCCGTGGCCTGAGCTTCAATTGCCGCACCTGCAGGTAGCGCAGCCACCGCAATTCCAAATTGGTTGCCGGCATGCAGAAGACATTAACAGAAAGACAGCTGAATTGCAAGCGCAAGATAATAGACCATTCGCAGCGCGATGTTGTTTATCGAGAAAGGCCTTTCTTCAGCATCTGTTTTTGCGTGTCCCTGCTCTGCCTTAACTACTAAAGTTATCACAGTATACTTACCCTAGAATACGCATGACGCATCAGGTCTGAAAAGGCATTCCTGAAAGCTGCAATAATATCAGGGTATGTTTTGGCTTTTTTCCATATTTTGGCATTAAAACATTCCTGATCCATTCTGTAGTATTATCATCTAGAAGAATATATAATAGTCACTTGACTAATAGAGGGGTATGCTGTCGGCGCGCGATAGCAACAGTGGGAGGAACTTGTTTTCACTTGCTGTTATCAAGCGTATCCTCGACGTCCTCAGCGATTCGGGAGAAATGAAAAAGACCAATCTGGCCGGCAAGACCGGTCTTAATTATCCAAATTGCATCCGCTATCTTGAACTGCTGAAATTGCTGGGATGGGTTCGAAACTCAGGCGACGGGGCAAACCATTTCCAGCTGACGGAGCAGGGCATCCACTTTCGCTCAGTCCTGTCTTCGATTGGGGGAAACATTGATGATCAAGACGCCTTTGGATCGATAAAGCTGTCCGAATCGGGCGGGTCAAAAGTAGCAAGCCTAGCAAGAAGGACGCCGTCTGCGCATGATAACAAATCCACATACAACATCATGCTAGTTGACGACGAACCGGACGTGCTGCTAACCTACAAGATCTTCCTGACAAAGCAGGGGTACAACGTCGAAATGTTCCCGGATGCAAAGAGCGCAGTAGAGAGCATCATATCGATCGGCCCTTCATATTATGACCTGGCCATAGCCGACGTCAGGATGAAGAGTCTGAATGGCCTGCAGCTGTATCACAGGATCAAGTCGATAGATCCGAATCTAAAGGTGATTTTTGTAACAGCTCTCGATGCAGTAGAAGAGCTGGTAAGCATCCTCCCTGGTGCCTCGAGCAAAGATGTTATCAGGAAACCTGTCAACGAACAAGAGTTTGTCAAGAAGGTCAAGGAGGCCCTGCGCGATGTACATGTCGAATCCAGGCGGGCATCACCGAACAGCACCACCACCACATGATAGTAATGAATATGAATCAGTGGAGGTCTGCGATTTACAATTAGGTAGCGAGAAAGCCCCCTTCATTCATGAGGGGGATGAATCGCTACACATAACGATAAAGCTATAAGAGAGAGTGGTATCTAATACTATAACAGGTAGTGCAAATCCAACAACCTTCAAAACAATACAAGAC
>DASVCY010000020.1:0-6587 GCA_036381375.1 Nitrososphaera sp. | reverse complement strand
GTAGTGGCTGCAGGCGACACTCACAGAGCCGGAGCGATAGAGCAGTTGGAGCAGCATACAAATAGACTCTCGCTAAAAATAGTCAAGCAGCGCTATGGCGCAGATCCGTCGTCTGTGGGCCGCGACGCGTACGAGCACGCAAAAAAGAACTATATCGACGTGGTCCTGATGGACACGGCCGGCAGGATGCAGACGTCCAAGAACCTGATGGACGAGATGGGAAAGATCGTAAGAGTCGTCAAGCCTGATCTCAAGCTCTTTGTCGGCGATTCACTTGCCGGCAATGACACCATAAATCAGGCGAGAGAGTTTTTCCAGTATACAAGTTTTGATGGTGCAATATTGACAAAAATAGACGCGGACGCAAAGGGCGGAGCTGCGATGTCGATTGCGCACATTACATCAAAGCCTATAATTTTTGTAGGTGTTGGGCAGGGTTATGATGACATTATCCCGTTTGATCCTGACAAATTCATCGAGTCTATGTTTGGAAGTGTGGGCGAAGTAAGAGTCGAAGACCTGATGTCTCTGCCTCGTCCAGAACCAGTAGAAAAAGTTCCTCCGGCGGAAGACCTGGCAAAAGTCAAAGAAAAGGAAGAAGAAGAAGAGCCTGCCGCTACCCCGCCAAAACCTGCCGAGCAGTCACGCCCTGCTATTGTGGCGCCGAAAATATTGGAACCAGAGCCCGTTGAAGAAAAGGAAAGACCATCAACTCCTGTGCCAATTGTGCAGGAGGAGCCAAAGCCTTCACCAACGATCGAGTACACACCTCCTCCCCCTCCTGCACAACAGCAAGAACTCGTGGAGCCTTCACCGGCCAAAATCGAAGAACCGAAGGAAAAGAAGGGAAGATTCGGAGGGTTGTTTGGCAGGAAAAAGAGTGATCAAGATCGCAAGAAGGAAGAAGCAGAAAAGCGGAGGCGTGAAGAAGAGCGCGCTAGAGAAGAGGAGGAAAGGGCAAGGCTGGAAGAAGAAGAGCGCGACAGGAGGAGGAAGGAAGAGGAAGAGAAAAAGAAGAAGAGCAAAGAAGATAAAGAGACTGATGAAGAGGAAGATAAGGTAATATATCTAACAGATGAAGACATTGAAGACCTCCTTAAGTAAAAAGGACATTCTCAGCATCGCAGATCTGAGTGGACGCGAAATCGGCCTGATTCTATCGCTCGCCGGCAAGCTCAAGCGCGAGCAAAAGAGCGGCAGGGCACGACCGCTCTTGCGCGGAAAAACACTTGGGATGATATTCCAAAAACCATCGACACGCACCCGGGTCAGCTTTGAAGTTGGCATGTACCAGCTTGGTGGCAGCGCAGTTTACCTGAGCGCAAGCGATATCCAGCTTTCACGTGGAGAGACGATAGAGGACACTGCCAAGACACTTTCGGTGTATCTGGATTGCATCATGGCACGTGTTTATGATCACAAGGATGTCCAAACCCTTGCAGACTACGCTTCTATTCCTGTGATAAACGGTCTTTCAGATGCTTTCCACCCTTGCCAGATTCTAGCTGACCTTATGACTATCCAGGAACACAAGAAAAAGCTAAAAGGGCTGAGCCTTGCATGGCTGGGCGACGGTGACAATGTCTGCAACGACCTCTTGCTTGGCTGTGCCAAGACGGGCATAAGCATGACAGTCGCGTGCCCGAAGGGATATGAACCATTTGAAGAGGTCGTCAAGCTAGCTAAAGAAGAAGGCAAGAAGACCGGGGCGGATATTGCGATAACTGAGGATCCAGCAACCGCTGCGAAGGATGCTGATGTTGTGGCAACAGACACATTTGTGTCTATAGGAAAGGAAGGCGAACGTGCCGCAAGGGAGTCTGCCTTTCTCCCAAAATATCAGGTCAACTCTCACATCATGAAGCTTGCGAAAAAGGATGCAATTTTCATGCACTGCCTCCCGGCCAAGCGCGGCATGGAAGTGACGGCTGACGTTATAGATGATGCTTCATCAGTGGTATGGCTGGAGGCTGAAAACAGGCTGCATGCGCAAAAAGCGCTGCTCTGTCTTCTCATGAAAGTATCGGTCTAGTCGCTTTCTTTTGCATGTGCCCTTATGCGCCTAGTGTACCATATACCAATGCCGGCCACGATGGCTCCAATGAGAATTATGCTGACAATGGTAAAAGCCATAGAAGCCTGCGCAGAAAAGCTACTCCAAGCCTCGCCAAGATAATATCCGGCAAGCGTTAGTATGACTGACCAGACAAACGAGCCTGCAAAAGTGTAGGCGATAAATTTTGCAAGGTTCATCCTTCCAATGCCGGCTGGGATAGAGATTATCTCACGAATGCCTGGAACCATTCTTGCGGTGAATACGGCAATTGGGCCGTACTTGACAAACCACCTTTCTGCCTTTTCAATTTCGTGCTCGCTCACCTTTACGCGCCTTCCAAACCGCACTATTGCAGCACGACCCACTTTCATAGAGATAAAATAGATGAATACAGCGCCTACCGTCGAGCCAAGTGCACCAGTGGCTGCCATGCCAATTGCATTTTCGAGCCCGAGTCCTCTACTCTGTACGGTAAATCCAACAAGAGGAAATACTACTTCACTCGGGATCGGGGGGAAGATCACCTCAAGGAGCGCTGCCGCAAAGACGGCAGGGTAGCCATATTCGGCTACGAGGCCCGTTATCGCGTCGATTACGCCGCCAACGAGCCCTGTCGACATCAGTACTATGATAATGGCAGCACCCATTGCTGCTTCCTATGGGTGTGGGAATATAATATGTACGCCCCTCCCTCCCCTCTGGGTGCTGGTCTAGTTATAAGCACCCGTATTGCCTATTGTGCTGTTTGACCTGCAAGAACATTTGTCTGAGGCTGGTTCCAGATGGTGGCAGGATACAGAACCCGTACCATCAGGGGCTGAGGTATTGTCGCAGGTGTGAAGTGTACTTGAAAAGCTCTCGCAGCCACTGTCCGTGCTGCGGCCTGCATCTCCGGTTCACACCTACGGATCCACTTGCCAAAGAGAAGCTGCGGATTTTTCTCAAAGGCGACTGAATTTGCAGAAAGCTCCTTTCATCAACCTTCCACTACATACGGGTCACGCACCAGCATATCTCGTGCGCAGGATGGTCAAACTATCTCGCGCAATGTCAAAGGTGATAATTGACGAGTATGGCTCGGCTGAATTCCTGCGGCGTCTCTCCGACCCTTTGTGGTTCCAAGCATTTGGTTGCGTCCTCGGGTTTGACTGGCATTCGTCGGGCGTGACGACAGTGGTGGCCGGCGTCTTGAAGCAGGCGCTCAAGCCGGATGTCCATGGCATATCTATCGCGGGGGGCAAGGGCAAAAAGTCGACGTCTGCCAAAACAGACATTCCCATTCTAGCGCAAAATCTCGGTCTTTCATCGGCCAAAACAGACACGATCGTCTACGCAAGCAGGATGGTGGCCAAGGTAGACAGCGCTGCTGTGCAGGATGGATATTCTCTTTACCACCATGTCATTCTGTTTGACGAGCGCGGCAACTGGGCTGTTGTGCAGCAGGGGATGAACGCAGAAAATAGGATGGCTCGGCGTTACCACTGGCTTTCGGAAAGTGTCCGGAGTTTTGTTCTTGAGCCGCATGCTGGCATCATCAGCGACAGCAAGAATGCAAGAACGCTTGATATGACTTCAGAAACATCGAAGGAAAACCAGAAGGTGTGCATTGACCTAGTCAGGGGAGACGCCAATAACCTGAAATCATCGGTTTACAGGCTGGCTGGAAAAGAGACCCTTGACCAGTGGCTTGGCAATAGTAGTAGCAGAGCCATTGATACATCGGGATACGAGATGCCAAGGAGGCTCGACTGGGATCTATTCAAGCGGATCTATGATATCCAGCCAAGAAACTATGAAGAGCTCCTCTCGATTCCCGGGGTCGGCAGCTCGACGGTAAGGGCCCTCTCGCTGATCGCTGAGCTGATATACGGATCGAAGGCCTCCTGGGACGACCCTGTAAAGTACAGCTTTGCCCACGGCGGCAAGGATGGTGTGCCCTACCCTGTGGCTAGGAAGGTGTATGACGAATCGATCCGCTACCTCTACAGCGCGATTGAAGGAGCAGAAATAGAAAGGGAGGAGCACACGGTCGCACTGAAAAAGCTCGTCCAGTTTTCAGAAAAGATGTTTCCAGTGAGATTAAAATAGCGCAGTGCCGGAGCTCTGCTCATGGCAAAGGTCTTGGTTGGCAAGACTTCGGACATTGGAGAGGGCAAGATGGCCCACATTACTGCGGGCGGCAAGGAGATACTAGTAGCAAACGTGGGAGGCCAGTATTATGCCACCGGCAACATTTGCAACCATGCTGGTGCCGAGCTACATGAAGGCGAGCTGAATGGCAAAGAGCTGAGATGCCCGTGGCATGGCGCCAAGTGGGACGTCACGACAGGGAGCATGATTTGGTTCCCGCAAAAGCTGAAGGATCTTGGAACATACAAGGTGACGGTCGAAAACGAGACTGTATATGTCGAAGTCTGATTGTTCTCTTTATTTTATTCGTGCGTTCGGGCCGACTGAAAGGCAGGCTCTGGCGGATCCTTTCTATACGCCATCTTGAGCCATATCGGAGTAATTATTGTGGTCGCAGCGACCATGATAATGACTGCGGTGTAAATGTCAGCTGTAAGCACCCCTGCCGATGCGCCGACACCGGCCACAATGAGCCCTACTTCTCCTCTCGATACCATGCCTATTCCAACCTTCATGGATTTTCCTTTGTTCTTGAGGAATAGCATGGCCGGCAGCCCGCAGCCGGCCAGCTTTGTTGTAACTGCCACTGCTACTATCACGGCCGTCAATACAAGAACTTCAAAGTTGACTCCGCGGAGGTCCACCTGAGCGCCTATTATTGCGAAGAATAAAGGACCGAAAATGATCTCAAGCTTGCCGACGTACTCTTCTATCTGCTTTATGACGCGGGTGCTTGCGACCGCCATACCTATTGCGAAGGAGCCGACGATCGGCGAAAGGCCAAAAAACGCGGCGATACCGGCTGCTGCAAAAAATACTGCAGTAACCATCCCTTCGATGCTTCCCTTTGACCTCCATAACCGCTCCACATGTAGAATCCTTGGGACAAGCAACACTGCCCCTAAGAGGAGGGCTGCAAATATGCCCAATATGTAGAGTATCAGCACAATGATCTCTACAATGTCTGGGGAAATGTTCCCGGTTTGCACCATGGTAGTGACCACCGAGAGCGCGGCGATAGCCAGAATATCGTCAACTATGGCCGCTCCGAGAATGAGCCGCGCTTCACTTGAGTTCATTCTACCTAACTCTGCCAATACCTGAATAGAGATCGCAATACTGGTGGCAGTAAGGGCAGTTGCAACAAGCATCGACTGGAGTGCTTCTAGGCCAAAAGCTGTGAATACATAGTACCCAACAAAAAACGGCATGACTACACCCAGTGAGCCAACAGTGAATGATGCAGCGCCCCCTCTCAGAAACTCTCTTGGAGTTATATGCAGGCCAGCCACGAACAATATGACTACTGCAGAAATCTCCCCAATGTGCCTGACAGTCTCGTCCAGAACTACAAGGGGCTCGCCATTAAAGAGCGGCAGGCCGCCAATGGCAAATGGTCCAACGATAATGCCTGCCAACAGCTCGCCCAGTACCACCGGTAGTTTGATCCTGTGGAACAGCTCTGCCATGAGCTTGGCTGCAAAAAGCAGTATTCCCAGTGAAATAATTACGTGCAAAAATGTCGATTCTACAGCCATGATCCATGCCCATTATCATTATTTTTTCAGTTTCCGTTTTACGGATTCTACCTTGTCTTGCAGGGTCTGAGTCTTATCACGACGGTCATCTATTTTTACCGTGGTTATTACGCGTTTGGTGCCGGCAGACATGGCTGCCATATGGGCAGCCTCTACGGCCCGGAGTACGCTGGCAAGGTCTCTTGCCTCGACCTGTGTGCCAAGTGGCGTGAGATCAGCTTTGATATTTTTTGTATTGCGAATAGCATTAAATGCAGCGGCGATCTGCTTGCTCATGCTGGAACCTTTTCCGCCACTAATGGGCACAATGCTGATCTCTGCGTGCACCGTCATGATGATGACGCATTATACTGCGTAGCAGGGTAATAATAATTGGTAGTTTTTGGAACAGCCATGCTTTACTTTTTGTCATTTCCCTGGCGGGAAAACTCGTATGCTTTAGAACTGCGACGCGAGCAATTCTCTCCATCACTCCTTTCCCCCCTCCATGCAACGTTTAATAACACAATCTCTACACAACAACATGACATTGCTCAAATACAAGTTCCGCCTCTATCCAACGAAGGAGCAAGAGCTTGTACTTGAACAAACACTTGACGGCTGCAGGTGGGTGTACAACTACTTTCTTTCATTACCATCACCAATGTCTGAATATGACATGAACTACGCCTTGACAGAGCTAAAGGAGCAGCATCCATGGCTTCGTAACTACCGCTCCGAAATGCTGCAGATGGTGTGCAAGCAGGTTTCGGCTGCAACTAGGGCTGCGGAAGGTAAGAAGAAGACTCGATCGTACCGGAAACATGATGACTTCAACTCATTTACCTACAACCATTCTGGCTTTCGGCTTGAGAATAGCAATA
>DASVCY010000019.1:0-3885 GCA_036381375.1 Nitrososphaera sp. | reverse complement strand
CAGTAATATACCCCACATTAACCTGAGCCAATACCATGAAATCTTCATACATCCTTCCGATTGTTATGGGACCCGTCATCCTCAGCCGCCGTGATGGCACTCTGAGTTCCATTGTAATATGTTTGATAGCATTCAGAGTCTTCTTTCTTTTTTCACCTATTTGCGAGCGTTGTTGACTTTTCCTCCTTTAACAAGTCATATGTAGCGAGAATAGACAGCGCAAGAAATTGCATTGTTCATTCAGCCCTAAGCAACCAAAGAAGACGAATGTGGCTTGTCAGTTCATATTTGACAAACCCTCGCAGTGCATTGAGTATATTATTTTAATTCATATCTGCAATTTCATATTTCTTGTTCCTAACTTTCAAATTTAAGAAAGCTGAGAACTACATAACTTTATTGCAGACGTACATCCTTTCAAGGTTCAATGCCCTGTCTGCAAAAGCCTGAAAGCTGGGTTGTTCTTGTGCATCAGCTCCCACACTCGCCCAGCGAGTAAGGCTTTGTGCTGAAGTGGCAATGATAGCTCATGAGTCCTTGGCGTGGTCTAATTCAGACTTACAGCCTTCCAGAATACACAGTATCGTTATTGAAAATATTCTTATCTTCTTTTTTCGCCAATTCATCTCTCCCTTCCACGAATCCTCGTTCTATTCGATCTTTAGATCATTTTTCTCATTGCAAAGGCTTTAACATCTTTTTCACCGAGGCAGAGCTCTTATGTGATCAAAGATAGCTACGATATCGATTCGAAATCGTGTTTATCATACTTCGAGACCATCCCTGCAAGCTGCTATATATTCTGGTCGCACTTCCTGCCAGAAGTACTGGTAGAAGTTCGGCCCAAAAAATTTAGTTCAGCTTTTCTTTATCCTTTCCATTACTACATCAAAGTTGTTGAGTGGCACTATCTTAACAGTGTTGAATGCAGAGATGCCTACCTCAATGCACATCGTCTCGATTTCGTGAGCGTTGTCTGCTTCCACAATGATTACCCACTGATGTTCAAGGACGGACATGTAAAACCCGACTACCCTTGAAATGTTGTATTTTGATGTAGCCATCTTGAGCTTTTCATCTATGTGCATGAACGTGTCTCTGTTCTGGTTGTTGTTCAGCGGACATGATTCCGGACTGTGTGTTGCAAATACTCCAAATAGAGCCATGATTTAAAGAAAATATGGCATGATATTAGAACTTGACTACTCACACTCCGCATAAATCAGGAAATCAAAATATTTTGCGGATGATGCATAATGATTCTTCCATAGCTTTCTGCTGTCCGTGTACACTCACCACAAAAAACGGCAGAGATGCAGTCTAAAGAATATGGGACATAGCGGAGCGCGTCCCCTTAGCTACTCTAACCTCCCAAGGCATTTTTTGGCCGGACAAATGAAATATTGGCATATAGATACACGCGCGCATACGCAGTATGTACATTCAGAAGTGGAGAGAGACTTTGGTACTCTGAAAAAGGACAAAATCTTGGTCCTACTCAAAAAGCTGCGAGCTTCCGGCAATTTGGTAATTATCCATTCGACTCAATAATTGCGGAGCATTCGTAAAAATACGCACGTCCAAACGACCGCTCTTATAGTGTGTAGCGCCTTTTGTATGCGCTCTAAATCCGGCTCCGTTGAATTTTTACTGCGATCTGGCCTTGAGCCATTGCCCTACCTTTGGCAGCACGTTGTTCTGTGAGTAGAGGCTAGCAATCAGGCCAACGTGGCCCGTGTGGAACCTCATGAGGCGCTTGTCAGTGCTTGATACTACGTCGTTGAGCGGCGCGCTACACTGGGGGGACACGAGGTGGTCTTCGTCTGCAACGATGTTGAGCAAAGGTACCTTTATCGTGGAAAGATCTATCAGCTTGTCGCATAGTTTCAGCTCGTTCTTTACAAACAGGTTCTTTTGATAAATGTCGCTGATCCACTGCCTGAAGGTTTCGCCGGCTATCGGAGGTGTATCGTACAGCCATTTTTCAATACGCAAAAAGTTGCCGACAAACTGCTCGTTGTCTATGTTTTGAACCAGATTAAAGTACTTGTTGACGCCCTGCTTGAACGGCTTGAGCGCCGAATAGCATGCATACAGCTGCTCCACCGGCAGGTTTCCAATGACGTTCACCATCTTGTCCACGTCCATATTCTTGGCAAGGTTGCCAATGACTGTAGTGTCCTTTTCAGTGTCGACTACAGGCGCGATCACCGCGAGATTCCGCACCTTCTCTTGATGCAGTGTTGTATACATCGTGGACATTGTTGCCCCCATGCAATAGCCATGGAGCGTCAGTTTATCCGCCTTGGTTTTTTTCAGCACAATATCAACACAGTCGTCGATGTAACAGTCGACATAGTCATCAAACGAAACGTACTTGTCTGCCGCAGTCGGAGGCTTCCAGTCGATCAGGTAGATGTCAAAGCCTTGGCTCAGAAGACTCCTTATCCAGCTCTTGTCCGGCTGGAGGTCAAGCACATAGGACCTGTTTATCAATGCATAGACAACCAGTATAGGTGTCTTTGCGGTATTGCTGACCATCTGTTGGTAGTGCAATAGCCGGTATGCTCTCGTCTCGGCAAGTACTTCATGAGGTGTCTGTCCGACGCTGACATCGTTCGCGCTATGAAGAATGATCCGTGTCTTTTCGAGCTTGCGGATCGCCTCTTTTATTTCATCTGCGAGTGCTGGCTCCTTTACCTTGGCCGGCTCGGCCTGCTGCTTGACACCCTCCTCCTGCTGCTGTTGCTGTTGATCAGGTTTGAGCTCTTGTTTTGTCATTTAATTCAATCCTCCTTTTCAAATCGCGGACGGTTCTTTTCAGCTCAGCAATATCTCTGAGAATATCATCAACCTCGCTCCTTGTTGGAAGGTTCAAAGCCTTAGAGTTCCTCTCGACTATTGCCTGAATGCTTCTTGTCACGTCCAGCTGACTGCTAAACAGCTTTCCGTAGACAGAAGAGAACTCGGCCGACGCAAACAGGTCTGTGAACGCGTCTTCAAACGCTTGTATAGCGGCGCGCCTGTAATTCTCAAAATCATCCTTTGTCAGCAACTGCTTTGGCGCGCGCTCCATAGTCTCCTTCATTGCCCTTGTATAGGCAGAGCTGATAAGGGCCCAGTAGCTGTCCATATTGGTCTTGAGCTCGGAAATGACCTTCCCGAGGTTGACTAAATCGTTTCCATACGAGTTGATATCCCTAGAGAACGCGAACATTGGGCCTATAGTCGGCAGTTTTGCGACATCGGTCCAGAAACTAAGCATCTTATCAATCTGTTCTTGGGTGGTAAATCCTTGAATGTCTTTTTTGCTTTCATTTTCAGCCATCAAATTTTCACTTTGATCACAGTTGTAAAATTCGGTGGCTGGCTATTATAGTTTTTTAATATGAATTTTACATTATTATTTCGATAATAATATGCAATTCGCATTCATCCTTACAAAATTAATACTCCTTATATCCAAATAACAGGTTCAAAGTAGGTATGATCGACAATTGGCTTTTTTTGCGAAAGATAAAAACATTTTATAAAGGATCGCTTGCCTTTCCCAGTTGCCATGCAAACTGTTGTCGAAAATGAACAGCAGTTTCTGAGCGGGCTCGTAGCTCAGCATGGATAGAGCGCCTGCCTTCTAAATTCTATTGAAGAGAGCCGGAAGTCGTGGGATCGAAGCCCACCGGGCCCGCCTTTTACTCTGCTTTGACTGCCAAGTCCGGGTGTCCGCCTCTTGCTCTGGCGGCCCTGAGATAGAGCTCCTCCAGCTTCATTGCCACAGAGTCGATCTTGAACCTCTCGGTCCTTGCCTTTCCCCTGCCGCCCATGGCCGCGCACGCTGTTCTATCGACTAAAAGCCCTGCGATTGCTTCTGCCCACTTGCTCTCG
>DASVCY010000018.1:0-5070 GCA_036381375.1 Nitrososphaera sp. | reverse complement strand
TTGGACACGCTAGCCGTCTTGTGATGGTTGCTGACCAGTTGCGCGGAAATGGAACCAGTGTTAGCTTCTCGTCATATGGCGAGGCGGCAAGCTATGTTTCACTCAGGGGCTACAAGTGTCTCACCGTTGCCCCGGTAGAGTTTGCATGGAACATGGAAGGTGGCTTTTCGATAAAGAATAGCATTGCCAACATACCTATCTGGTTTGCCAATCTGTCAAAGCAGGTGACCCAAGAAACCCGCAACATGACTGCATGTAACCCAGATGTAATAGTTTCAGACTCGCGCCTGTCGCCACTTGTTGCAGGCAGGTTGCTGAAGATACCTTCGATTGTAATTCTGAATCAGGTAAAACTCTTGCTGTCACCTCGCCTCCGCGATTTTGCTATCGCGCGTATATTTGAAGACATGGTCGCAGAATTACTTGGAAAGATGTGGACTATGGCAGATCGCATTCTGGTGCCTGATTTGCCGCCTCCGTATACGATCTCAGCACACAATGTGTGGCAGGTCGGCTCTGCGTCCAAAAAACTTGAATATGTTGGGTTTGCTGCGCCAAAGCCACGTGTGAGCAAAGAGTCCGTCGATAGGGTGGCGCGGCAGCTCGGGTTTGATAGGTCCAAGCAGATTGTGTTTGTGCACGTGAGCGGACCTGCACAGACCCGCCCTGCACTTATCAAAGTCAGCCTAGATGTAGTCAAAATGCTGGATCCTAGGATCCAGTTTGTAATTTCTGAAGGCAACCCAAAAGGCGAGGTCGAGCCTCGGCGCCTTGGAGAGTCAAGTTGGTACTATGGCTGGTGTCCTGTCCGAGACGAAATATTTGCCATGAGTGACCTTTTGGTATTGAGAGGCGGCCACGTGGCCCTCTCTCAAGCGATACAATTTGGCAAGGCAGTAGTTACAGTACCGATAGAAAACCATGGAGAGCAACTTGGCAATTCAGCCAAATTCGCAGAACTTGGGATGGGCATGATGGTTCACCCAAAGGGTATCAAACCTGAACAACTTGCAGATGCCATCTTGCAGGTACTTGAAGACGCACGATACAAGGATAAGGCTGATGAGCTGCAAAAGATGGCGGAAAAGCTGAACGGCATTGACAACATCGCACGCATAGTTAGATCCTATCTGGCGCAGACATAGGCCCATTTCTTCCCAATGACAGCCATTATAACTCGGTCAGCTTCATGCTGACTTCTTGCAGGCAGCGCGTTAATCTTTGCTAGCTTTTCAACAAGCATGCCCGCTGATGCAAACTCTACATCTCGCTCAACATAATCAGGTACCTTTGTTGTTAAGATGACCTCAACATAGAATTTTTCGTCTGGTAAGATTGTCTCGATCCCAGTCTCGGTAATTGCAGCTATGACATCAGAAAAGTGCCTGGATACTCGTTTTGCTTTTGCAACGTTGTCTGCTCCCGCAATATTCGATAGATCCGATACAATCTTTGAATTCTGGTCTGTGTACACGAGGCAGGGACCTTCAAAGGTTACCCGCTTTGCTCCCGATTTCTTTGCCGCATTTGCTAGTACTTGCCTACTTGCAGAAGATGGGAGAAAGATGAGTAAGACTATGCCTACAGCACCAAAAATGATACAAGGAACAGGGGTAATAATGCTGTTATCAGAAAAATAAAATAAGATAAAATGGGCACGTGGCCCTTGGTTTTTTACCAGTGGTGCTTTTCGTCTGGAATCAGACCGATCTGTTCGCGCTCAAAGTATCTTTCCAGCTCTTGCGCCCATCTTTCCTTTGCGGACCCGCCACCGAGACCCTTCCTTCTTAACCAGAAGGCGATGACGCCTAGCAGGAAGACTGCGAACAGCATGGTTCCGAATATGTAGACCATGACGTCGTAGAACAGCGGATCCCAATTCGGACCTATCTGCCCAATTAGACTTTGGAAGACCATTATCTTTATGCAAAATAATCCAAAGATATATACATTTTGGTCAGCGTGTTTTCTGGGAAAATATAGGATTCCCTAAGTGTGGCTCAACTAAAATAAACAAAAAGTAAAAAAGATGGGATTGATTAGGCCGAAGTTGATTTTGCGCCTCTACCCTTGAAGAAGAATGCTGCAGCAACTCCGCCAAAGATGGCTGCAAGAGCACCGATTATGCCCCATGTTTCTACGCCTCTAAGGTATGGAGTTCCTGAACCTTCAGGGTTGTTTCCATATTGCGTCGATTGTGCACTGGTCACTCTTTCCTTGGCCAGAATCGTCACGTCGTTGCAGTTGGCTCTTTCGATGCCAAGCTCTTCACATCTTTGAAGCTGTTCTGGCGAGGCTGTTCCTCCTCCGGGGCTGCCTCCGTACTGTGCGCTTGCTGCTGGAAAGCCTGTTGCAATCACAGAAAATACCGCTAATGCAGCGATAGCCATTATGATTGGCTTGTTCATACTACATACCCTCTTCGAATTCTAATATTTAACCTTTTATGAAAGGCTTGTTGCCCTGCTAACTTGGCGAAATTCGTATAGCTAGGACTGTCCTAGCTTTTCGTTGCAACATGAGAAAGATGAGGAAAGATCCTGTCACAATCGGATATGCGCAGTACTTGGATTTCAATTCTAAGAGTTTCAGGCTGGCAGCCACAAATCATTGGCACCAATCAAGAAGAGGAGCTATGTCGCCGTATGGAAATTGGTACAGAAACACACAGAGATTGTGCAGACCAGTTTTTGACAGATAGACGCCTTGTTACGGTAATATTTTTTGTTGACGAAACATTCGTCCAGATAGATGGCCTCGACTCCTGGCCATGGATTGCACATGAACCTGCAATGGACGCACGTGACTGGCCATCCACCTGTCTCTCGTGAAATGACCATTTTCGTATGCTACTGGTTCTTCAAGCAGTTGCAAAGGAGGTATGGCAGGAAGCCAATATTCACCGACGGTGCCAGATGGTACAACGAGGCTTGCAGGTGGCTTCGCCTACCTCATAGAGTATATGGTACTGAACTGAAGAACTTGATGGAGCGATTTATCCAGCACATCAAGGACAGGACAGGATGCTTCGATGACTATTTCCCATGCAGAAAGCAGAATTGCAGCAGGCAGCATGTGTGGAACTGGCTCAGGCTATTCTTTCTATACCTGCACTCAGGAACAGACAGGGGACGGTTCATGTCATTTCTGGCTAGGGATGGAGGCTAAGTTAACAGGGCCCGATGTTTTCTTAAAAAGCATTTTAACCTTGGTGGACCTCGGATCCAACTTTTCTATAGAAAACTCTGCGAGCTTGCTTACCGTAGCCTTAACACGCCAATGTCCGCGCTCGCCATCTTGAGCCTCCCTACTTCTTGTTCTAGAATGGTCTTCTCGCTTGCCGTTAGCTCGGATTCTGCCTTTTTGTATTCGGCTAGGATCTCCTCCGCGCTTGGTTATGCGTGGCTCGAGTGTTCACGCATTTTGCGAGCGTGATCTAGTCTACTCGTAGCCGGGATCATTTTCGCTACCATTGTCTGCATATCCATGGCGGTGCTTTTGGGCGAATGATATTTAAGACATTGATTGTTCATACCCGCCGTATATGGCTCGTATTCATGTTCACACTCATGGCAAATCTCATTCGACCCGTCCTACTTCAAAGAGCCCTCCCTCATGGGTGAATCAGAGTAGAGACCAGGTCGCATCTCTTGTGGTCAAGCTTTCAAAGGATGGTCTGAGCCCAAGCGAAATTGGCTTGAAGCTTAGGGACGAGTACGCAATTCCGCTTGTCAAGCCCATAGTGGGCAAGAGCATCACTCAGGTTTTGGCAGAGAACAATATCAAGTCTGAAATGCCCGAAGACTTGGACAGGCTCGTGAGAAAGGCACTTGGTCTCCAAAGGCACCTAAAGTCGCACAACAGTGACCGCCGCAACGTGCGTTCACTAGAGCTCGTGGAGGCCAAGATCCACAGGTTATCGAAATACTACAAGGGAGTAGGCAAGCTTCCAAAGAACTGGAGATACGCCGCTGTAATTGCTCAGCTAGAGTAAGGTTCCTCATAGATGAGCAGAAAGCTTGAAGAAGCTCTGAAACCCTTTTGTGATAAAATAAGGTCGGTAGTTGAAAATGACAGCGAGATTGCTGTCGTTACTCACCTTGACGCAGATGGTATCACTTCTGGCAGCATAATTGCAAGCGCGCTAAGGCGCATGGGAGCCCGCTATTCTGTCAGGGCAGTTTCTGACATGAACCCCTCAGTCATCGAAAGAATCAAGTCTGAAAATCGCGATTTCTATATCATAACCGACCTTGGCGGCGGCTGGGCATCGGAGTTGCGAAAGACGCTTGGAGACAAGTGGGTCGTTATCGATCATCACCAGATACCGGAAGAGGAGATACTTACAGACGACGGAGGACAGATACTGAACGCATGGAAATATGGGATTGATGGCGCCACCCAAGTTCCTGCAGGTGGGATGGCGTACATGGTGGCAAGCACGCTAGATCGGAAGAACCGCGATTTGTCGTGCATCGCAGTTGTTTCTGCTGTCGGCGACAGGCAGGATCAGGGCGACAAGAAGTCGTTTGTAGGTCTGAACACGGAAATATTAAAGACTGCACAGTCTCTCGGGCTTGTAAGCGTAGACCTTGACATCATGTTGACAGGAAGAGAGACGCGGCCCGTCCACGAGGCTCTTGCTTATACATCGTTTCCATATATTGACGGGCTCACTTGGAACAGAGAAGCATGCCATACACTCTTGAAAAATGCAGGGATAAAACTAAAGGACAACAGCCGCTGGCGCGTACTGGCAGAGCTTTCGCAGGAAGAAAAGAGCGCACTCCTGGATGCCATAGCCAAGTTTATCGCCACTTCGAACAAGACTTCGGTCAGTGTAATTGATGATTTGGTCGGCTATGTCTATACGCTCACACGAGAAGATAAACGTAGCCAGCTAAGGGACGCCCGCGAGTTCTCGACGATGCTCAATGCCTGTGGAAGAATAGGAAAGGCAGGTGTAGGCATCGCAATTTGCATGGGCGATAGAAATGCGATGCTGAGTGCGGGCGAGGAAATAGTCGGGTCGTACAGGACCACACTTCGCAACTACATCTCCACGATTTT
>DASVCY010000017.1:0-11835 GCA_036381375.1 Nitrososphaera sp. | reverse complement strand
GTCTGGCGGATAGACAGGCGTGAGAGTCTCGGTGCTATATATGGCAAGACTACAGACTTTACACGTTCATCGCTGAGGGGCCTGATATCGGATGGCCAAAGAGATGCTAGGATCTCGCTGAACCGGATGAAAATATTGTTTGAAATGGAGGATCTTATCGCTGATGGCATCGTATCGCCAAAAGAAGGAGAAAAAGCTATGGCAAGAATCAGGAAGATGATGACAACAGAAGAGCTGCACGGAAAGAGCAAAGACGAGATAATTGAAGGCCATGACAGGTTTGTCAAGACTATGGAGAAACTAGTTCCAACCAGGGAGCGCAGGGACCCTGTCATATGTGCAGCAAGGGATATACTTGAATTTCTCACAGAATAGAGGGACTCGACTGAGAACTAAGGGTCGTGATGTCGGTGATCAGCATAATCACCCCTTAGGAACCCTGGTCCCTTAAAGTTGCGGTATACGACATTGCATAGTACACACATACAATCTGTCCTACAAGAAGAATTGTCCGCCCGGCGTCTACTTTAGTTAGTTCTGTTTCAATCATGCTTAATGCATTAACTCTTCTTTAGCTCAGGTCAAATGCTTCCAATCTGTCGGAAGAGGCAGCAACAATATGGAAGAAACACTTCCCGGACCATTGCTGGAACAACTCCTATCTTTGATAATAGAGTATGTGAGCTTCGGTATCGATGTTGCCTCTGGATTTATCATTGGAACATCTGTTGTTATCGCAATAATCGGATATGCAAGGACTTTGGGCAGGGCACAAAAAGTGGGACAAGGCCGAATAAGAGAGAGCATAAGGTTTCGTTTGGCAGGGGGCCTGCTCTTGGCACTTGATTTTCAAGTAGGCAGCGACATTTTGAAAACTATTTTGGTACCAACAACAAATGAGCTCATCATGCTGGCTGTTATTGTGGGACTAAGGATCGTGTTGGGCTGGTCACTATCAAAGGAGATTAGTGGACACTCAGAAGACCTATTGACAAAGTAAAAGTCGATAAAATGAGCGCAGCAATCAAATGAAGCAAGATACGCGGCTCATGGCAAAGGCCCCAGAACACATTTAGCAGATGAACGTGATTATTGATTTCCTTCAACAAATGCGTTTACCAATGCGTCTTGAACAACTTGCTAGTTCTGCAACAATTTTGATAATTACGTTTGCGTTACTAGTGAACGTTGACTTTGGGCCAAGTGTTGAAAAGGCAGACGCTCAGGAAAATTCTACGATGGTGTTAGACGATGTTCGCACCATGCTGCGGAACGACCGAGCGGACATATCAGAGGTGAAAAACATGACGGCTCGTGAAATAGATATTTTGAGTGAGATTAACCTGACCTCGACGAAGTTGGCTACACAGGGGGTCTATACCGCGTTGAGCGTATTTTTCCTTGGGATTGCCCTGGTGATATTTGGGCTAAGGCTGACGACTAAGGGGATAACCCATATGGGCAAGTATTTTACAATTATGATATATGCCCTTACAATTCCAGTAATAATCCTTGTAACAATTTTCCAAGTTGGAATAGTAACTAACGGTCCGGTTAAATTGATAGAGACCGAAGAACCTTTCCTGCTTTTGTCCTTCTTAATGTATATCCCTATAGGGATCATTCTCTTTTTGCTGCTGCAGCAAAAAAAGATAATTCATTCTCAGGCTGCCAAGGCAGCCCAACAGACAGGAGGGAACCTAATTCAAGAGTTAAGAAAGCTCTCTGAACTAAGGGAAAGGGGTCTAATAACACATGAGGAATTTCAGAAGATCAAGGCGGAATTGTTGTCAAACCTGTAGACGCTTGTCATAGCCTAAGGGGTGTTATTTTGTTGCTATTTGTTGTCGCGGTTGTAGCTCGCATTCTACAAGGCCAATTTACTGCAGCCTAGGTGCGACTTTTTTTGGCATCTCTGTCCATACAATGATGGGTTAGAAAGTCCAGTGCCATTGCTATGCTGTCAGGACCGATAGGTCGCACACGGTCCAAGCCTCTTTGATCTTGTCTCCTTCAAAATGAAGGATATCAACTCCTTGAGTTTCAAACTTCTTGTGCGTAGCGGGAAATTCAATAAAGTCCTTTTCATGTGTGGCTTTCAAGTTCCATCTAATGGCAACTTTGTCTTGCTCCCCAAAGTCATCTAGTATTGTGATCTTCATGTCTGGAAATGCAGAAAGGTCTTCGGCCACCCATCGCTTAAATTCGCCAAGATTCCGGACTTCTTCTCCCATCCCGTGGTAGGCTATATCGGGTGAAACAAAGTTGTCTGCCATCTCTGGCTTGCGGTCATTAAATATTTCTTCAATAAACCTTCGAGCAATTGTCCTATTCTGTGTGTAAGACATATGCTATATGGCCGCATTTGACCATTAAGAGTTGCTATTCTCTTGCAGAAACATTGTTGGTTTGATTCAGGAAAAAATCCTGCAAGATTCATGAGCGTATTTGCAGCAAGACGCACAGGAACAACAATGGCTTATAGTGTAGGATTCCAGAGTCAAAAAACACGAACGCCGGCAATTAGGACCTGTATTGGCAGCATCTGCTTGGCCATATAGAGTGAGCCTACTAGTATAATTTGGTCAAGTCAATTCAGAACGCGGCTTTGTTACCAATTGCACAAATCTCTTGATTTACGAGTTTAGCATAAGAGTTGGATTCATAGCGCGCAGATGTAGCAGTGGTGTGGCATTATGCGCCATTTGCGTCAGGCATAGGCTTTGACGTCCGGATCCGTTCATGCACCTGATCCGTTCATGCACTTGCTGCGCTCTGCAGGTCTTGATTATGAAGCTTGAGTCTTTTTATACTTCATCAACTGAGCAGCAGTGACAAAGGGTGATTTTTGCTCAGACAATATCCGGACTTGCTTCATAATTTTTTCCTCTGCTTCAACATATGCCAGGACTAGCAATTCTTCGATCTCTTTGGTTTCGTCGTCTATATCAGTAGTTGCGCCGTTGCTAACATTTCTATTGCGGGCGAGTAATTCAAAAGACAACTTGTAGAATCTTGATTTCAGTCCTAGTGCCTTCGCATGCAGCGGGACGATGCTTTTTGGTAGGTTGTTTTCTTTTTTGTTTTCTGGCGTTTGTGGACTTTGATAGATCCCATCCAGTTGAGAAATTAGAGATTTTGAGCTGGTCTTAACAATTATGATGTCGTTCTTGTATCCATTTTGAATCAACCATTCCAATCCCCTCACCAATGCGGTATAGATAGCAACACTACTGGTCGCCGATGATAATTGGTTGACTGGATTTTCAGCAAGTCCGCATGCTTCGTGCAACAGATGACCTTCTTTATTTCTAATAACGTAAGCATAGCACGCGAAGCCTCCAAATCTTATAGCCAAAGACGGACCCAATATTCGGACCGAGATTGTTTCCTTCATCAGAAGTGTTTGGCCTTTCACTCATTTAATGCAACTTGCGCTCACACTTGCTTCTTTGGCTTTTTGTGTACATCTTTTGGGTCATATCGATTCAGTCTCGTGATCTTGTCATCCCTCCACCGTGGAGCAAGTTCCCGCTCCATTGTCAACTACGCATGTTGAAGAAAGAAGGGAGTCGAAAAACACGGGGTAACACTTGGATCTGTGCAGAACCAGTTGTTGCCCCGGATTGGCAATGTGGATGATGCAGTAATCAATGGGATTGGCCATTAGGTAAAAGATTCCTGATTGATATCACGCATGGTAAAGTTGGTCCGGGAAAGGCGACACTGGCCTGAAGGAAGGGAACCTTTCTAGTATGCGTGAATCTCTTTCTTGTGTGACTTGAGCTCCTTGAGCGTTTTATGAAGAGAACTACAGATGTCGCACTTCCAATGGACCAAGAAACCCACACCGCTGTCAATTATGATTCGATTGACAGCGTTTCTCTTCTTGGTTCTGCTACTATTTTTCTTCATTTCTGAAATGGGAATCCACTATCATTTTAAAACTTTTTGAGAACAGAAATCTATCGGAGAATGCCTTTTGGCACCTGTTTGCAACAAAATCATGGGCTATAGGGGATATATTATTCACAAGTGGTGATACTGTTTATTGTATCGACTTTACTACGAAGATGGAGAGAGTGTGCGATGGTCAACCGCATGCTGAAGAGGCGAATAATTCGCCGCATCTTGATTCTTGGAACTATATCTCTTGTTGCCCTTGTGATTGTCTACTATTTGGTTCTTCTTCCTCTCAATTACGAATTCTAGAAATCTCGCACAACTCTGCGAGCTCTAAGATCCGTAAATTGATACATGTTTTTTTCTTGTTCGAATGATAGACGGTAGGCTTCTGCTCTTATTGTCGAAAAAAGAAGTTGTGGCCTACTCGGATAATACACGGATTTTTCACTTTTGGAAATGCCGATAAAGTAACAATCAAGAGCTATAACACAGTCTATAGACAACTTTATTTTCGACATTCGCCGTTAATCCATAATGGCTGATGCGATGTTCATGTATGGAGTAGTAGCCGGAATTTTCGCCTTTCTTGCCGGAATACTATTCGTGTCAAGAGCAAGACGGTACAGGTCAGGATGGGAACCTGACGCAATGACTGGTTCAGAAGGAAGAGAAAGTTCTGAAGGCTGACTGCGTTACTTTTTGATAAGCTTCAAGAGCTCGCGAAACTTGCACATATCCTCCGTTTCTGGGAGCTTCGCAATGTAAGAAAAGTTGCTCTCGCAAAAACGTCAGGACGGCAGCCAGGCAATACTGCAGATATGTATGCTTGAGGTACGCTGGCCCATCGAAAGTCCGTGGCAAATTGGATCAAGCCTCAAAATGCTGCCGGGTGAAGCAAGCCATTCCACTTTACCACTGATGGCTTTGGCGGCCTCTTCATCCTCTGCAACCAGGCATACCCTCTCTATGCCGCTTCGTATGCCCGCATGGCAGCTTCTTCTATGTAAGATAGGCAACTTCCCTGTGGCGGTATTCCTGTCAATTCGCTTCCTCTTCAAAATCCTCGCGCTTTCTAACCTAGCCCCCGCTAACGCTTCGCCCAATGTCTTAACCAGAGGCTCCATTACTATGGACCCGCAAGCTATGTCCCCTAGCGAAGGGTGGACCGGAATTTTCCATACGACGTCTATTGGCCCGGCGCCATGCTCTCTGCAGCTTCAACTTCAAATCCCTTCTGGGTGCCAAGCTCGGCTAACACATCAACTGCTCATGTAATTTCTTTGGCGCTCCTGTTGTTGTTGCTATCTTTTACTTCTGCGGCAGCATTTCTCAACGCCATGTCTTGAGTCATGCTGCTATAGCGCCTGTCCCACCGATTTCTCCAAATCGGCCATGTTCTGGTATTCCCTGTCGGGAAGTCTCTCCAGTACGCCAATGATACCTTGAGGGTCAGCAACTTCAACCTTTGACATCTGTTTCTGCGCATAATTTTTCAACTCATCTTTTTGCATAGGAAAGTGCACTCCCGAGAGAACCTTGGCAACTGCCGCAGCCGATACTGACGTTGTGGCTGCTGCTCTTCCTCCTATTGTACCCGGAGATTCTGTCTGGGCGACCTCTCCTGCGCTTCTGACTCGTCCTTTTTGCTTGACCTCCCCAAGGGCTATCGTAACGTCTGCCGAGTCTCTGTACTGCCGGTCTGGGAGCGACCTGATCTGGTTTATCAGTTCTTCATCAGATACCTTGCCTGAGGCATAGTTGACAAGCTCTTCTTTTGTCCTTGGATACTGTATGCCTGACAAAGCTTCTTCAACATCGGCTGCAGAAGGCGCCCTTTCTGGATGCGAAGTCGCCATGTGCCTCTTGAGTCTCGACTCTTGCTCAAAACCATCGCCACATACTTCGCAAGTAAATTGCGCCATTGTTTTTATCTCACCTCTCCGACGGCACGCTCCACGTCTGCCATGTTGTCATACGTCTTGTCGGGAAGCTCACGGATTACCTGAATGACTTGTTCCGCAGTCTCGACCTTTGACTTGTTATTTTCTGCATATTCTATTAGGCCCTGTTTTTGCTTTGGAAATTCCGCGCCTGACAACACCCTTGCAATTGCCGCCGCAGAAGGCGCCCTGGATGCTGCTGCCATACCTCCGGCCTTGCCGCCCCGTCCCGGCGCCTCTTCCTTTGGCAGGTGTTTTACTTCTCCTGCCATAGGCTGCTCTCCTTTGGAGGGAAATTCACCCTTTAGAATTGGCTTTAGAGGGACCTGCTCTTTTCTGATCCGCAGATCTTTGAAGAGCCCAGCTGTGTCTGCAGTTTCCTTCTCTTCATTCAGGTCTATTCCAAGCTCTTCTCTGACATCTTTTTCTCTTGCACCTATCAGCAAAAGCTGGCTATTTTCGTAATTTAGCAGCTGCGGATCGTCAACGCTTATCCACCGCCTGTTTCCGAATTTTTCCATAATTTCTGAAGAGTATTTCGGCTTTCTTTTTTCGAATGCTTTGAACCCTGGAATTGTAATATCTGGATTCTTGACTGAAACTACGTATCTTGCTTCCTTTTTTATTTCAAACTCTTTCTGAGTAGGACCTGGAATCTCTGGCAGCTCTAGCGTATAGGCAAGCTCCGTATGATTGTCATGCTTTACTATGGCATATTTCCCCTCTCCTGCAGGCGCCGCTGCAGCAACTCTTCTCTTTCCTCTCGTCTCTGTTTCATACTCGGCCGCAAGAAGCTCTCTTCTGATGTCTTCTGGATTCTTCGTGGTGAGTGTGTTAAGAGCCCAGTTTCTTTCTTCAGACGTTGACTTGCCTTCGACTATCTCCGGCAATTGTTTTCTTCCTAATATGAACAGCCGGTATTGATCGGCATTCTCCGAAGCAGTGATCATGTAGAACCTCTGAACATCGTCAATATTGCTGACCTCTTCAGCCCCTACTCTTGGCCTATAAAAGAAGAAGATATCCCCTTGTTCCACGACCTCGGATTCTCTAGACATAATATCCTCGAATGGTAGAGATGCAAGATATGGGTTAAAGATCGTAGTAGCATAAGATAAACCCGGATAGGAATTGAGCAAAAGGGAGAGGTAGACTTAGGTTTCAAAAATCCATCTCGTGCAATCTCTCGGATTTTTCATTTTTTTTTCTATCGTAGCTCGGTATGCGTCTGTGTTTACATGTATGAGTGCCGCAGCGCCACACCCTAGCCCTTTCTTGTTCTTTGCCTCTTGCTACTTTGATATCAGCCATCTTGGTCTGGTATCTTCAAAATGACGTGATAAAACGAGAAGAGTCTCTATCAGTTCCTCTTTAGTACAATCATTGAGAGCAAAGTCATAATTCACAGGTTAGTCGTTGGTAGTTATGGTCTTTAAGAACAAGAAGGGCTATCTGTGGGTTACTCTTGCATTCTTTGCCATCTCTCTTACCATACATTGGATATTTGCATGGTTTGCATATGTGGATGAGCAGATAGAACATGGCCAGCCGGTCAAAGTCGCAGGCTATCTCAATGTAACAATTAGAGACACGATGGAAAACTGGCAGTCGGAATTCCTGCAACTGATGTGGCAGGTGGCGGGGCTGGCTATTCTGCTGTACGTCGGTTCCCCGCAATCCAAGGAAGAGCACGATAGGACAGAAGAAAAGATCGATTTTATAATAAAGAAACTAGAGCCTGAAAGCGCACAGCAATTGCTTGAAGAATGGGATAGGAAGTATCCAAAGAAATAACAGACAAGCTGTCAGGAACAAGAAATGCGACCATTGTCATTGCTCAGCGATGAACAAGACAAGGCTGAAAAGCATTTTGCGACCACGCGTTCAGGCACTGCGCGGCCACTCTACCTTAACGCTTGATGATATTGCACTTGACTTTGGTTCCAAGGACCAGGAAGGAAATAACCGCAAGCACTGCGCTGGTCGCGCCAAATGAAACGAACCAGATAAGCTGCTCGCTGCTAAAGACCGAGATGAAATATCCTATGAACAGCGGCCCCAGCACCAGCCCCAAATCTCCTATCAATCTGTTAAACCCGATGCCGCGAGTGACGTGAGACTTGACACCGAGCACTGCCCCCGTGCTCTTTGCACTCCTTTTCACCTTCTCTTCTATCTGCTCAGCAGCCCATGCGACTGACTGGCCGAAGAAACCCGAAGTGACACCTATCACTGTCATTATTGCAAGCAGAACCTCCATTGATGTTGACAGTGGAATGATTGCTACAAGCGCTGCAGACGTTAGGATTGCAGCAAACAGAGGCTTTTGCATACCATATGACCGAGTGATCCTTCCCGAAAAGAATGCGCTGACCAGATTTGCAGCAGACGCTACTGTGAGTATTATCCCGACATCAAACACAGAGATCGACAGGCCGCCATATGCGAACAGTGGCATCCCTGTATTGTAGATGCCAGAACGCAAAAACGCAAAGCCGAAAGTAGCGATCGCTGCAGTATTGAGATAAACAGTCATGCTAGCCTTGTGTCTGGCCTCTTCCTCATCTGAAATACTCCTTGCTATGGCCAGCCTGCCAGTACAGGCAAGTGTCGCAACAATCGCAAGTGCCACCGTTACCATCGCTGCAAACGCAAAGTAGGGCGCGTTATATCCGAAAAATGCGGCTATCGGGGCGCCGATTACAGGCCCGAGAATTGGCCCCAACATTAGCATCGACTGGTATCTTCCCATGTTTGTGCCACGCATTGATGCTTCTGACGACAGGATCACAAATGCAATTGCGGCACTGACATAGATAGAAGAGCCAATCCCCTCAAAGACTCTTGCAACCAGTAGCATCCAGTAGTTTGGCGCCAGGCCTGCAAGGATAGACGACCCGACAAGGACACCGAGGCCGAGTATCATCGTCCTTCTCATGCCCAGCCTGTCTGCAAGCACGCCTGCAGGCATATCAAATACTAGGCGGCCTATCGCAAAGCCGGCAACAGCAGCGCCCACAAGGAACTCGTCTGCTCCAAGATCCTGCTGCGCATAAAGCGTCAGCGAGGGGGTTACCATGCTCGAACCCATCATAACTACAAGTGAAACTAGCGAGAGTGCCACAATGCTAGGCTTAATGTTAAAGTACTCGTTTAACCTGAACAAAGTTTGAGAGACGTGAGAGTAGTGAACGTAATGACTAATTTAACTTTGTGTGGATAGTGACTTTATTCTACTGACAGTTGTACAGTTAAACCAAAGGCACTTGCGAATGAATAATTCACAATTGTTCTTAGTTTCTCGTATTTTCTGGGTCACTTCTTCTTCTGGTTCTACTGTCCAACCAACCCCAGAATCTGTTCATTCCTCCTTGAATTGGCCTCCCTTCTAATACGCATATTACCGGTGAAAAGTCTCTTTGTAGCAGGCTATGGCCTATCGATAAAAGTGCAAAACACAAGAGTTGTTTTCAAGCAGGGGATCAATGACTCTTTTGGAAAGGAAACGTCTGAGACATTGGAATTGCCGGGTTCGGCTTGCAAGTTTGACGCGGTGATAATCCAAGGTAAGGTTATGTTTTAACTGAGGTGTTGGAGAGTTATCTGAATCAAATATCCGTGTCATCATGCTCGATAAACGCGACAGGCTTTAGGGTTACTTTCATCAAATTGGTGGAAGCAATGAGCCACGAGCCTCGCTGGTGCAGGTGTCTTCGCAAAGAGTGGTAATGACCTAGGCATTCATTCCGAGTGTCACCGATAGTGGAATATGCGCAACTAGCTCTAATGGATATACTGCGCTCGTAGACAGAGATGTAAGAATAACTGGTTATCATCAAAAAGGCAGAGGCTCTTTTAAAATAGACACTCGCTCGACACCGTAAATAGGAACCTGTGGCACTCGATTGTAGAATCATCAGGTATGAAGATTGTGCATGATGAGGTAGTAGCATTAGACAACAAAGGTGAAGCAAAAATAGGATTTCCAGATTGGCTTACTGCAATCGACAAAAAGTTTCGCTATCATCTTATTACTGTTGGAGATACTGGATCATATCAGTTTATTGCGGAGGAACGTGTTTTGTGATCTGGGTGTCCATCACAGAGCCAAACGTGCCGTCACGATCATGTGATAATCCACGTACTATGTCAAGTGAAGTCTTGAATCCGGCGCGGGTATAGTGATCATATCCTGCTTTTACGCTGTATTTTCCGTCTCTAATATATGAAGGGTCCTTGCTTCCAACATTCCAGTTCATGTGCACTGATGACTTAAACGATGGTGCATAAGCGACTTCTGGCATTTTTGGCGAACCGCCATACGATATTGCAACGATTACGCCGGACGTCATTGTGCGCTGGGCAGCACCCGAAGGTATCCACCATTCGGTGGCAAGCTGTGCACCAGATGAATACCCACCGAAGGCAATACGCCTTTTGTCAATCGCGTACTGTGACTGGATCTTTCTTACCAGACTCTCGAGCCATCTTGTATAGCCAGGTGGATCGCCCATATACCAGCAAGAACCACTCCCGTCGGCACAGTTCTTGTTTGGTGATAGGGGTGTGAGCAATACCATATTGTGTCTCCTTGCTACGCTGATCAGCCCGTCATCACCGGCCAGTAAGTATGAGCTTGTAGGATGCTTCAGACCATATTCGCCTGATCCGTCTGCATATATTAGAAGGCCGATTGGCTTTGTGCTATCAAGTCCGTCTGCATAGAGAAGATATGTTGAAGTATATCCGTTTGCGCTAAAAGAGAAGCTTCCGCTAGCTGCTTTTCCATTATCTAGCGCAGCTTTACTCTTATAAGATCCTCGAACAAGTGACTTGCGAGATATCTCCAGTTCCATTTCTTGACCATTCCCTCGAACATCAGAGCCGTATCTCAGGTTCAAGATTTTCTGGTCAATCTGTGCCTTTACTCGCTCTGAAACGCTACCGGATGGATCCGGAAGAAACCTGCCCCAATCAACAAATGGTGCAAACGCCATGACTGTACCTGCGGCTGCCATCAATTTTAGAAAGTCGCGCCGCGATACTCTTCCTCCGGCTGGAGGCGTCTGAGCCATATCAAGAGAAAGGATTCTTTGATAATATGGGTTCTGTTTTCGTTTCCACTATATGTCAAAAATCTGACATATAGGGTTGTTTTGCTGTATCTCAAGAGATGTTCTGACCTGGAAACAGAAATCTTACCATCTTCAAATCGAGCATAGGAGTTCAAGCAGCTTTAGGTAAGATCATCTGCAAAGGCTTCCATTTAGAATGTGGTGTCACACATACCTACATACATACAACAAGCCATCTCTATTTGCTGTGAAATATTGACTTCTTTCCCTTCACTCCTTCTGCTTAAATGAGAAGATTTCTGACAATATAAAACAGTCATCAATCAAACCAAAACCAACTAGCAGCTTCTTCTTCGAGGTCCATACCAGCGTCTATAACAGAAGGGAGTCCATTAAAGATCAAGTTACAAAATAGGCTAATTGCCTAAAAATTAATGCATACATGGATATATTAGAATGACTACTGTAATCTGTAAAGCTTTAAAATTCTTAACCAGTTTGGCTGAAATGATGTCAGTGAACCATGATGATGTGAGAACACGTCACATAACTTTTAGATTTTATAGATTACATCATATCCTCCTCAATCCATAAAATACTGTGCCACAAATCGTGCGCGTGGTCTAGTTGACGACCGCCGTACAAGAACGTGTGAGCGATACATTGCGTTGGGTTCCTGGTGAGAGGCTCAATCACCTTATCGAGGAAGCTTGCATCCGTTTTGCGAAAAATGATGCCGTGATTGGAAGTAGCACCGCTTTAAGCTACCGCGATCTTAATCGCCGTGCAAATCAACTCGCGCGCCATTTACTCGCGCGCGGAGTCAAGTCCGGCGACCGCGTTGCGCTGCTGCTTAATAGATTGACAGAAACATACGAGGCGATGCTTGCGGTGCTGAAAGTCAATGCGGCATA
>DASVCY010000016.1:0-13589 GCA_036381375.1 Nitrososphaera sp. | reverse complement strand
CAAGACAGACCACACGAAGGAGGAGCTAGCATCCCACCTTTTGCTGGCCTATTTTGATGAGTGGCTCGATCAGGAAGAAGCGATCGAGAAGGCAGTTGAATCTGCCAGACGGCACAACAGGCAGTAATCTCAAGGTTTTTTACAAGTGCCGTTGATGTATATTGTCGTGGGCCATTATCCCGACTCGTCCGAGTTTGAGAGGATGTCGACCAGAAAGCTAGCGATCCTTTTCGGCCTTGCATTCTTTGGCGCGTTCATGGTCATACAGATGATACAAGGCTTCCCCCTCTTCCAGCTTTTCACAAGGCAGACTGTCACAGGAGAGGTGCCTGTCAAGTTCAGGCAAGGGGACGTATGCGTCATCGAGCCGCCGGACCTCCAGCCGAAAGAGATCCACAATTGTACCTACAGCGAAGGCGACATTCTAATTGTGTCATATTATGAGGGTTCGACAAACGTAGAGTCTCACCGGCTCAAGTAGTCACTTTACCATTCCAAGTACGATTTTCAAGTTCTGCTTGTCCCCCCTCTTTTCGTCAATAGGAGTCTCCATGATTACAGGCAGATCTCGGATGGCGCGATGGTTGAGAAACGCTGACAACCCTTCTTCCCCAATCATCCCAAGACCGATGTGCTCATGCCTGTCGAGGTTAGAGCCAAGTGCACCCTTCGAATCATTGAGGTGGATGAATTTCAGATTCCTCAGTCCAACAACAGTATCGAATTTCTCAAGTGTTTTGTCAACATCAGATTTTTTCCGGAGATCGTAACCTGATGCAAACAGGTGGCAAGTATCAAGGCAAACGCCGAATCGCTTTGGATCATCTAGTCGGTCAAGAATTGTGCGTAGCTCCTCAAAGCTGCCACCGACGCTGTTCTTTTGGCCAGCATTGTTTTCTAGCAGAACCATAGGACCTTCTTCTCTTGTCTTGGTGCTAGCAGTTTCAATTGCCTTTACTAGCTGATCTATCCCGCTTGCCTGGCCTTTGCCCATATGGCTTCCAAGGTGTATTACGAGATAAGGGATGTCGAGTGCGTTGCATCTCTGCATTTCTCCCGCCAAGGTTTCGACGGACTTGTTGTAAAACTCCCCGTCTGGACCTGATAGGTTCGGCAGGTAAGGCATGTGCACAATAACATCCCTCCTGTCGATGCCGCTTGATGCCAGCTTTTTCTTGAACAATAGCACATCATCTGACTTGAGCGGCTTGGCTGCCCAGCCACGCGGGTTTCTGCTAAATATCTGAAAAGCAGTACACCCTATCTTTTTTGCATTGTCCACAGAATTTGCTATACCACCAGCAATTGATACATGGAATCCTACTCTGATGCCCATCGCTCGAATGGATAAAACAGTTGCTGTTACATACTTTAACTTATTGGGAATGGCGTTTTTATTGCGGCTCAGCTATCATATCTTGCTTGCAGAATTGTCATCCATAAAGATGGGCACCGGAGACCTTGCCAAATACCCCTTCTTGAATGAGGCAGGAGAATACTTGCGCGAATCCGGCTTTGGGTGGGATGAGCTTGAAAGGCCCGATATGAAGGACATCATTGACAGGGCTGCTGAGCGGGTTGAAACCGAAGTGGGCGGTAATGTATATGAAAAGCTGGATAGATACGAAATAGAGATCCTCACTTTTCTTGTTTCACTCATTATTGTCAAATCGATAAGCCTAGAACCGGTGCTCAGAAAATTCGCGCTGGCAGAGGCTCGGCGAGCCGAAAAGTTCTTGACAGAGGATTTGAAGCGCCACAACGAAATGCAGAGACAGTCGCTCTTTGCGAAGATCTTTGACGATCTTTTCGATCTGAAGATCGGCGTTGCTGAAGACGGCCGGCTCTTCAAAGTTAAGGTGGCAGACTATCTTTCCAGATCTTCGCGTTTCCACGAGCAGGAATGGAAGCTCATAAACAGGCTGGTCTTTAACGGCCATGTTTATCTGGATGCTGACGAGACCGTTAGGCTTGTCAGAAACGAACTATCGATCCTCATTTACGAAAAAATAAAGGAAATGACGCTTCCGACACTGCCGCAGCCAATCAAGGCAAAGGCGGACGAGCTTCGTACAAGACTTGCCCCCCGCTACCAATACCGCGCTGCGTCAGTTTCGGAATACCCACCCTGCGTAAAACACGCGCTCGAAGTCATGGGCAAGGGAGAGAACCTGTCGCACTCTGCAAGAGTCATGCTTGCGACATACATGCTTGCAATAGGTAAACCGATTGACGAAATTGTATTGATGTACGAGAATGCACCCGACTTTAACGAAAAGATAACGCGCTACCAAGTTGAACACCTTGCAGGTATGAAGGGGAGTCACACGAAATACTCGGTCCCCTCATGCGACAAGCTTCGCAACGAAAATCTGTGTTTCGCAACGGCGGAATGTAATGGCATAACCAACCCGGTTCAGTTCGGAAGGAAGAAGAGGCAATAATGACAGAGAGCACCATCGTCAAGACAGCTACCATGGTCAAGAGTGCGTTTAGGGGATACTACTTCAAGCTAGGAACAATGGAAGCGCCTGACAGGATGGAGCAACGAGAGTTTGGATATATGCGGTTTGGGCAGCCAGGCATGGTCAGGCACCTCTCGTTCACTAACATGAAAGAGCTAACCGCTACAATAATGAGGGAAATTCCATCTGACATTTACTGTTCCAACGCCTACTATCGCTTTCCAACGCATCCTATGCACGAAAAGCAATGGCTTGGTGCCGACCTGATATTTGACATTGATGGCAAAGATCTGCATCTGCCCTGTGTCCCTTCTCACACCTATCTTCTATGCGCGAACTGCGGCCACGCATCTTCTTTTCCAGAAGAAAAGATAGAGTATCATTCTTGCGCCGTGTGCGGTGGCAACAAAGCAGGGAATATATCTATACCATGCAGCAAGTGTATCGACGGCTCCAAGAAAGAGGTAAAGCGCCTCACAGAATTTCTTACAAAGGATTTTGGCATGGATCAGAGCAACATCCATGTCTACTTTTCAGGCAACAATGGCTTTCACATCCATGTTAGCGACACTGAGTATATCTCTCTCGATCCCCAAGCGCGCTCTGACCTTGTAGGATATATTTGTGGCACGGGATTGATGGCAGAAAGCGTTGGTGTCAGGAAAGGCAGTGTCGAAAATCCGTTTTTCATAAAATTCCCAAGGAGCGGTCTTGCCTATGGCTGGAGGAGAAGGATTGCAGAAAGGCTAAAGATCGATGGTACATCTGCCAAAAAGTTAAAGCGAATGGTTGAGCAGAAAGGCGGATACGCTGCATTCAAAGTTGACCTAGACAAGATGTCCCATGAAATGGGCGTCAGAATTGACCCGCAAGTGACGACAGACGTCCACCGCGTCTTCAGGATGCCCGGCACGCTAAATAGCAAGAGCGGGCTTGCAAAGATAAAGTGCACCGATCTCGACTCGTTCGACCCGTTTGTCGATGCCTGCATGATCGGGGATTCAAAGGTAGTCGTGAAGGTCAAGGCTCCTGTCAAATTGAAGCTAAAGGGCAAGGCATTCAATATTTCAAAGGAATCTGCAGAACTTCCTGCATATGCAGCAGTCTATCTGAGCTGCAAGGGGCTCGCCGAAGCAGCTTAGAGGCAAATTTTGCCAGTGCACGCCACATACAAGAGTTCGTGCCACGCCTACTAACGCTAATAAACACATTAAAGGGTCTTGGACGATAGCCATTTTGTTTGTGGGACAAGTACAGTGAGGACAGAGCACCCCGAACTGACATAGGTAGGATAGTGCGGATAGCAATATTTGCTGCAATTGGGGTTATCATATTTGGCGTTGTAGCTAACCAGTCTGTAAACCTCCTCATGAACGTAAAAGAGTTTGGAGAGGTCTTTACAAAACCACTCTATTACTCTATCTTTTCAGGGGTTATCTTATCATCCATAGCGTTTGTACGTGTGAATTTCAAGGCACGACATTCCGTAGTCTGGTACGGAATAAAGAATCTGATAAATGTACTCAAGCGTGGCGACTATGAATCCCAGAGCAAAGCGATTCGCTACTCTGAATTCCAGATGAGCAAGACCAGCTTTGCGCTCTGGCAGCTCATGAAGGTCCTGCTATTTGCTCCGCTCTTCAGCACCATAATGTTTGGCATGGCGGCCGAGTACGTGATGCAGGGAAAGGACCTCGGGATTGAATCGCTTGGAAACATATTCACCATTCCCTTTGCAGATATTCCAGCTGACGGCAGTTACTCTCAACAGACCGTGATTCCAATGATCCCGGCGCTCACTCTGCTCATACCGCCGCTGCTAACTGCAATCGGAGTGCGACTGCTTGTATACGTCGGTATTTCCGGCACTGTCAACATAGTGTCGCAGTATGTGCTTGATTCAAAGGAGAGCAAACCTCGGTTCCTTTCATACATCTCGGCAATGGAGATCATTGCAGGTATCTCAATATTCTGGATTGGATTTAACATGTTCTTTTCAGGCGCCATTGATTATAATACAAGGTACGCAATCGCTGGCGCCATCACGCTCGGTGCTGCGTTCATTGTTTTTGGGCTAGTCGACAGGAAGCATGCAAGAGTGATAATATACCCCGACAAGAGGCGCATGTATGCCCGGCTCTTTACGGCAGCCGCAGTGGTAGGCCTTGCAGGATCGATAATGCTGGTCAACAACAGCATAGTGGGCACTACAGGGATGAACATCCCTTATGTCGCGCAGGAAATAGAGCTCAACCGCTACATGCAGGGTCTGGACCAAATCAGGATTGTTAACAATACTGTTGCTCGACCCTCCATTTCCCCCTCAAACATACAAAGCGTAGTCGAGCAAAATAGCGATGTACTGGGCAATGTCCGCCTCTGGGATGAAAAGAATGCAAAAGATAGACTCGTTCAAGAACTGTCTGAGAGGAGCGACTTGAAATACTTTGATGTCGACATTCTAAGGTTTGGTGGCTCTATGTACTGGACAGGCACCACTTATCCCTCCATTCCGGAGAATGTAGGGCAGAATGACGATTGGTTCTACCGGCACATGGTATACACCCATTCGGACATTGGAATGAAGATGCTGGCAGCCAACAGTGGAAGCGTAGTTGACGAAAGCAGGTTCTTTCAGCAGAGAAAGATATACTATGGCGAAAGCGACGATGGCCTTTTCAGCACATACTGGTCGGCCTACCCTGTGGATAGAACTGAGAGCGCAGAGCTCGGAGGACACACCTACAACGGGACTGGAGGAGTGAATATCGCTCCGCCGCTTAGCTGGATGTTTGAGCCAAACTTTATGATCTCCAATCCAAGTGCATCGATGCACGTCATGAGGTACAAAGAAATACATGACAGGATGGAGCTCCTCTACCCATATTTCGTCTATGAATTCGGGTTTAGCAGTGGAACTACCACTCCGCTTCTGAAAGAAGTAGAGGCAGTTGTAGTAACGGACGGGACCGACACTTACTGGCTCATGCCACTCATTGTTGCAATAAACACCTCAAATGTCCCGCTTACCTCGTCATCTTCCAGTTTCATGCTGCAGCACGTAGGATACTCGCTCATTGATGTCTACGACGGCACAGTGAAGATAATTGTCACAGGCGAGGACTTCTTTTCGGAAATCTTCCTTGACCTGTATAAGGACATCGGCGCTACCAGAGAGATTCCTTCGTGGCTGGCAGACCAGATCAGGTATCCTGAAGAAATGTTCATGTGGCAGGTGTCAAAGTTCAATACATACCATGTGACAGATCCGAGAGCTTTCATTGAGGGAAATGAAGTTTACGAAGTCGCGGGCGATCAGGCAAATGAAGTGCCCGCTCCGACTTATGCTTACGCAAAGCCTCCAGGGTTTGAGCGACCAGAATTCGTCGGAATGCAGTTTCTCCAGCTAGAGAACTCAGAATCCAACAACATTGCAGGGTATATCATTGTCCAGAACGATCTAGAAAATCTGGGCAAGATGACATTTTATGCGATACCTGCCGATTCACAAGTGAAGCTGCTTAACAAGATAGGAGCCCAGGACGAGCTCAAAAAAGACCCGTCGTATACCGAGGTAAGAGAAGCAAAATTTGCAAACACCAACCCGCCACTTGGCGAGAGCATCTTCCAAAGAGTCGGAGACTATGAAGTTTACTTTATACCAATTTTTACAAGCACTGGTGGCAAGCAAGTGGGGGCAGTAGGGGCAGTAGGGGCAGCTTCAGACACAGGTACATACCTTGTGGGTTTTGGTGACACCCCGGCGCTTGCATTTGAAAACTATTTGCAGAAATTATCTGGCTCCATGCCTGCTGGAGATAAGCCGACGCCCGCAGGCAACCAGACGGCGGCGCTTGACAGGCAGCTCAGGATACAGAACTTGGAGAAGGTATTCACAGATTCAGGGTTGGAACTCGTCAAGCCCACTGTTGTTGCTGCTCCAGTAGGGTTCGAAGAGGCGGAAGCAAAATACAGAATGGATTCTGAAAGAGCCGCAGCCGAAGATGCGATCCGCAGCTTCATTGCTAATTCGGTACGCGAGGGAGAACGAATATTTGAGTGGCAGGACGGCACAGCAGTCAACTTTGGCGTGCTTCGCACAGTTGACGGCATTGTAGAGAGCCACTATATTTCAATAGAGGTGGGCTAGTAGAAGATGCCAGTGCTAGTCGTAGACAATTTGTCTCCTTTTACGCCGGACATTCTTGCGTGCTTGGGCAAACTTGGAGTAAAGTATGTCTACAAAAAGTTCTCCGAAGTGACAGATTGCGATATCGCTGTTTGCGACAAGGTAATACTGTCAGGCAGGCGCAAGAACAACAAGAAGATAAATGCAGTGAATTCCAAAATAGTAAAACAGTGTCATAGCAACAGCAAACCGTTACTTGGCATCTGCTACGGCGCCGAGATAATCGCGCTTGCACTTGGAGGTACGATCCGCAAAATGCCATCCCATGTTCAGGGGATGACTGCAATATCAGTGTCCAGCCAGAACCCGCTTACAGCAGAGAGAGAATCGATTTCGGCTTACGAGAGTCACGGCTACTGTGTGGCGAGGCTCCCTACGGGCTTCAAGTCGCTCGCAAGCTCCCGGTTTTGTGAACACGAAATATTCTCAAGCGGCAAGATTTATGGGATACAATTCCACCCAGAAAGGAGCGGCAGTGACGGGCTAGAAGTTCTTCAGAATTTTGCTATGATATGAGAAGAAGGATTTTATTTGCTTAGCATACATCAAGCATGATCATAGTGCCTTGGACTCTCCGGAACATTCTATCAACCTCCCCCTAGTGAGCAGGAACGAAGGGAGTGTCACGCTGCCGCTTGTGATAGACGTTGTAGCAAAGTATTGGGGAGAGGATATTTCCCCGCAGGCCAGCGGCAGGGATTCAAAAGAGATGTCAATTATGGAAGGCATTGCTCTTCTCGAAGGCAGAGGATTTGCGTCATACATCTACAAGAGCTCTATGAAGGATCTGAAGAAGAGGATCGATCAGGGAATACCACCCATTGTCATAGTGCCGGGAATCCAGGGAATTGTGCAGCATGCATTGGTCCTTTCAGGGTACGACGTGGACGAACGGAGGATCCACATCTATGTGCCTGAACCTGATACTTTTGCTGCGGTGGAAGAAGAAAAATTTGAAAAGGACTGGGAACAGGACGACATGACAGCCATAGTGATCATACCGTCCGACATGAAGGACTTGGTAGGAAATGATAGCTTAAAATTCAAAGAATCAAACAGGCTGTGTCTTGAAGCGGAAGGGTTGCGTCAATATGGCAAAATGGAAAGCGCTATTGAAAAGACTCTAAAAGCAATCGAAATTGACTCTGATAACGCGCAAGCATGGTGCCTGCTTGCAGGTATGTACAACGAGTCCAACTCAGATCAGGCAGTGCCTTGCTATGAAAGGGCAATCAAGCTGAATCCAAAATACTATCTGGCGTATAGGGGCCTTGGCAACTATTACCTCAAAAAGAGTGATTATTCGCTCGCAGAGGCATTCTATAGCAAAGCGATAGAAGTTAACCCTGCAAGGTTTGGTCCAATCTACAAGAACCGAGCGATTGCAAGAATGCAGCTTGGAAACAACCAAGGAGCAAAAGAAGATCTTGTGAAGTACCTAAAACAAATGCCATCGGCCGGAGATAGAGAGAGCATAGAAGAGATCATCAAGCAACTCTAACTTCAGAATATGTTTCTATTCTCAGAGGGACATCAAGCATCTCATTGATATTTGGCATGGCCGATTGAATGTGTGGCGTTTTCAAATGATCTTCCAAAGAATTCATATCAACCCAGATTTCGTCGAGCATCAATTCGTCCGGATCCCTTGTCGATCTGTGCAGGACATATGCTATATTACCGGGCTCTTTCCGCGTTTCTTGAGTAACTATCTTCAAAATATCCTCTAGCTCAGCACGCCTGCCCGGCTTTGCCTTGAGAAAAGCAAGCACTCGCACTGCTTCAGGAGTTCTGTTCTGGAATTTCTTGATGTCTGTAGTTTCCATGCTTTGAGGGATATTTCTTTCCTTGTCTTTTATAGTTGCTGGCTAGTGAGCATTTCAACCACTTTTTTGAATTCTTCGACCGATAGCGGCGGAACATTCGCCACCCGCAGATTCTGCTCGATATGTTCTGGTTTTTTCTGACCTATCAAGGGCGCAACGACAGAGGGGCTCGACCTAATGATCTGCACGAGTTTGGCAACAGGGTCGTTCAAGCCTCCATAATCAGGTATCTGCGCGTCCAGAAGCCTGCCTTGAAAGAGCGGAACGCTGGTGAATACGCCTACGTTCATTTTCGCTGCTGCTTCAAGAATCGTCAGATTCTCCTCAGAGCCTACTGATTGGTTACGAAGCAAAAGCGCTTCGCTATATGCAAGGTTGTATGGTAGCTGGATGAATCGGAAACCATGATTTCTGCCTCCAACGCTTTCTGCTACCTTGATTACTTGCTCCAACGACAGGTATTCGCGATTGTCTGGCGGCACCCTAAAGCATGTCCAAGTTGCCATTCCATAGTATCGGATCTTGTTTTGTTTGCGATAACTCTCATATAGTTCAAAGACCTTGGCAAGCATCTCCATAAACTGCGGCCTGCTTACATCCTGATTCCAGCTTTCAAATGCATTATGGATATAGACCAGATCTATTGTCGAAAGATGCATGTTCATAAGCGACTTGTCGATGCATTTGGCAAGGTAGTTTGGGTTCATGACGTTGTACCCGGAACTGATATCATCTGCCGTCATTACTTCCGTCTGTATGTACATCCGGTGGATGTATTCCATTACGTCAACGTTTGGGTAGTCGCCGTCGTTTGTAATATAACCATTCTTTGTCGATATGAATACCTGGTCGCGCGAAATCACGCCATCCTTTACGAGCCGCAGAAGAGCTCTACCGATGCTCTTTTCCGACTTCATTGCGCGGTAGTTGATTGCAGTATCAATCACGTTGATCGCACCAGACTTGACAGACTCGTACACTGCATTTTCAACTGCCAGGTCATCTTGCTGTGTAAGCTGGCCAAGATACGTCCCCATCCCTATGCTCGACAGGTAAAGGCCATCAAACGATTTGAAGTGAGATTGAGGTCTGCCAAGAGAAGCGGCGTGTTGTATGTATTTCCTAGTGCCTTCAGGCGTGGCGTGCCCGGATATCACTTCATAGGATGAAGAAGAGGAAGACAATACTGCATTTATCAAGGATGGAAAATAATAATGAATCGAATCCGGTTACTCCCTTCAAGGGAGCAAGCCTTATGTTGCGCGAACACGGAATGACAACATATGGCAGTGCTGGACCCAAACGTGCTCAACCCATTTGTACTGGTGGACTCGTCAATTGGTCCATCACTTGCAGTCGCGATCACTGCCATTTCGGTTTCGCTATCATTAATGATTTCGAGGTTTTTCTTCAGATCGTACAAATTTTCTGGCTTTGGCTACCTCCTTGGCCTACCGGCAGGATTTGCCTTCCTAGGAGCGTCGTTCATATTTGAGGCGTCCAGCCTGATTTACAAGGCAGATCCGCTGCTGTATCCGGCATTCTTCTGGATCCAGATGACCTTGCAGTCAGAGGCATTTGCACTCATTGCGCTTTCATACTACTACAAGAATGCAGACGCAAGCGGAACCGGCAAGAAGGTCCATCCGAGAGATGTGCTCGTCACCATGCTGCCGCTTGCAATGGTCGCGACCCCGTTCATAGTGACAACCCTTTCGCTGGCAACATCTCCATACTTTTACTACGCAGGACTTGCTGACCTCAGCTTCTACATGAGGATATTCAACATGGCGGTAATAGCATACATATTCAAGACCGTGATAGCCTCGCTTGTAAGGGCAGCAAACATCAAAATGCTATACGTGCCTGCAGCATTTGCACTCTTGCTGCTTGAGCAATATTCGCTGATCCTTACATACTTTGACAACAGCGTCATTGCGTTCATTGGCTCGGCTGCGGCAAGGATGGCAGGACTTGCGCTCTTTGCATACGTCATGCACAGCGTGACTTCCAGGAGGAAGATTGAGATTGAGGCAAGAAAAGCGACATAAACTACAGCTGTTCTACGAAATACTCTGTGCGATCGAAGAAGATACTGCTCACAATGAAGTAGCAAGACCTACGCATGTCCAGCACTTTACGAGGCTATCTTACGACAAGATGATGAATCACTTTGATGAGCTGGAAGAAAAGGGAATGATCCACCGCGTCAGTGGCCTGATTGCCTTAACTGCCAAAGGCAGGATGTTTATAGAACAGTATGACCAGCTGATTAGCCTAATTGAAAGCGCCGGTCTCTAGTAATTTTCTTCTTCCATCAGCGGTAGCGTGAAGGAAAAGATGGCTCCGCCACTGCCATCAGATTTGTTTTCGCCCCAAATTGCGCCGCCGTGAGCTTCGATTATGTTCTTTGCGATAAAGAGCCCAAGACCAGTCCCATGCTCTGACTTGCTTGCAAACTTTGTGAAAAGCCGCGGCAATATTTCAGGGTCGATGCCTGTTCCGGTGTCCCTGACTGTGACTAGAGCATACTGTCTGCTATCACCGTGATCATATTTCTTTTCTGCTCTTATCACTATTCTGCCCTTGTTTGTGAATTTGGCCGCGTTGCTGAGAAGGTTGGCAACCACTTCATATATCCTGGACTTGTCTGCTACAACCAACAATGGTTCTGGTGTCGTTTCGACTATCAGCTGGACTCCGGTAGGCATACTATCCTTTGCTTCTCTGGATACATTTTGGATCTCTTCATTCATGTCAAACATTTCTCGATTAAGCTTGATAGAGCCACATTCTATCCGTGTTATCTCGAGAATGTCTGAAGTCAGGCGCTCAAGGCGCCGGGCATTGCGTACTATGAGTGCCACATCCTCCTTTGTAACCACAACTTTGTCTTCACCATTAAACTGTGCCTCGATCAATTCTGCCATGCCAAGTATAGGCTGCACAGGTGTTCTGATTTCATGTGCCGCAATGTTTACAAACTCGCTTTGCATTCGGTTGTGAATCTTGATGTTTTCGTAGAGCTCTGTCTGCTTCCACAATATCTCGTAAATCTGATATAACGAAAGAACAAGCGATTTGCTGGTAGAATATGTTGCTTTGCCCATCGCATGAAATGGGTCGTCTCTTGCATCATCCTTTGTCTCCCACACGATTAGTTCTTTCTTGTCAACAATGAGGAGAGACATGCCGGTCTGGAGGCTCTTGTCAAGATAGCTGAACTCGATGTTCAGAGCCTGCGATCGGATATCGTTGACAGCCTGCTGGACCTCTGCATTGTCTGGCACGAGTATCCGGAGTTTTACTCCATTTGCAATTATTGCCCGGTAAATGTCGATGCGGCCCATGTTGATGGCGCGCCAAAATGCATTAGGAGTCGATAGCATTACCAGCACTTCTTCTCTTGCTTTCTGCATCATTTCTGTTCCTAACGCAAGCGAGCTCTCAGGGTTTTCAATGATCTTGGTAGTCTGGCTTCCTCTGCCTTCTTCTATTTCGGCGATCCTCGTCATTGCAGGTACAGCCCGGTTCCAGAATGACTCAAAAACATACTCCTGCTGCTCCACCATCTCCTTTGCGTTGCTGTAAATGAGCTTGGAGATCGGGTGCGAGAAGCTGATGGAGCCTGTTGCAATATATTCAAACTCGCTCACGCCAAAATTTGCGTTGATCCCATCCAGATGGCAGAGCTCGCACAATTCAGCCAAAGCCCTGCTGTAGCAAAGATTATCAAGAGTCACTTCAGTAATAATTCGTATCCTGACGCCTCTTTTACTTGCATCAATCAATGCATTTCTGTAGGATTTATCCCTCATGATGACGATAGGAAGGTTCGCATTGGCCAGAATATCAAGCCGCGTTCTAGCAGAGTATAGAAATTCCACAACAAGGTTTGCTGACTTTTTAATGCCCCTTACGATTTCTGCATCCTTGCCCATCATAGGAGGATTGTACAACAGTAGCAGTCATGGATAACGTCGTATTAAATACACTAGTAAAACAATACTAGAACATTGTATTATTTCTCATAAGATTAGTCCTACCGCCAGCAAGAACCCAGTAATACGCGAGTAAGTTACAGCCAAAGACATTGCAGGGACTATCTTTTCAATGCTTTCATGGTCTTTTCTCAACAGTAATGCTGACTTGACTGCAAAAGGGATTGACGCAAGTCCAATCAGCGAATAAAACTTGGTAAAGCCAAAGAAAATTCCCATTACAATCATAGCATAAGCGGCTACCATGAAAACAGGATATACTGTAGCAGCGGTCTTCTTGCCAAGCAATATTACCAAAGTGCGCCTGCCCTTTGACCGATCTGCCTCATAGTCAGGGAAAGAGTTGACAAACAAAACAGTTGCTGATAAGACGCCCACAATGGCGCCAACATAAACGGCTGCGGGCTCTAGCGACGGTGACTGGACATAGAATGTACCCAGCACGATCATTGCTCCCTTGATTGCGACAAACAGTTCACCCAGCCCGGCGTTCACAATGCTGGTAGAATAAAAGTATATTGCGACGACTGCAAAGCCAAGGATCACCGCTATTGTGATGCCCCGTACTGCCACAAAGTAGGCACCTATTGACGCCCCGAGCAAAAGGAAGATCAGGCCTGCAGCATACACGGCTCTAGGCGTGAGCAGGTTTTCAGGAAGCACGCCTGTCCCGCCGCTGAACTTTGTCCGAGTAGTCGCGCTGTCGATTCCCCGCTTGTGATCCCAGTAATCGTTTAGCAGATCAACACTTGCATGCAGAAAAACGACGCCGACGTAGGTCAAGGCGGCATAGAGCGGATCGATTGTGCCTGTTTTCCAATATGTGATTGCAAGCCCGTTGCTGACTGCTACGACTGAAGCAAGAAGGAACCTGATTCGGATCGCGCGCAGCCAGCTCGATAGCATCATCAATCATTTATGCAACAATTGAAGAGCTTACTATGTCTTTTGAAAACTAAAAGTCTATGGCTCGATTATTCCAGTGCTTTCGAGAGGCTTCCTTCCCATGAAGCCCTCGTCCTTCCCATGCCAGAACTTGATCTCATTTTCTCCCACCTTCCAGCAGAGCCAGACTTCCTCATCGAATCTCTTTGACGGAAAGTCAAGA
>DASVCY010000015.1:0-18048 GCA_036381375.1 Nitrososphaera sp. | reverse complement strand
AACAGCGAAAAGGGCAGGCGATACAATCGGAGCAAGATACTGGTAGATCACAACGTGGAAGAAACCATAGAGAAGACGCTTGAGCTTGGCATGTGGGCAGGCCTTTCTGTCTATCCTGTTTCAAAGCTGTCGCCGGAGCGCGCCATGAACATTATTCGAAAGTACGGCACCGAAAGGATAATGGTGCACAGCGCAGCTGACTGGGGCCCGTCTGATCCGCTGAGCGTCCCACTTGTCGCAAGAGAGATGAGAAAGGCCGGATTCAGCACCAATGAGATCGAGCGGGTGACGTTCTACAACGCGTATGAATTCTTCAGGCAGTCTCCTAGGTTTACCTGGAAGCCATGATGATGAAGAAGCAGCAACTGGCATTCAGCACCAATGCATTCAAGCGGTATTCGCTGGAAGACTCGATGCGCGAGATTGCAAAGATAGGCTACGGCGGGGTCGAGATCCTGTGCGATGTGCCTCACGCATACCCGCCAAATTTTAGAGACGGACAGATCAGATCACTTAAGAGCACTCTTGCATCATGCGGTTTACAAATTTCAAATCTCAATGCATTTACATTGTATGCCATAGGCGACGTCTACCACCCTTCCTGGATTGAGGACGACGGACACGCCCGGGACTTGCGCATACAGCACACCATCGACTGCATACGGCTTGCAAAAGAGCTTGGTGCGAAGCACCTTTCAACAGAACCTGGGGGACCTGTGGCGGCGCCTTCACACGCCGCCGATCCACGCAAGCTTGAGATATTCCTGAAGGGCCTTGCAAAAGCTGCAGATATTGCGGAGGAGCAAGACGTTAGGCTGCTAGTCGAGCCAGAACCGGGATTGCTAATCGAAAACTCGCGTCAGTTCAAGCATTTTATGGAAAAAATTGACTCTGAACACATAGGGCTCAACTTTGACATAGGGCATTTCTACTGCGTAAATGAAGACCCTGCTAGGCTTGTCTACGAGCTGTCGGACTATATCTCGCACTTTCATCTTGCCGACATTGCAAGCAACAGGGTACACAACCACCTGATCCCCGGCACGGGTTCAATTGATTTCAGGCCAATATTTGACGCCATGGATGATATTGGATATGAAGGGTTTGTAACGGTAGAGCTTTACCCCTACCAGGATAACCCTGTCCAGGCGGCCAGAGAGGCGTACGACTACCTTTGCAAGATCGTGTAGGTTCGCGCTTGCATCAGTACCTGCTTCTGATCAGGCTGCCAAATGTGTTCACGACACCCTCTAACATACTGGCCGGCTATTTTGTGACTACGCCACCTGCAGAGGCAAATGGTCTGCATCTCGTATCATTGATGGTCTCCTCGGGTTTGCTGTACATCGCCGGCATTAGTCTGAACGACTACTTTGACATAGAGACTGACAGGAAGGAACGCCCATCCCGACCTCTCCCCTCTGGAAGGATTCCCAAGAAACATGCAATGGTCATTGCCCTGATAGCAATGATTGCCGCCAACGCAATGCTGCTGATGGCCATTGGGCCTATAGCCCTTGCGGTGAGCTCTGCCCTGACTGCCACGATAATCGCATACGACTACCGGTTGAAACATGCAGCTACTATTGCCGGTCCATTTGCAATGGGTGGAACTCGTTTTCTCAACGTGATCTTGGGCGCAAGCCCTGCAATATCGACTGCACTGCTTGGCGGTGCCCGGTTCCAATCAGAAACAGCCGTCTTTGCAGCTGCCTCGTTGTTTATATATGTGGTCGCGATAATGCTGCTAAGCAAAAAGGAAGTTGGAGGAGAAAAGCCCGGCCTTCTTCCCTTCTACATGATCTTTGCTCTTGTTGGTGGAATAGCTGCAACAGGATTGCTGATTACCTTGCAAAGTGAATTTCTGATCAGTTTGGCTATATTCGCTGCCGTCATTTCGATCACCTTCAGGCAATACCTCGGCGGAGAAGGCATACCACAGCATGTCCAAAAAGCGATAAGAAACATGATCATCTCCATAATAATCCTCGATTCAGTGTTCATCAGCGGAACCGCTGGGCTATTTTATGGATTGGCTACGCTGCTGTTCATCATCCCTGCAGTAGTGACAGCAAAAAAGCTATACATGACCTGACGCTAACTTATTTAAACAATAGTAGGATATTGACGAGCAGCCGAGTCAGATGAAGAAGAAGCATTCTATAGTTATTGATGTTGTCGGGCTGGAACAGAAACATCTTGATTCCGGGCTCGTTCCGAACATTTCCAAGCTAGTAGAAGGTGGCGAAGCAGCTCCAATGGAGCCAGTATTCCCTGCCGTCACTTGCACAGTTCAGGCAAGCATTCTTTCAGGCAAGTATCCTCGAGAGCATGGCATAGTTGCAAACGGTCTTTATGACAGAGACACATTTAGCGTATCATTCTGGGAGCAGCCAAGCTCTCTTGTCAAGGCAGAAAGGGTGTGGGACATGGCCAAGCACAATCCCGCAAAAACCGCCGTGCTTTTTTGGCAGAACACGATGTATGCCAAATCGGACATTGTGGTTACCCCGAGACCCATCCATCTTGATGATAAGATGCTGATGTGGTGCTATTCAAAGCCTGTCGGTTATTATGAAAAGCTGAAGGAGAAATTTGGCGAATTCGATCTTGCGAGCTATTGGGGGCCTCTTGCGTCTGTCAAGTCAAGTGAATGGATAGCAAATGCTGCTGAATATACTTTTGAAAACGAGCGGCCAGATATGCTGTTTGTCTACATCCCCCATGTCGACTATTCTGCGCAGCGCTTTGGAAAGGACGCACCGCAAGTAAGAGAAGACATAAAGAAAGCAGACGAAATTGTGGGGCGGATAGCAGACAAGGTATCAAAGACGGTGCCCAAAGATGAGGTGCAGTTCATAGTCGTATCAGAATATGGCTTCAACAATGTGAAGGCCGCGACACCACTGAATTTGGTACTGCGGGGCGCCGGCCTGCTCTCAGTACGTACGATACACGGCAAGGAATATCTTGACTTTGAATACAGCAAGGCCTTTGCTATGGCCGACCATCAGGTAGCCCACGTGTTTGTCAAGGATGGCTTTGAGCATGACGCAAGAAAAGTGATCGAGGCAGCGGATGGTGTTGACATGGTGCTTGATGGCGAAGGCAAGAAAAAGCTAGGCATCGATCATGACAGGAGCGGAGAACTAGTTGCGATTGCCAAGCAAGACAGTTGGTTCAGTTATTACTGGTGGTATGACGAGAGCATGGCTCCTGATTTTGCACGCAGAGTGGACATCCATAGAAAACCTGGCTACGATCCTATCGAGCTTTTCTTTGATCCAAGGACAAAATCAATACCACTTGACACGCGTCTGGTAAAGGGCTCGCATGGCAGACCGCCTGACCCTGCTACCGGAGAAGGACTCGCCTTTTATGGTTCAAGCGAAAAACATGGCATTGCCAAATCCGGCACTGCTAAATGTACGGACATCCTGCAATGTCTTGCAGCCTAGGAGATAGCGGTGCATGAAGTATTCGATATCGCTTGCATCCTTCAGAAAGATAGAGCCGATCGAATCGACCCTCTCGAAGCTGGCCTCGCAGGGATACGACGCTGTAGAGATGTTTGGCGAGCCAAAAGAGGTGGATATTCGAAAACTAAAGGATGTCTTTGGCATGTACGATATGCCCGTTTGCGGGATAACCGGGATGTGGGGCAGGAGCAGCGAAGAAGGCTGGAAACGCAAGCTATTGAGTTCGGACCAGACCCTGGTTCAGAGTGCGATAGAGTATGTACACGATTGCGTTAAATTATGCAACTTGCTGGGTGGTGAGGAAATGAATATCTGCCTTTTTGCAGACGAGCAGTCCAGCTTTTTTGAAAGGACGCACAACGTCTTTTCCCAAGATGAGAAGGAGCGGCTTGCCCGCAAGGCGATTCCAATACTGGCAATGCTATCCAAATTTGCATCGGATTATGGCGTAAAGCTTGTTCTTGAGCCGCTCAACCGCTACAGCACGCCGCACTGCTCTACTGCAAGGGACGCATTGGCAATAGTCAGGCAGGTGAACAGCGATTCTCTTGGAATGTTGCTAGATACCTTTCATATGAACATAGAGGAGGATTCATTTGAAGACGCCATACGGACCGCCGGCAAGTACCTGAAGCATGTGCATTTTGCGGATAACAACAGAAAGATGCCCGGGTTTGGCCATATCGACTTCGCGACTATTGTTCACTGCTTGCAAGATGCCTGCTACGATGGGTACATCAGCTTCGAGCCAAATATTGGAGATAGGGACTATGAACACGCGACAAAATCAGGCCTCGATTTTGTGAGAGCCTTGCTGAATACCAGCGATGATGGCGATGGTGGCCCTACAACGTTTCGGCCGATATCATCTTTTGCACAGGAAGAAGCATAAGAATATTCCATTTTCTATTCATTTTTTCGATAGCGCGTAAATAGAGCCATGTCATTGCTCTCGTATGTCATCATCGTCAGTAGCCAAAATCATTGAAGTCATAGGCGTCTCAAGCAAGGGATGGGAGGACGCCGCACAGACGGCGATAGCCGAGGCGAAAAAGACCGTTCACGGGATCCATGGGATTAAAGTCCAGGATATGACGGCAGATGTGGACGAATCCGGGAAGATAGCGAGGTTCAAGACCACTGTCAAGCTGTCCTTTGGGGTAGAGCGTTAAGCCACAGGCCTTAAATCCTGATAAATATATTACAGAACGCCGTTGCTCCAAGATCTCCTTCTCCAGGGCGCTGAAATTGCAGCAGTCGTAGCTGCCGTAATCATTGGTCTTATCGCGGTATGGATAATAGTCACAATCCCTGTGTGGATATCCGCCAAGGTTCTCACCCTTGGCAGGGCTAGGTTCACGCGAGCAATGCTGGTCACCGCGTTTGGTCCAATAGTGTACGCGATCGTGTTCTTTATCTCTGTAGCAGCCCTAACAGTCGCATTCGGTGACCAGACCACAATACCCGGCGTAATTGCCTTCATCATTGCATTCATTGCGTGGATTGGCGTGTTCAAGAAAGGCTTTGATACCGGGTGGATTCGGGCACTAGCAATAGCGATACTCGCAATCGTTGTGTTCGCTGTCATTGGCGTAATAATCACCCTAGTTATGCAGGCAGTAGTTCCGGACGCGCCGCCGATAACTCCGATCCCGCTCCAACAGGTGTGATAGCAGCGGTGGTTACTTTACAATGTTGTACTGACGCTCGGCCCATTCTACCAGCGACAGTAGGTCCTTTGCGACATAGTCCGAGTTCTCTTCGGCTGCCGCCTGCAGTTCTGGGGTGGAAACTACAGCAATACGAAGCTCTCCCCTGAGCCTGCCCTTCATTGCCTTGGCTGTAGAAGAGAGGAACCTGAGCGATCCTTCGCCGGAAGAAAATATACAGATGAGCATCAGACCGCGCTTGTTGCTCCAAGCTCGGGAAATGTAACGCTGAAAGTCGATATCAAAAAAGGGGTCAATCTGCCCCTCAACGTCTCCGATGTAGATCGAATCCCACCCAAGCACAGAAAATGCCACGGCTGCACTCTTGGCCGCATGAACTTTGTCTTCCGAGCCGGCGACAACAAGCACGTTGGCATTTGCTTTCTGCTCTGTAGCCTTGACATTAAATTTTACGAGATCTATTAGCTCCATGATGAGGTTGAGAAGGAACGCCCTCTCGGTCTTGTCAAGCCTGCCTCTGCTGTAAAGCTCACCGATAGTGTTAGCCACTGGCATGATCACGTCTGTTAGCACCCTTACCTGGTCGACGTTAGAGTTGAGGACGCTCAGCAGGATCCTGCGCGCTTGCTCTTCTTCTCCGGCCAGAATTGCACCTATCAACTTTTGCTGTACCTGGACATAGTTGACTGGAAACTCTATATCTGCGATCCCTGTTTCCAGGAACCACACGTTGACGTTGCCTGTCTTTTTCTTTTTGATAAGGCCCATCGCATACATGACATCTAGGTATTTAGTTATGGTCATCCTGTTGATCCCTGTCTTGTCTGCAAGCTCGATTCCTGACAGGCCGGTTCCGGCGCTCTGTAAAACATCAACTATCTTGCGCTTTACCTCGTCTAGCGTGTAACGCCGGTACACAATGGGAATTCCCAATCTGCATGAAATAAACTTTGCATATTTTTTTGGAGCATACTGGAAGAAGATTTCGCTACCCACAAGCTAACGCAAAATGTTCGTAAACGTATATCCGCTATGCTGAGTTTTGTATTCGGGCTGCTTGAACTCATTCCTTGTCTTTCTGTTGGTAGTTCTATTCTTTGCTTCCCTCAGTACTATACTATTAGAGCTTGCGCTTACCCGGATCTTTTCCATCATCCTATGGTACGATTACGCATTCATGGCCATTTCGGTCGCGTTCTTCGGACTCGGAATAGGCTCACTCGTAATTCACATACAAAAGGACAGTGTGAAATGGAAGAGTAGGTATGAAAGGAAAGAGCAACTGTCGTCTAGGATAATCTACTTTGCAATTGCGTATGCCATTTCTGTACCTGCGTTTGTCTTGGCGATATCGGCTATCCCAGCCAGCACATACAACATACACTTCTATTACCTAGTGTCGTCCGTCCCCTTCTTTTTCGCCGGGTCTATAATGGCACTTGTGTTTTATGCGATGCCTCAGAACATCAGCAAACTATATTTTGTAGACCTGGTAGGAGCCGCATCTGCTACTCTGCTACTTGACCTGTTGATGCGCGGGATGGGGGCTGAATATGTAGTTCTCTTGACAGCTCCGCTGGTTGCAGGGTCTGCTGCCATAGCAGGAACGCTGACGCTAAGAAATGTTTCCAGCAGGAGCGTTGCGCTAGTCTCAGGTAGACTGAAGGTGCTCACCGGCGTTGTCCTTGCAGGCACCCTGATGCTGCCTATAGTTGGAAATACATCGGCCTTTGATGTGTTTGAAGTACACCCTGGAGACAGCAAGGGGCTTTACTACCAGCTTAAAGATCCTGAGAGGTTTGAGCACCTCTCAACAGAATGGAATTCTTTCTCACGCATTGATGTCACAGCAGAGAAAGTGAACAGCAGCACTCCAAACAACTATGAAGATTCCTTGGAGTTGGCCTCGATTCTTATTGACGCAGATGCCACTACCCCGATATTCCGGTGGAACGGCTCCCAAAGTGGCCTTGTCTGGCTGCAAAAATACATGGACTACTTGCCGTATGAAATGGAAAAAGAAGTGAACAATACGCTTGTCATCGGGGGAGGAGGTGGCGAAGACATCTTGGTGGCGCTTGCCGGCGGCTCAGAGAAGGTCACTGCAGTCGAGCTTAACCCCTTGATTGTCTCCGCGGTGAAGCGGTTTGGAAACGAATCTGGGAATTTGTATGAACATGACAATGTTGAGTTGTTCATTGATGACGGCCGGCGCTTCATCAGCTCGACAGACGAAAAGTATGATGCGATAGTAATCAAGCTGGTAGATTCTTGGGCGGCGCAGCTGGCCGGTGGCTACGCGCTTTCTGAAAATTACCTCTACACCACAGAAGCTTTCCAGCAGTATCTGCGCCACTTGGACGAGGATGGTATGCTTGTTATGGTAAGGTGGAATTTCGAGCTGCCGCGGCTTTTGCCGCTCGTGGCTGATTCGCTGATGAAAGAAACTGGGAAAAACAGGGAGTCCGTCAGCCAGCATGTCGTGGCCGTAGAAGAGCGGCCTGGCCTCTTCTTTGGGCGTAATGATGACAGCCAAAAATACTACCCGGTGCTCGTGATCGTCAAGCCCACGCCCTTTACGGACGCCCAGATTGACTTGGCAAGGGAGAGGGCAGAAGAGAATCGCGCTGCCGTGATAATGCTTTCTGACAGATACATACAGGAGCCCTACGACAAGCTGTTTTCAAATGATGGCTATGGTGAATACTTTTCCCAAATCTCAAACCCCAAGGTTCCGACCGACGACTCTCCATTCTACTTTGCGAGAGAGCCTGTCCCACAGCAGATGATAATCCTGCTCGCGACTGTAGTGGGTATCTCTGCGGGGTTGTCTGTTATTCTGGCATGGAATGCAAAAAAGAGAAAGGCCAGGATGGACGCTACGTCTGGTTTTCATGTCCTCTTTGTGCTATTCATTGGCCTTGGTTTTATGATTCTGGAGATAACCTTCATCCAGCGATTCCTTCTCCTGCTTGGGACTCCGCTTATGGCCCTGACAGTCATACTCTTCTCAATTCTTCTGTCCGGTGGGATTGGTGCATACCTGAGCGGCCGGCTGTTTGCCGGCCGGCCATACAGGGCCGTGTTTGTTTCTGTGCCTATTTTGGCAGGTATCATACTCTTCCACTTTTTCTTCTTGCAGGGGATCATTGATTCGAGTATATCACTAGAGCTATCTTCCAGGATCGTGCTCACTGTGGGACTGCTGTTTCCCGCCGGTCTCTTGATGGGCTTCCAGTTCCCGTCCGTCATCAGCATGGCTTCACTCATGAAAAATAGAGGCGACAGCACTACTCTACTTTGGGGCGTCAATGTAGTTGCCTCAATAATAGGTACGGTTCTTGCGGCCATGCTTGCCATGGTGGTAGGTTTCAGCGGAAACCTGCTGTTGGGGATTGGGACATATGCGGGAGCGGCGGCGTCTGCGCTGCTAGCATTACTCTTCATGAAGCGCGCGCAGCTAGCCGTCATGGGAAGCCGCAAGTAGTCTTAGTCTTATCTGTGCCTTTTCTTGGGCATCTTTCTTGAGCCGGATATGAGGTCAGTCAGTGCGTTAAAGGCCTTGCCCACCTGATCCATCCTTACAAGTACTATCGTGTCGGTATAGCAGCTGACGGTGTCTTCTATGTTGATGTGCCGGCGCGCTAGCTGGTTGTAAAAAGCGATCGCACATCCCGGTGTTTTGATTATCTCCTCGGGGCTGTGGACGATTATTGCAGCCAGGTCATCTTCGATTTCCAGTATGTCGTCGTGCGCAAACATCCCCTTGACTTCGTCAAGGAGCGCGTCGTCAAACACAAGTGTGATAGACATGATACTTTCTGATACGCTGATAAAGTTTCCGACGTTTTGCGTCATCGCCTTGGCAACCTTTTCGATCGTCTTCTTGCTCTTCTTTGCTGAGACCTTGGCTACATCTGTCCTGACACTAATAGTGCTTCCTGCCAGTATAGCTGCTATGGGCCTTTCTGGCACGTCATAGTCGCGTCTTGACCTCTTTAATGCAGTGACGATGCTCTCTATGCTCGTGTTCTTGCCACCAAGCAACTGGTCGACCTGTGGCTTGATTATGCGAGCAAGAGCGCTGATATTACAATAATCGCGCTGGAGCGAATCTTGGAACGACAGGTCGTTGTTGACTACCTCCTTCACGGCGTTTGTTATCGACTTTTCGTTGTTGACCAGCATCGGTCATTATCACCCTGATTTAGGTCATTCTTGACCAAAAAATATAAATGTAGAGCTTGGTCGGCACCGATATGTTCATGAGTGATGGCAAGGTCGTCTTGGCATACTCTGGTGGCTTGGACACTTCTGTATGTATAAGATATCTCCAGATAATGCACAAGCTGGATGTCATAACCGTTACCGTTGACTGCGGTCAGGAAGACGACTTTAAAGAGATCGAAAAGAAGGCCAAGGCGATAGGTGCTATAAAGCACGTCTATGTTGACGCCCGAGAAGAGTTTGCCCTTGATTACGTCGTTCCCAGCATAAAGGCGAACGGCCTGTATCAGGGCAAATATCCTCTTGCAACTGCATTGGCACGGCCTCTGATTGCTGCAAAGGTAGTTGAAGTTGCAAACAAGGAAGGGGCGCTCTCCATAGCACATGGATGCACTGGCAAGGGGAATGACCAGATAAGGTTCGATGTGACGATGCGCGCACTGAATCCAAAGCTAAAGATCATCGCGCCCATCAGGGACATGAATCTGACCCGCGACGTGGAAATGAAGTTTGCAAGAGAGCAAAACATCCCAATAAGCGCGGAGGCCAAGAAATACAGCATCGACCTTAACCTTTGGGGCCGGGCAGTTGAGGGCGGCAACATCGAAGATGCTTATTTCGAGCCACCAGAGGATGCATTCCAGTATATCAACTTCCAGAATGATAAGGCTGGATATATCGAGATTGAATTCGAGAAGGGGGTGCCAATAGCCGCCGACGGCAAGCACATGCCTCTCATCGACCTTATTCGATACGTCAATGACAAGGCCGGGGAACATGGAGTTGGGATAATAGATCACATCGAAGACAGAGTGGTGGGCATAAAGTCAAGGGAAGTGTATGAAGCGCCCGCGGCGATCACCATAATTGAAGCGCACAAAGATCTGGAAAAGATGGTGCTGACAAAACACGAGCTTGCATTCAAGCGCATGGTTGATGATCAGTGGAGCTGGTTGGCATATGTGGGATTGTGGCAGGACCCGCTGCGTAATGACTTGGATAAGTTTATAGATGCGACTCAGATCCGAGTCTCCGGAAAAGTAAAGCTGAAGATGCAAAAGGGATCTCTCCGCGTGGTTGGAAGGGAGTCGAAATATTCCCTGTACAAAAACGATCTGGCGACTTATGCTGCTGGATCTACCTTTGACCAGAGCCTGGCAAAGGGATTCGTTGAGCTATGGGGCCTGCAGTCCATCATCGCAAACTCGGTGGCTGCAGATGCGATTTCATACAAAAAACAAAAAGGAGGAAAAAATAATGAAATCAAAAGTTGAATGCCAAGAATGTGGAGCCGACATCAGCGTTCCAGAAGACTCGGTCGTCGGGGAGATCATTACGTGCCCTGACTGCGGAGGCGATTACGAAATTGCCTCAAAGAGTGATGACAAGGTGGAGCTGAAGCCGGCAGAAACAGTAGGCGAAGACTGGGGACAATAATGGTAGAAATCTCTATCATTTATGACAAGGTGCGCTTTGAGGAGAAGGTTCTGTATGAGAAGGCACAGAACAAGGGCATAAAGGCGCAGATAGTGGACGCGAAGACGGTCGTTGTCGGCACCGATAGCAAGAAGAAGGACTTTTCTTTTGGCGATGTGATCTTGCAGAGGAGCGTGAGCCATTACCGCGGGCTCTATCTCACAGCTTGCCTTGAACACCTCGGATTCAATGTGATAAACAAGTTCAAGGCGGCCGAGATCTGTGGTAACAAGCTGGTAACTTCGCTTGTGCTGGCAAAGAACAACATCCCGACGCCCAGGACGCAGTTTGCTTTCAGCGCAGAGAGTGCACTAGAAACGATACACAAGACTGGTTTTCCGCTAGTGCTCAAGCCGATCGTTGGATCATGGGGAAGAGGGGTCTTCCCGTTGCGCGACGCAGAGACTGCAGGCATGATAGTAGAGATGAGAGAAGAAGATGACAGCCCATTTGCACGCATCTATTACGTTCAGGAAATGATCGAGAGGCCACCACGCGACATAAGGTGCATCGTAGTCGGTAACAGAGTCGTCACTGCGATTTATCGCTATTCTGCAGAAAAAGAATGGCGTACGAACGTGGCTCGTGGTGGCAAGGCAGAACTTGCACCGATCACAAAAGAGCTTGAGGATTTGGCGATTAAAGCTGCAAAAGCAGTCGGTGGGGGTATTGTAGGCGTCGACATGATGGAGGACAAAAAGCGTGGGTTGATTGTGCACGAAGTCAACAACACGGTAGAGTTCCACGGCGCCTCCAGCGTATCAAAGACTGATATCCCCGGCGCAATGATAGATTATGCAGTCAAGCTTGCAAAGAAGTGACCATGACCAATTCTGGTCATAATTGACCTGAGTTAGGTCATATCTGACCAAAAAATATAAATGAGGATTTTTGACGCGATTTTCTATAACATGCACAATTCTGCTGCAATAAAGGAGAAGAATTGCTAATGAAAGTCGGAGTCGTTGGAGCTTCTGGATATGTGGGCGGCGAGCTGCTCCGCCTGCTGGTAACGCACCCAAAAGTGGAAGTGAGCATGGTTACATCGCGCCAAAAAGCCGGCGAATATGTGCACCGCGTCCACCCGAGCCTGAAGGGGTTCATTGACATCACTTTCTCGCCAATGGATATGGAAAAGATGGCAAACAATTGCGATCTGGTCTTCACATCGGTGCCACACGGCAAGGCGAACAAGATAGTCAAAGATCTGTACGATAGAGGCATGAAAGTGATCGACCTGTCGGCAGATTTCCGTCTCAAAAACCCCAAGGACTATGTGAGATGGTACGGATGGGAGCACCCGTTCCCGGATATGTTGAGCAAGTCTGTCTATGGCGTGCCAGAGCTTCACCGCGAAGAAATAAAGAAGGCCCAGCTGGTGTCATGCCCTGGCTGCATGGCAGTCACTTCACTCCTTGCACTAAAGCCGCTTATTGAAAACAACCTGATAGACACCGATCACGTGGTAGTAGACAGCAAGATCGGCTCGTCAGGCGCAGGCCAGAAGGCCAATGCTGGCACCCACCATGCGATGCGCTATGGTGTAATCAGGCCATACAAGCCTGCAAAGCACAGGCACACAGGAGAAATCGAACAAGAGCTTTCAGCGATAGCGAAAAAGCAGATCAAGGTGAGCATGAGCCCACATGCCGTCAACATTGTCAGGGGCATACTCACGACCAACCACACATTCCTGAAGAAGCAGATAGAAGAGCTGGAGCTTTGGAAGATGTATCGCAGCTCATACAAGAATGAGCCTTTTATCAGGCTCGTACGGGACAAGAAAGGGCTCTACAAGTTCCCAGACCCTAAGTTTGTTGTGGGGTCGAACTTTTGCGATGTGGGCTTTGACATAGACGAATACAACCAGAGGATAGTGGCACTTTCTGCATCAGACAACCTGATGAAGGGAGCAGCCGGCTCTGCGATACAGGTCATGAACGTGATGGCCGGCTACGACGAGACAGAGGGTCTGAAATATACCCCGCTGACACCGGTATGATAGTCATCAAAATAGGCGGAAGCGTAGTCGACGGGCTGCACCCCTCGACCCTGGCAGATATCAAGACACTCGCTGGAAAGGACAAGCTTATCTTCGTGCACGGAGGCGGCAAAGAGGTTACAGCTACCGCTACAAAGCTGGGCAAGGAGCAGAAATTCATTGTTTCTCCAGGTGGAGTGCGCAGCAGGTACACCGACAAGGAAACCGCAGAAATTTACACTATGGTCATGTCGGGCAAGATAAACAAGGCTATCACCGGCATGCTGCTCCGGCAGGGAATCAAGGCAGTGGGGATCGCAGGGATTGACGGGGGAGTGCTAAAGGCGGAGCGCAAGAAGAAGCTGTTGATCATAAACGAAAAGGGGAGAAAGATGATGATCGATGGCGGCTACACCGGCAAGATAAACGCGGTTGATCCAGCACTTCTGAACAATCTGGTTGACAGTGGCTATGTGCCAGTGGTGTCACCAATTGCACTGAGCGAAGAATATGACTTTCTCAATGTTGACGGCGACAGGGCGGCAGCCTATGTCGCAGGTGGAGTAAAGGCAGACAAGGTGATATTCATCACAAATGTCAACGGACTCATGCTCAATGAAAAGCTGGTTACTTCGATGACGCTAGAGCAGGCAAAGGATGCCCTGCCAAAGATAGGATTTGGGATGGAGAAGAAGGTGCTTGCTTGCACCGAGGCTCTTGAGATGGGTGTCAAGGAAGCGATAATCGCATCTGGCCAGGTTGACAACCCGATTTCCTCAGCGATTGCTCACAGCAACTGCACGGTGATAACTCCAAAATGAGCAGCGAAGATCAGTACCTAGCAGCGCTTTACCAGCGGTTCCCTGTGAACCTTGCTCGCGGCAAAGGCGCAAAGGTCTGGGACACAAGCGGCAAGGAGTACATCGACTGCATGGGAGGCTATGGAGTCGCACTGGTCGGTCACTGCAACGACCGGGTTGTGGCCGCAATCAAGAAGCAGGCAGACACGCTGATAACTGCACACATGTCAGTCTACAACGACACTCGTCTCAGGTTCATGGAAAAGATGTCAACCATCGCTCCGCCGGGTCTGAGCAAGATGTTCTTTACAAACAGTGGCGCCGAGTCCGTCGAAGGCGCCCTCAAGTTCGCACGCAAATACACTGGCAAGCACGGTGTGATAGCAATGAATGGCGCGTACCATGGCAAGACGTTTGGCGCGCTTTCAGTCACATATAATGAAAAGTACCGAAAATCCTTCATGCCACTTTTGGATGGAGTCAAGTTCGTGCCCTACAGTGACCCTGGCAAGCTGGAAGAAGCCATCGACGATACAATTGGGGCAGTGATTGTGGAGCCGATACAGGGCGAAACAGGCATCATAGTGCCACCGGACGGCCTGCTGCCAAAGATAAGGGAGGTCTGTGACAGGCGCAACCTTGTGCTGATATTTGACGAAATACAGGCAGGCCTTGGCAGGACGGGCAAGATGTGGGCTGGGCAGAACTGGAACACCACACCGGACATCATGTGCCTTGCAAAGGGAATCGCCGGCGGAATTCCAATGGGGCTGATACTCGCAAAGCCGGAGATAATGGAAGCAACAAAGCTGGGCGAGCACTCGTCAACGTTTGGTGGAAGCCCAATAGCATGCGCAGCAGGCACTGCTACGCTTGAAGCTCTGACCGAAGACAAACTGGTCGAAAACGCGGCCAAGGTAGGCAGGCACTGGAAGGAGTGTCTGGCCAGACTAAAGGAGAAACACAAGATAATTCGAGAAGTGAGGGGCCTTGGCATGATGCTGGGGGTGGAGCTCCGCTTCGAGGTAAAGGATGTGCTCTACGACGGAATTCGCAATGGTTTACTGATGCTATATTCGGGAAGAAACATCATAAGACTCCTTCCGCCACTTGTCATGGATGAAACGACGGTTTCCCGCGCAATTGATATAATGGACAATGTATTGACTAATGAGGAAAAGAGGCGGAATGTCAGCTAACATTGACGAAACAGACGAGAAGATACTCCGAATATTGCAGGCAGATTCCCGCAAGGCGTTTGTAGAGATTGCCAACGAGATAAGGCTTTCAGAGTCGGCTGTCAGGCGCAGGGTCAAGAACCTTGTAGACACCGGGATCATCAAGCGCTTTACCATCGAACTCGGGGCAAGCGACAAGACCAGTGCTATAACGTTGATCTCTGTAACATCAACTGCAGACACATCGGCAGTTTCTGGCAGGTTGATGAAGCTTGGGGGCGTTGAAGTGGTCTATGAAATAACTGGCCAATACGACATTGCCGCGATTATTGCAGCACCAGCTATAGCCGAGATCAACAAGTGTATAGATGACATACGCAAGATAGAGGGCGTATCCGATACCAATACTGTCATCATCCTAAAGACGATTCGCTAGTTTTTCTTTTTTTCGTTTTTCCATCATGTTCTTTAACTTTATCTCATTGCCGGAACAATTTTCAAAGTTGCTATGTATCATACTCTTGCGTGCATGAAATTTCAGACCATAGGGCAATCATGAATAGTGGAGACAAGATTTTGGTGACACTAACATATGAAAATGAAACAGGCGAATCTGATGCAGTCACGTTGGTTGCATTTACTGGCACGGTGGACGTAGTGCCAATGCTTTCATCCGGACAAACGCCGGCATCAGTTATAGATGACAATCGTAGTAGAAGCTTTGGCAACAAGAGCAACATTGCCACAACCGAAGATGACAACAGCGACAAAAGCAGCCCGGCTTCAAATGCTCGCGATGACAGTGGTATCTAACTGGGCTACTCCGGTCGTGGTTCTCCCGCCGACTTCAACATTTTCGTGCCGGACTCTGACAATGCACGAAATGCCATCGCGTATGTCCTTCCATTAAATCCAATGAAACTATCCAAGAATATGAAGACTGGGAGCGCCACTGTTCCGCAGGGATGGCGGGGTCCCACGAAATCGTAGACGTGACGCAAGTCGGCAGCGCTACATACTCGACACCTGTCGCAGAATCACACACGATCATTGTCTTTGTAATGATAACTCCATGCCGCAGAGACAGAAGAACAGACGACCTTTGAAGGTGTAAAAGAAAAAGCTTTCTTCTTTCTTTTGCTCAGCTTTTAATAGGTAAAGCGCATTACACCTACTGAACCGAAGAATTTGGGAGCATCTAAAGAAGACAAGGCTGCAAACCCTGCCAAGATTCCAGCTTATGCATGGAAAGTGCTTGCCGTCCTTAGCAGCATAGCAACGATGGTCATGTACGCAGAGACTATGCTTATCCCTGCGATACCTGACCTCATCCGGGAATTCGATGTCTCGTATGGCATGTCTTCGTGGATCCTAACAGCCTACCTAGTCCCTGGCGCGGTCATGACTCCTATCGCCGGCAAACTATCAGATATCTATGGCAAAAAGAAGATTCTGCTAATCATAATGGCGATCTACATCTTGGGGATCGCCATTGCAGGGTTCTCGTCAAACATCTACATGCTTTTTGCCGCAAGGGCAATACAGGGAATAGGGATGGCAATGTTTGTTATCGCCTTTGGGATAATCCGGGACCAGTTCCCAAGAGAAAAGATCTCAATAGGACAAGGAGTGATATCGTCCATGTTTGCTTCGGGAGCAGTCGTCGGCCTTGCGGCCGGCGGAATAATAATCAGCAACTATGGATGGAAGGCGACATTCTTGTCGACGATTCCCATCGCCATCTTTCTCTTTGTGCTGATCTGGCGCTTCAACTTCGAGCGCAGGCTTGGGCCGTGGGAAGAGGCGACACCCAATCGCGTGCCTTCTAACACCGGCGCAGCCGTTCCTCGAGGCATTGACATCAAGGGTGCAATTACGCTCGCAGCCTTTGTCACGTCGTTTTTGCTAGCACTAACGCTGCTTGAAACCGGCTCCGGCCAGTCGGCGGCGGTAGGCCAGATGGCAATCTTTGTCGCGATTGGGGCTGTCGCGCTCTCGCTTTTTGTCGTGATAGAGCGGCGAGAAAAAATTCCACTTGTGGACTTTAAGCTAATGTCGCACAGAGCGATCCTGCCTGCTAACCTGATAATCATGACAGTGGGGTTCTCAATGTTCATGGTGTTCCAGACGGTGCCGGTGCTCGTGCGGAATCCCGAGCCGCTCGGCTTTGGAGGTGACGCAGCGACGGCCGGCTATGTCCAGCTTCCGTTTGCAATAGTGCTTTTGATTTTTGGGCCCACTTCCGGGTTCATTGTGCACAAGATGGGCTCCATCAAGCCGATAATCATGGGCACTTCTATAACGGCTGCAGGGTTCTTCTTTCTTCTTGCATTCCACGGTAGTTGGATGGTGGTTGCAGCCGGCCTTGCAGTACTGTCCACAGGGTTATCCCTCACCAATGTCGGTGCCCTGAACGTGACCATGCTTGCCACACCTGCAGAATTTATGGGCATATCGCTTGGGATGAATACGCTGCTTAGGATCGTGGGAAGCTCGATAGGGCCTGCCCTTGCAGGCGTATACCTGCAGATGTACCAGGCAACTGTAGAGATAGCTGGGACACCAATATCATATCCGTCCACGCAGGCCTTTAGCATCATATTCCTGACTGCTGCATCGCTGTCGGTTGTTTCAGTAATGTTGTCTATATACCTGAAGCAGCGGATTCGCAAGATGTCGATAGCAAACCTTGCGTGAGGTAGTTCATATATCACCTATTTTCTAGTATAACCTGATGTCCAAGCCTCAAGTAGATCCAAAGACCCCGCAATACAAAGAGAAATGCAACAGCATCCTCGCAATATCCCCAAGAATACGCTACGCTGGCATCATGAACAAGTTTGGCCGCACGCTCGCAGGCGGCCTCCGCAAGGGAGTTGTGCCTCTGCTAAAGCCCGACGAGGCCCGCAACGAATACTTTATCGAGGCGACTAGGAACCAGCTCCGCAAGAATTTTGAAGAATCGATTGGCAAGACCGAATATACTTTTACGGAAAACGAGAAGGTCAAGATACTGACCATGTCAAGCGAAGAGCACTTTTACTACATCACGATGGACAAGGAAACGCCTGCAAGTGAAGTTGCCAAAATAATCGAGGCGGCCAGGAAACTGATCTAGAGCTCAGGTTCCTTTCCCTTAAAGTGCCTTTGGACAGGCTCGATTATTTTGTTGATATAGGTGGCAGTTGCGTTCTTCAGATCCATGGGATGTATCTTTTTCTCAACAAAATCGCGCTC
>DASVCY010000014.1:0-3827 GCA_036381375.1 Nitrososphaera sp. | reverse complement strand
ATTTATCTGATCTGAAGTCGATCACAAGTCTGCCCAATTTTTGGACAGCTATGCTTCCAAGATTCTGCCCATTAGTGTGAACTTGTTTCATGGCCAAGTCTAGCGCAATATGATACCAAAAGTCAGGCAGCAGGCAAATGTACCAACTATTTTCAATAATTTGCTTTGTAAAACAGCAAAGCCATTTTCAAGTATTGCTCATCCTATCACACTATTTTTTCCACTCAAATGTCCTATTGTACAGATGTTTGCGCCTTCGACAGCGACGCTCAAAACCGGTCACCTTTTTCAGCAGTACCCTCAATACCTAAGCTGGCTTGGTTCCCGAATTCTGGAAATTTCTGAACGTCTGGTTTGGAACCAAGTAACATAGCCTTTTTGTATATGCAGAGATGCAACTCATCTAATCTTTGATTGTCCTTGTATAGCCTTCTTCGCTTTCGCTCGCTAACTTGAGTCTTAGCGGCTATCCTAACGGTCTTCTACTATTGTGACTTTGAAAGCGCGCAAAAATCAAAGTCCTTGCCCATTTGCTCTAAAAATCGCGAAGCTGAAAGAGATTGAACCTTCAATTTTGGACAAAATATTCATCTCGAATTTTGTCGAGCACTCGGGCTGTGAACCAGTGTCCTTCTATTTGTCAAAGTTTCAGGCGATGCGTGAAAATCACAGTCTTCTGCAAAAATAGTTGTCACAACGAAAAAGATAGATGGATTAGCTTCTTCTCTCAAAATATGCTCCGCGCATCCCTGTGCCGCCGCAAAAGTGCCCATGGACTTCTTCGACATCTGGTGAATCAGAGATCTCCTTTAGCATTTCCAGAGTCAGCTTTTGGTTAGTTACGTAATGCATTCCATTGTCAAATATCGCCGGCACCTGCCCCGTCTTTGAAATGATGTATTCCTTTGCCGCTGCAGTGTCAACACCGTTTCTTGTGAATACCTCGATGGTATAGGGTAGCGACTCTTTTCCACTTGCTTCTAGTCTTTCCAACAGATCGTCAACCAGCACCGGATCTACCTTTGGCAATACGCTTTGATAGGTTGCGCGAGCCTCCTTGAACTTGCGCCTAACCTCTTCAACATCTGCAACTACAGATTGTGTCATGGAGTTTGTGTGTTATGTGCTGCTATTAAGTTGCAGGAATACATTGCAATGCAGTGTATCTGTGAATGCGCCTTTATCATGGACAAATCTTTCTTTACCGGAGCTAGAGCAACTATTTAAAAGAAACAAACAATTTTAGCGATATAATTCACCCTGGTCAGCAATATCGTTGCAATGCAGTCTCGTATGGCGATTAATCACAACTGGTATTTTCAAGATTCATAAACACACAGCACCGGCAGAATGCTAAATGTAGTCTTGTCTAATCCATGAGCTTGCTCCAGTGTCCAGGCACTGAAGCCGCCATGTCTCTTTGCGGCCAAGCACTTGTTGAAGTATGAGCTCTTAAAGTTGATCAGCTAGAGAACACAACCTGAATTTGTCTCTATCGAAACAAGGAAGGTTCCATGTAATATGCTTTTTATGCTTATTCTTAAAAGCCATGTTGCCCTCTTCAGTTTGATTGTGGACAAGTGCTCCACTTTCACGGTGCAAGCTCTTTACTAGCGAAAAGCATGCAGCAGTGCTAGTATTCGCTTTGTGTGTCATTTTGAGAATGATCCCAGAGCTGGTAGCATATCCGCATCCTATAGGATATGATGTCATCAATTACTATATTCCAGTAGTTGAAAATTTTGACGAGCACTGGTCAACCGCAGCAGGCCAATTCCCATTGTATGTACTATTTCTCGATTCTGTACATCTTGCAACAGGCATGCCCGCCCAATCAGTTGTCACAGGGATAGCAATTGCAATGTTTGGATTCTTTGGAATGTCCCTTTACTTTCTTGGCAGGTCATTACTCCGGCTCGACACAATTCAGAGCATCTTTTCTGCAATTTTTGTTGTTTTTCAAATGGCCGTCCTCAGGACAGCATGGGACCTGCATAGAGACATTTTTGCTTTGACTGCGATGATGTTTGTATTGGCGCTGCTTGCCAAGAACAGAGGATGGAAGGAGATTGCGGTAATTCTAGCACTTACAGCGCTTACAGTCGCAGCGGACAGAATGATAGGAGCTCTCTTACTCGTCTCACTGATCGCGTACGCAGCTATTAGCCGACAAAAAGACACAACCGCGGTCTCGGTCTTTGCAACAGCGGTATTCCTCATTCTGATGATTTCTAGCTATTCTTCACCTCTGTCTAGTGCGAATGTAAGTGACAACAATATCGAAATAACAGCAGATAAGACACCAGCGTTTTACAACCCTCAAAACCTATTCATTCTATTTGTAGTTACAAACGGCTTGCTAGTAGCACCGGCAGCTGTTGGATTCTTCCGAATAAACAACTGGCTGCTAAAAGTGCCGCTATTGGCATCGCTCATTGGCTCTTTTTCATGGCTGGCTTTTCCAGATATAAGCCAACTCGTGGCCGACAGGTGGGTAATCGTTGCAGGCATCTTTCTTGCAATCTTTGCTAGCTATGGCATATTGCACATCGTCAAACACTTGAAACCCCGCGTTTCCGCTGTGGTCGCCGGCTCCGTCCTAATTGGTTTTGCAGTGAATGGCATCGCTTATGCGGTAATGCCATACGATAGCCCATTTGCTTTGTACGGGATTGCGCGGCAAAGAATTGAGAACTTTGGTCCAGTGACCATGCAGTTCAATTCAATTGACATACATGACAACGACGAGATTCTGTCGATTATTGAATGGATAAACCAGAATACCGAACACAACGCTATCATTGTGGGCGAAAAGCACTGGCGAGGATTCATGGAACTTCATCTTGGAGCTGAGAGAACATACCGCTTTTCGGATAATCCACGAGCACTTGCAGAAGCAGTTGAAAAACAAGGAAAACCAGCATATCTGATAACATTTGACAGTGGGAGACACCCAATGTTTGAAGTAGAAGATGTTGCTATAAAATAGTGCAAAAGCGATTTTGCACAAGTGTTATACGATGTCTGAATGAAAAGAGAATAGTGTCTTTTTACAGAAAAAGAAATTCTTGGATTAGACGACGCTGGCTTGACTTTAGGCAAGGTCACACAATTTACCTTGTATTTGCGATGACCTTTCTCAATTTCATCACTATACAATATGCATTGTTGATAGACAGAGTTCCCTCACTAAACTCGTTTTTTCCTAGTTTGTGGGTCTTTGCAGTAGTGTTTGTTTCGGCGTATGTGCCACTTGCAATAATCATAGGATACTGGCACAGGAAAACGCAGTGGAAGGTAGAACAGGAGGCGATGTTTAGCGAAAACGTGGTGCAGGCTAGGCTATGGTTGTTCATGATCCGTCTTGTACAAGGTAAGGTTTCAGAAAAGGAACAAATGGAAATGCAACAAATGCTGGAAAAGATCATCAAGAAACTTCCCAAGGACGAGGGTCAGAAAAAGACCGACACCGAAGCTACCTAGCCAGTACCTTCATAGATTCTTAGTAGTTTGCCAGCCGCAATCTCTGGCCTGTGTTCCTGAGGAAGACCTTGCAAAGTTTTCAGCTCGTAGTTAAGCACCGTCAGACCACATGCAAGCGACTCCAAGCCGGTCTTGCTCATTGCCTGCAAAAGCATGCCATCAACATATTTGATGTCCACATATGTCCGGTATCGCCTCAGAAACGACGGGACTTCCGAATATGGAATTGGGTTAGCCTCCCGATCTATGATATCAAGCTGCAGCTCAATGTTGTTGCTCTTTAGATGGCCGAGCACCCTCTGGACATCACCCCTGGTTGACTTAATCGTGAATGCCTTGTTGCT
>DASVCY010000013.1:0-2847 GCA_036381375.1 Nitrososphaera sp. | reverse complement strand
TGATGTGGTCGGAATACATTATCACCGAGCCGTCGATGTTGCGTGCAGCCCTTCCAAACGTCTGAATAAGGCTTGTGGCATTGCGCAAAAATCCTTCCTTGTCTGCATCCAAGATCGCAACAAGCGAAACTTCTGGAATGTCAAGCCCCTCCCTCAATAGGTTGATACCTACCATTACGTCAAACTCGCCAAGGCGCAGCTGCCTGATAAGTTCGGTTCGCTCTAAACCCTCTATTTCAGAATGCAGATATCGGACCCGCACTCCATTTCTGGCCAGATACTCTGCAAGGTCTTCGGCCATCCTTTTGGTAAGAGTGGTCACAAGCGTCCGCTGGTTCTTCTTGGCTCTTGCCTTGATCTCTTTTATCAGGTCTTCGATCTGGTTCTTTGTGGGCCTTATCTCGACCTTTGGGTCTACAAGACCTGTGGGTCTAACCAGCTGCTCCACAACCTGCCAGCTGGACTTCAGTTCATAATCACCGGGTGTGGCGGAGACAAAAATGACGTTCTTGAGGTATTTTTCGAACTCTTCAAATTTCAATGGTCGGTTGTCATAAGCACTTGGCAACCGAAACCCGTAGTCAATCAGCATCTTTTTGCGTGTGTGGTCGCCGTTGTACATTCCATGCAGCTGCGGAAGCGTAACGTGCGACTCATCTATAACAAGCAAAAAGTCGTCGCCGAAAAAGTCAAGAAGACAGAATGGTGGTTGGCCGGGCATCCTTCCATCTAGGTGGCGGGAATAGTTCTCTATGCCGGAGCAGTATCCAAGCTCTTGGATCATTTCAAGGTCATATTTGGTGCGCTGAGCAAGCCTCTGGCGCTCCAGCTCTGATGGGAGATTTGGAAGCCAGTTCTCAAGTTCATGCTTTATTGATTCGATTGCCCTGTTGCGCGAGTCGTCGTCCGTGATGTAATGCTTTGCAGGAAATATCTTGACCGTGTTTACGTTGCGCAGCTTTTTCATGCTGACGTGGTCGTGGATGCTTATTTGTTCTATTTCGTCGCCAAACATAGAAACGCGGATAATGTCATCAGAGTACCCCGGGATGATGTCGATAGTGTCGCCTTTTACCCTAAAGTTGCCGGGTACAAGCGACAAATCATTTCTCTCGTAGCGAGCCTCTATCAAGTTGTGAATGAGTATCTTGCGGTCTATTAGCATGCCTCTTGACAGGGTGATGGCGCTCTCCTCCCATTCTTTTGGAGAGCCTAGAGAATAGATGCAAGATACTGTCGAAACAATGATTGTCGGCTCACCGGACATAAGCATCGCAGTTGCTTCAAGCCTCATCTTCTCAATCTTTTCGTTGACTTCTGTATCCTTTTCGATGTACGTATCTGTCTGGGGGATATAGCTCTCTGGCTGGTAATAGTCATAAAAGCTCACGAAATAGCCGACGTTATTCTCCGGAAAGAATTCTTTGAACTCGGCATACAACTGAGCTGCAAGAGTCTTGTTGTGGGAAATGACAAGCGCATTTTTGTTTGTCTTGGCAATCACGTTTGCAATTGTAAAAGTCTTACCGCTGCCAGTCACTCCAAGGAGTGTCTGGCGCCCGCCTTTTCTAACTCCTCTGACAAGCTTCTCTATTGCCTCCGGCTGGTCACCGCTGGGAGGAAAGGCATCTCTTGCCAAAGTAAAGCTTCGGGAACTGGTGAGCAAGCAGAACAAATTTTCAGGACGCGCATATATGGTTAATGCCCACGAAAACACGCGATAATTTTTATCCAGTGAGCACGAAACTGGAAAATGCACGCTCTACTCAGAAAATTCATGCGATTTCGTCAAGCGTGAGGCAGAAAGGCAAGAGCATCACTGGATTTCCTTCAAAGAAGGCGGAAAAGCTAGACTTGGACAGGTACCTAGTCGGCAGATCGTACCAGCTTTTCAAAGGTGGTATCAAAAATGACAAAACGCTAGAGTTGTATCGAAGGAACCTCTATTATTTCTGCGATTTTGTCAAAAAGCCGACTGAGCAGATAGCCGATCAACATGGGCCCTACAAGAAGGTGAACGGCAGGAACAGACCCGACATAGAGGGGATACAGGAGTTGCAGAAGCTTGTCGAAAACTATGTCCTACGCCTACAGGAGCGCGTAGGGCTGAAGGAGATTAAGGCCAGCTCTTGTGTTGCCAGAATACCGGCAGTAAAGCCGTTTTGCGAAATGAACGACATTGTGTTGAACTGGCTCAAGATTGGCAAACTGCTGCCATCGACAGACCTTGTAGGAGACGATGAAGCGTACACACGGGAACAGATAAAGAAGATACTGCAGTTTTGTGATCTGCGGACGCGGATTATCGTCTTGTTTCTGGCTTCCAGCGGCATGCGTCTTGGCGGGCTGTCACGATTTGAAGGCGACAGATTTGCAAGGTTAAAACACGGCCACCTGCAGCCAATATGTAGCGACGACAAAGACGATCCCAGAAGGGTCATTGCGGTTCATGTCAGGGTATATGCCGGTACTAAAGACGAATACGACACATTTTTGACCCCTGAAGCGTGGCAAGCATATTCTGAATACCTGCAATTCCGCGTAAAATGCGGTGAAAAGATAACAAGTGAAAGTCCGATCCTCTTGGGCAGGTTTTCGAAAAAAACTCTTGCGGAAGGCAAAGCCAAGCCGATAGACCCATCTACGGTGCAGAATCTGCTGGCTGCTGTTAGGTTCAAGGCAGGGCTGAACGATCGACTATCAATTAGGAGATCGTCTTGAATCCTGTAACCGATTCGGGTTGTCGAGCTGTCCGACAGCGAAAAGGACAGTTCGGAGAGCTTGTGGGAGCAACAATTAGAGTAGTTGGATGAACTCTGTTATTAGTGCAGTTTGCTTTACTGGTTT
>DASVCY010000012.1:0-6775 GCA_036381375.1 Nitrososphaera sp. | reverse complement strand
CTCGTGCGCTATGGGCCCGTTGCGTATGACGTCGTCAAAGCCTGATCGAATAGAGTCCATCGACTCTTGGAGATACTGGACGCCTTTTGTTTCGTCTATCAGCATGTTGCCGCTGATGTCGATCGCCACGACGCTCCTTGCTTCGTCCGAGCTCCATCCCTTCTCCCTCAGCAGTTTCGCCATCTCTTTCTGGTCCATGTCCTCCTTTATCTTGCCGGTCCTGATCATGTCAAGGATGTCGTCCGGCAGAGGCTCAACGCGGAGGAATATCTTGTTGTGCTTATTGGGCGACTTGCTCATTATAGGTCCGGCCTTTGAGCGAATGGTTTCTCGGTAGTTAATGAGCGGCTGTGTAGTGACAATTTCAAGGCCTGCTTCCTGCAGGAGCGAAGTTGCGATCTCCAGGTGAAGCACTCCCATGCCTGCCATCAGAGTCTCTCCAGTCTCTTCGTTTATCTTGACTATCAGGTTAGGGTCTTCTACAGTGATTCTGCGCAGCGCTTCTACCAGCTTGGGCAGATCCTTTGGGTGCTTTGGCTCGACTGCAATAGTGACCACAGGCTCGGATACGTACTTGATCGACTCAAACGGCTGTACACCCTTGACAGTTGATATAGTCTCGCCTGCGACTGCATAATCAAGCCCAAGCAGCGCAGGGATGTTCCCTGCTGGCAGAACGCTCACTATTTCTCGGGTGTTGCCCATGTAGATATTTACAGATTGTACCCTGCCCGTTCTCTTCGCGTCGACAAGGTATACCTCGTCACCATCCTTTATTGTTCCAGAGTAAAGCCTGCCTGTTGCAACTCTGCCGGCCTGGGGGTCGACATTGATGGTGGTCACCATCATGAGCGCGGGACCCTTTTCATCGCACGCCAGTAGCGCCTTGCCGGTGTCAGAATTGAGGTCGCCTGGCCAGATTTTTGGAATCCTGTATTTCTGGGCGACGTGGGGCGGCGGGTGATGTTCCACCACCATGCCAAGTACTGCATCCGACAGAGGCGATCTCTCCGAGAGCGACTTTATGAGCTCTGGATCATTCTTTGTATAAGCGTCATAAACGTCCTTGAAGTTGATTTTCGTCCTTTGTGCCATCTTGAAGTTAAAGCCCCAGCGATCCTTGGCCGAGCCAAAGGCGACGCTGTTGCCCTGTATGCTGACTTTCCACTTGTCCTTGTATTCTGGCTCCGCATAAATGTCGACGAGCTGGTTAAAGTGGTTTATGATGTTCATGAGCCACTTTTGCATCTCTTCTGGACCCAGCTTTAACTCCTTAACGAGTCTGTCTATCTTGTTAATGTAAAGTACCGGCCTTACACGCTCTTCAAGCGCTTGCCTGGTCACGGTTTCTGTCTGGGTCATGATGCCCTCTACAGAGTCTGACACCACGACCACCCCGTCAATTGCGCGCAGTGCACGAGTCACTCTACCGGTAAAGTCGATGTGACCCGGAGTGTCGATCATGTTAATGACGTATTCCTTGCCTCCAGTTTCGTAAAATAGCGTGACGTTTGCTCCCCTGATTGTCATCTGGCGGTTCTGCTCTAGTTTCATAGAATCCAGGGCCAGCGCCTGACCTGCCACTGAGGGGGAAATGATGCCCGACGCGGCGAGGAGGCTATCACTCATGGTCGTCTTGCCGTGGTCTACGTGGGCAATGACGCCAAAGTTTCGAATTTGATCCTTGTTACCAATTATTCTCAATATATCTTGGGTCGACTTGAACTTCGGCATATGCTACAGTCGAAAAAAGTTTTGCGCAGGTCTATTAAATGTTCGGTTATTTTTTTGATCTAAGAAAAAAGAGGGTTTTCCTCTTGTTATGGCGATGGTGCAGGCTTTGACAGCTCCGGAGCTCGTACCGCGGGAACAGGAATGCTGATGCACGGAACCTTTTCTAAGGCGACTGACGCCGTGTCAGAAGCACCGTACTCCCAAATCGTCCCAAAGCCATCCGTATGCTTTGGATATACCCTAAGCTCAACGCTGAACGAGCACTTGTCGTGGGGTCCGAGCATGTCATCAAATGTCATTGAACTCGACTGTTTCGCGTTTGCAGAGTTGAGCGGGCTCGGAATTGGTGGTATGCCGGCAGGCGCGTTCGTAGTGCCTGTCTCAAGAGTCACGTTCGGACCATTGAGCCCTCTGTGGTACCAAAGGTGATAGCTGCTCATGAAACCATTGACGTGGAAGGCATATATGCCAGCAGAAAAGTTGTCCGTTCCGCACCCTGTAATGAACTGGCATTCTGCAGTTGATGGCACGCCATTCTTGCGAAAGTCCACGATGTCGCCGTAGCACTTGATATTGTCGACATGGAACATATGCGTCAGTGCTGCAAAGTTCACAGTTGCCGTGTTTTCTTCATCTATCCAGCGCCTGTATGTGAATGGTTTGGCTATATCAGCTCCCGGTGCTCCATTTGGTTTGAGCCTGTTGCCAGCTGCGTCAAAAATTTCTACAATGACAAGATGCTTCGCGTTGTCGTGTGCAGTCGTATTCCATGTCTGGTGGTACTGGAACCACAGCCATCCAAGCGGCGCGTCAGCTTCGTACGGTATCAAATAAAGTGCGCTTTCTCCGTTGGGCGCTACTAGCGGACCTAGCGTAACCGCCTCTGTCTTGATCTGTCCCCCAGCGTTTACCCAGCGCCTCCATGCCACAGGGCTTGTCAGCGGTTGTGGAACCGCACCCGACTCTGGGTCTCCGCTCGAGTTGGCCTTGACAACGCTAACTCTGTAATACTTTGCTCCGAGCGCCTTGAGCCCCTCGCTGAACTTGAGCCTAAAATGAAGCGTCTTGCCCCATGGCTGACCAGTGTTTGTAAGACCGTCGGCAGGATTGGCACTTGATACTCCAAACTCTGAATCCTGTGTCGGGCTGGCAAGCCTCCAGCTCGGCGTAGAGCCAATGTTTTCCAGCATTACAAAATCGCCTCCGGGGTTTATGCCTCCTTCTGGCCGGCACGCAAATCCCTTCCACGTGCGCAGATGCGCGTCGTCTGAGGCCTTGAAATACTCATTTGTGGTTGAGCCATCGTAAATGTAGACCCACTGGTTCTCCTGCCACTGTCTCACTTTGTAGTAGTACGTCGTCCTGCAACCGCTTTTTGTCACTCCTTTGAAGTAGCAGAGGCTGAATTCTCCGTCTTCGTTGACGGGGGTCTCGCCAACTTTTCTAGAGCTGCACGTGCAGAAAATTGGGTAAAGGTAGTCGCGTGCATTGATGTATTCAAGCTTATTTTCGTGTGGCATTGTGGAAAGTGCTTGGTAATCCTCCACAAGCCTCTGCGGCAAATTGCCAAGCGGAATTTTGGTTGCACTTGCCTGAACCAGCTTGACAGTCTTTGCAATCTCTCTTCCAAATGGAGCCGGGTCTGGTCCGGGCATAGGGCCGATTGGACCCTCTGGATCTATTGGAGGTATCGGAGGAATCTTTTCAAGCCATTCCCTAAGCCTATCCAATAAATCGTCTATGTCAAACGGTCGGATTGTACAGCAGCATGTTTTTTCGTAAACTTCAACGACTGCATTGCAGACAGGTGCGCAAAGTGGGAAAAGTTCAGGGAATCTTGGATGGACTAGGTCAGAGGCATCCTGCACAATTTGCGGCACAGAGCTGCTAGCCACTGCCGAACTTGCTGCAGGTTTTTTCGTCGCTGCAAGAGTAATGATTGGTGGAAAGATGAAACGACATTTATGGACGTCGCCGTGGACGCATGCTATCGGGATAACCCAATCTCGCCATTTTGGATTGATTTCGATGATACCGGTGTTTGCCCATTCGCGGATCTTCTCTTTCGGTCTAAAGGTAACCAGCATCTCTTTTTTGACTTCGCCTTCGCCAATGTCGGGTCCAAATCCATAGCTGACCCCTTCCCTGATATTGCGCGACAATTCAGAGAGGTTGACCTTGTTGCCTTCAAGAGACTGTATCTTTCTTATCGCGGTTATGCCACCCTTTGTCTCTACTAAAAACAGGGCCGTCTTTGGCTGAGGATCCTGTGGGGAGCTTCCCAGAAATCGAACTTGCAGCGTCTTATCCTGATTATTATCGGATCTTCTTTCCATGCCTGTTGGAAATAAGTGTCCATTATAAAAGAATTCTTAGTAATATTTACGCACCTATGGCATTTCCATAGATTCCTACCACAGAACCTTTATAATTTAGCTGTTTACCCACAATCAGGTCAGGATTTTCATGACAAATGTTTCCTGCGCGTCAAACGATGATTTAATAGGGACAAAAATTGGTTCAAAGTGAGTCATGGAGATAACGCTGGGACATACGCCGGACGCTGACGACGCGTTCATGTTTTATGGGATCGCGTCTGGCAATGTCAAGTCCGACTTTGCAGTAAAGCACGTTATACAGGACATCGAGACGCTCAACCGCCGAGCGCTCAATCACGAGTTGGACGTGACGGCAGTTTCTGCTCATGCCTTTGCATATCTGGAGGACTATGTCATCTTGAAAAGCGGCGGCAGTTTTGGGCTCAACTATGGCCCAATAGTCATTGCAAAAAAGGGCAACAACCTGACGCTAGAACAGCTACAACAATCCATGATCGCAATCCCCGGCAAAATGACTTCTGCAAACCTCTTGCTAAAGCTGGCAATTGGCAACTTTAATGAAAGAGAGATGCCCTTTGATGCCATACCAAACGCGGTGGCAGCTGGCGAGGCTGACGCTGGGCTGGTCATTCATGAAGCGCAAATAACCTACGACAAGGCCAAGTTTGCTGCAGTGATCGACCTTGGCAGATGGTGGTCTGGGAGCACGGGCGGCTTGCCGGTGCCGCTTGGCATTAACGTTGCAAGCACGAGGATGATGAGCGCCAAGCAGATAGAGGAGTTTAGTGACGTCTTTACAAGATCGGTGAAATACGGTCTCGACAACATCGATGCAGCGGTTGAATATGCGATGCAGTATGGGCGGGGCCAATCGAAAGAAACGATCACGAAATTTGTGAAAATGTATGTCAACAAGCTGACTGTTGACATGGGCCAGGATGGCAAAAAGGCAATAGAAAAGATGTTTGAAATGGCCAAAGAAAAGAAAATAATCAGTGTGGATCTGGCAGTAAAGGTAGTCTAGCTTGTCTGCACAAGGGGTGGTGGTCTTGCCTCCAGAGTAGCCGTAAGATCCTGAGAATGACCATCCCTCTGCACTGTAATCGTCACTTTGTCTCCCACCGACGTCTGCTCTTCTATGTAAAAGATAATGTCCTCTATCCTCTTGACTGCATGCCCATTGATTGCGGTAATGACATCACCTGCAAGCAAGTCGTTTCTAGACCCACCTAAAATGCCGGCCTTGTCTGCAGGCCCACCGGGGACCACTGAAGCTACCGCCACACCTTTAAAGTCCCTTGGAAGCCCCTTCTTTTCCGCAAGATCTGGCGTCAGGTTCGTTCCTGTTATGCCCAGCCACGGGTGGTCGTACTTGCCCTCCTTAATGAGATGTGGCACAATGCGCGCCACCGTATTCGATGGGATTGCAAAGCCGATGCCGGAAAACTCGCCTGTGTTGGACCTGATTGCAGTATTGACGCCCACGACATTGCCGTGAAGGTCAAGCAGCGGCCCGCCAGAGTTGCCAGGGTTGATGGCAGCGTCTGTCTGTATTGCGCTTGGTATGGAGAATCCCAACTCAGGGTTTGGAAGCAACCTGCCCACTTGGCTTACGATCCCCGTGGTCATGGTATTGCTCAGACCAAAGGGATTTCCGATTGCGATCACCTGCTGACCCACCTGCAACAACGACGAGTTGCCAAGCGGTAGAGGACGCAGAACCTCATCTGTAAAATTGTCAGTTATCTGCAGGACCGCGATGTCGCTGAAGGCGTCGGTTCCCACAACCTCGGCAGAGTATGTATTCCCATCTGCAAACGTGACATCGACTGTCCTTGCACCGTCAACGACGTGGTTGTTTGTTATGATTCTACCTTCGGTATCATAAACAAACCCGGAACCCAAACGCGTCGACTGGCTTTCAATTGGATTGCCATTGACTATTATGTTTGGGACGACTGTCTTTACGCTGCTCGCTATCTGAACCACAGAGTTGTTGGCCCTCTTGAACACTTGGTTCAGAATCAAACTTTCTGTGTCAAGGACTGCCGATCCAGAATCCTTGTTGGCTGTAGCATCGTGGTTCTGCTGCGATGAAGTCGTGCTAGGAACTGCCTTTGCCGCCGGACTTTCCGTCTGCCCGACTGCCAGCCCGCCATCGCGCATCACTTGAAATGCAAGCGCTGAGGCGAGCAGTATGCAAATTATGATAAGAGTCCCTACAACCTTCTGCATTGCCTTCACCTCCCTGCCTGATCGCAGAATTGCGAATAACGTCTTGCTGAACTATGTTAATTCACTTACATTGGATGCCTCTAGAACCTTCGGATGATGTTAAAGAATGTGTCGCGCTGGGCCGGTTCGCGCTTGATCTCTCTGATCAAACTTGCAAGCTCCTGAATCGAGGTGCCGGTCTCTTTACCAGCCGCTTTGTATATCTCTTCAGAGAAGGCTGTCCCGACCATGTCGTTCCCGCCATACGAGAGCGCCACTTGAGCCACTTTCTTGCCAAGCGCCACCCAGTACACTGAAATGTTGTTTAGCACATTTGCAAGCATCAGGCGCGACACTGCAATGACGCGAAGATCATAGGATGAGGGGCTTTCTGCGGTAACCAGCCCTTTTTGCTCAAGCTCGGTGTTTTGAAGGCTGAATTTCAAGGGGATAAAAGTTGTAAAGCCATTTGTTTTTTTGTGAAGCTC
>DASVCY010000011.1:0-4463 GCA_036381375.1 Nitrososphaera sp. | reverse complement strand
TGTCAATTTCCTTCGTAGAAAAAAATCATGTTTATCTCCAGTCAATTTACCCACGGCATAGTTGTTACACCAAAATAATCACAAAAAGAGCAAGCAGCCATCAGTTGAAAATTATTGAAAACATGCGTGTATATCGTTTTCCTAGGTCAGTGGTTCGATTTCCCTGATACTTGCCCACTTGTAAAGCAGACCGTCATCGTCCACACCGTCACTCCTGAAATAGATCGCTACGTTTGGCCTGCCTGTCTCTGATCCCGGTCTATCATTTGACGCCGTGAGGGGCAGCCCTGCACTCACATCCGGCGCGCAGCTGCTGTTGTCAACACCGAAGTTGGAACCATTGTCTATAAACTCTGCAATCTTTATCCAAGTTCCACCGTTCAGGCCGTTTGTGGTATCCATGTACGCCTCCAGCTTGACGTTGCCATTGCTGAGGTCACTGACGACGAACTTGTATCCGATCCATGTATTCTTTGGCATCCCGTCAGGCCAGATTGTTTTTTCCGCTACCTGAGCATACCCATTGGAGCTATGATGGTTTGTTTCCTTCTCAAAGCGGAACTGGCCGGGGTAGGTCAACTGTGCACCATAGCCTCTTGTATCGCAGGGGTCTGTCTCCTCGCTACCTATCGCTCCGTGATTTGTACGAGCGTATGCCTGAATACCCGCCCAATCTATGTTTGTGTCTGATACCCTCTGTGCGTAGACGGTTATCTCGACGTTGCGCCAATCCTGCTGCTGGCTGTAGACATACATTCTGGGGTACCTCCCAGAAATCTTTAGAATACCGTCGCCCTCAGTCTTGTATGAACCGTCACCAAGACCGTCTCCGTTCTTTGAGGTTATGAACAATGGATCGCTAGGGTCGTTATTGGAATTGCCGAAGGTTCTTGCTACCCCGTTGTGCCAGGTTGAAATCCATGTTCTGCCGCCAGTTTTTGCGGATTCGTAAAGTTCCCTTATCCCAAACTCGTCAAGATGGATACTGTTGTCATCCTCATCATCAGGCCGCTGGTCTACCGATGGCGCAATATAGAGAGTATAGACAACAACCACCGCAGATATTGCAACTGCGGTGATAATTGCAAACACTCCAATCCACATAATTGTCAAGGAAGGCCGACCTTTTGGATTCACTATAACTTAAAATTGCAATCAAGAATATAAGGTAAGAGTGCGACAAGTGATAAAATAATGCCCATATTGTGCTTTTAGCAGACACTTGTTGTCAGACATAATTGCACCAGAATTGACGGCTTACCGGCCCATCTATTGTAAGGAATCATCCAAATAAAGACCAGCTCTGCTTGTGATGCAATACTGCATCTATTAATTTTGATTTGTGGACACAAAAAGTATAGAATGACGGTAGGCTTTGACAAAGGAGACGCCATCAGGTTTGCTCTCAAAACGGCGCAGCTGTTTTGTAAACTTCGGCTCAGAATAATCAAAGAAGAGGAAGTGTAGAAAAGTCATCATGCAAACGAGTTGGGCAGCCTGCATCGCATCGTGTGAATGCAATGGGAGAGAGCAGCACGCTTTTGCAGGATAAAATTGTCTGTCCTGCACCTTTCTGATCTTGACACAAGAATCAAGTCTTTCTAGCACCAGCGCAGACTCGATGATATTCGCCAGCCCGGCACCCAGTACGCTCGATGGCTTTGCGCAGTATGGCGTCATAAGGGTGTGCTGGTTGCTGTACTCGCCGCGACGACTCTGTAGTATGGTTCTGAGGTACTTGAAATATCGAAGTTTTCCATCTGTAAGCAAAATTGCCATTAGTCATTAAAAAGGAGTAGAAAAGCGCGCTAGAACGTAATTCGCGGTGGCGTTATTTGTCCGTCATTCTTGAATAACTGAGCCATAATTTGTTCCTGCAACTTGTAAAAGTAGCTCTTGAGGCCGATTCCTTACTGCGAGTCGACTTGCTGCTGTATGGCCGAAATCAAGTGCGGCGCCATCCTACTCGAAACTTGGATGTGGAACATTGTCTTTATCCTGCCGTCCTGGGAAATAGCTAGTTCCCTCTTGATATCCTGCGGGGCAAGCTGCCTCGACCTGGCATCAATGGCTGAATACATGCCAACGAGCACTTCGGGCTTTACTCCAGTCTTGTCGCCATCCATCGTGATATGGTATATTTCGTAATTCTGCATCAACCTATGGTTTCGTATCATGATAAAAACCAGTGGTAGAGCTTCAGCTTACCGTCTGGTCATAATGACTTGATCCGAATTTTCCTTGATACATAGGGACTTGAAGGATCCACAAAGCGCCACTCCTTATCGGTTGCACGGGTGATCCCTATCCTGGGAGTTGCGACAATGTTCTCAGGTTCTTTACCTGACTCGATGTATAGTTCCGATGTAGGATCTGTCATGTCTACTCCATTGAGAGCAGATGTGACGTTCAGAGCGTGAGTCAGCTTCCCCGGACCTGATGTAAGGGCCAAGATGTCATCAACCGGCCGGAACCTCCTCATCATCTCAATGCCTTGTATTGGCTCGATTGCACGTATGAGGACTGCTCCTGCCCGTACTTTGGAGGATCTTGCAGAAACGTTCAGGCAGAAGTGGTTGCCATAGGTGAAATAGACATATGCCCTTCCGACCTCACCAAACATGACTCTGTTTCTTGGAGTGGGTCCCATGCATGCGTGGCTGGCCAGATCATCATCAAAGCCATAGGCTTCAGTCTCGACTATTGTGCCTGCAAGCCTGATTATCCCATTCTTACTTTTTATTATGCGCACCAGTGTCTTGCCAACCAGATTTCTTGATACTACTGCAGTCGGCTGATGGTAGAACGAGGCAGAGAGACAGGTCATAGGTAATCCTCCAAGGAGCTTTTACCTTCTCTCTTAATTTCCTTGGATAGCTTTTTCAGGTCTGCCTCAAGGGACGAAAGGAGGCTCTTGTTATAAATCGCAGCTGCGGGATGGTATGTCAGGAAATATTTCTGACCTGCCTTTTCCACGATCTTACCTCTGTTTGCGGATATCGAGCTTCCTCCAAGCAACGAGGCATATGCTGTCCTACCGAGTATGCAGATAACCTTTGGTCTAATGAGTGCTATTTGCCTGTCTAGGTACGGCCGACAGGCTGCCACTTCATCTTCTTCCGGGACTCTATTGTTGGGTGGTCTACACTTGACCACGTTTGTAATAAATACCTGCGATCTTTCTATGCCCGCCTTTTGCAAAAGGTCGTCCAGTATCCTGCCGGCAGCTCCTACAAATGGCTTTCCACTTTCGTCTTCACTTCTACCCGGAGCCTCTCCAATGAACATTATCTTGGCTGCAAGCTGGCCCTCGCCGGGAACCGCATTTTTTCTTGTCCTCGATAGCTTGCACAGTGGGCATCCTCTGACTTCGGCTGCAACCTTTTCAAGAGAATCATCGTGTGCTTGAGCTGCTATAATTTATCATCCCCTACATTGACTCAAGAAGTGCTGGTTCTCCTCTTTTTCATAAACCCTGCTATGGTCAGTACCGCGCCTGCAACAACGGCATAGATTGAATAGACATAAGAATTGGTTATAACCGCGCAGGATGTTTCTAGCTCACCGACTAGATCTGGCGCCATGACCGACCTGTCTAGCTGGGCAAGAGCTGTGAGACATCTTACGCCCTGGAAATTAAGGTAAATAGCTACGGAACCACTAACGACAAGGATGACTATCCCTATGTACAGATATCTTGTGGCAGTCGTCAAGTCATTTCATACCCGACCTAATCTGGCGTATTATGTCGAGGACCTCATCTGCATCCGCTGCTTCTGGATTTATCTCTAGGTACGAGTTGAGCACCTTGAGCGCCTCTTCGGCATTTCCATTTTTCAAAAAGATCATTCCTTTGTCTCTTATTGCGTCGGGATTGTATTGGTCGATGGCAAGAACCATCTCGTTTGCCAGGTTATACCGATCCATGTCTTGCGCTTCATAATAGCTCCCCTTCAGGTTGTTGAGCATCCTTATTATTACCTGAGATGGGGTAGCTCTTTCTACCAGCGCGTGTGTCAGAGGTATGTTTTGCTGGGGGTAAGTCCTGTCTAGCAATGCCTTGAGCGAATAGTCGTCCATAATCCTCCCGCCGTAGAAAGGGTCTACGATTATCTCGCCACTGTTGTCTTCGAGTATGTGTTTGAGCAAAAAGTGTCCCGGAAAGTTTACCGGATGCATCTTGAAATTCACTGCTCGTGCTATTCGAAGGTACAATATTGAAAGCGTAATCGGGATCCCTGTCTTGTGCTCGATTACTACATTCAGATAGCTGTTCAATGGGTTGTAATAATCGTCTGTGTTTGCCTTGAACTTCTGAATGTTGAACATGTAGTCATTTATCTTTTCTATTATCTGGGTAGGCCGTCGGGAAGAGCCAAGGCTCTTTTTCACCAGCTCGGTCACTTCCTGCCCCATGGAATCTATCTTTGCCAGGGCCGCAGGCACGTCGAGACTCGGGTAGG
>DASVCY010000010.1:0-3159 GCA_036381375.1 Nitrososphaera sp. | reverse complement strand
TGAAGCCGGATGATGTACTATTCTGGTATGCAGACATTGGTTGGATAACAGGTCAGGTGTGGGTGGTCTATGGCAGTCCCATCATTGGCGCGACTGCATTGGTGTATGACGACACGCTGGACTATCCCGCGCCAGATTCATGGTGCAAGCTCATTGACGACCATAAAGTGACGATCTTTGGGGCGGCACCTACTGCCATCAGATCGTTTATGAAAAACAACGTAAAGGTAGAAAAATACGATTTTTCATCTCTGAGAATGCTAGCTGCTACTGGCGAGCCCATAAACGCGGAGGCATGGCAGTGGTATTTTGAAAATGTGGGCAGGAAGAGGTGTCCAGTGATCAATCTATCCGGTGGCACCGAGGTTGGAGGAGCGATACTGAGCGCGCTACCGGTCATGCCGCTAAAACCTTGCACTGTAGGCTGCCAGATACCCGGCTTTGATGCAGATGTCTTTGACGATTCAGGGAAAAGGGTCAGCCAAGGATACCTTGTGATCAAGAAGCCGTGGCCTTCGATGACACGCGGGCTCTTGAACAACCCCGACAAGTTCATCGATACCTACTGGTCAAAGTACAAGAACATCTGGTATCACGGTGACATTGTGCTTGTCGACTCTGACGGGTTGTGGTACATGCGCGGCCGCGCCGATGACGTGATAAAGGTGGCCGGCCACAGGATAGGGACCGCGGAAGTTGAGGCGGCAGCCGCATCGCATCCTGCTGTTGCAGAGGCGGTGGCAATAGGGAGGCCGGACGAACTGAAAGGAGAGGCGATAGTCATCTGCATCGTAGTAAAGGATGGCTACCACAAGACCAGTGACGACGACCTCAAGAAGGAAATTGTAAAAAGGGTCGAGTATGCGATAGGCAGGTTCGCCCGGCCGGAAGAAGTAAGAATAGTGTCAGAACTGCCAAAGACAAGGACCGGTAAGCTAGTTCGCAGGCTCGTGCGTGCAAAGATTGCGGGTGAAAACGTGGCGGCACAGGATTTGTCTACTGTTGAAAACCCTTGGTCGCTTCAAGGGATCTAGCGTGTAAGGAACCAAATAAAAAGAAAGGACTCTGGGTAGCCCTATTGCTTTCTACTTCTTTTCTATCTGATTTCTCCTGCGGTAACACCAAATATCTGCTCAATGTTGCTGTTGATACTAGCAGCGCTGTCCTCTGCTATGTTGTATGGAGCCCTCTGCTCGACTATGCCCAACAAGGCGATCAGGTGCTGTTGGGTTTCCGCAATCCTCTGCAGTGCTGAGGGATCCGCTGTTACGGTTTCAGAGGAGCTCGCTTCTGATAACGACTCTATCGCCTTTGCTGCAAGAGCTCGGGCGACTAAATAGTCCCCTGGGCTTACTATGTCGATGCCAGTAGCATTGATATCTCCCTGCAAGAGTCCTCGTGTGGCGTTATCGATAGCGCGGCCGGTATCATTTTGCGGTAATACTTCCTGCACGCGCCCAAGAGGGATCTCCGATATTGTCACGTCTCTGATGACTACATCGGGATCTGTGATTCTGGCCGGGTCGATGCCTGTGGCACCGATCGCCCTCTCATAGAATATCAAGACTCCGATGACTGCTCCTGAAGCCTCCTTTGCCTTCTCAATCGGATCCACGGTCGTTAGATCTTGGTTATCCCGAGATGTCGCTGTCGCGTTACCGGTGGAAGGCGGCTGCGTCCCATCTGGCAATTGCGCGCTTGCAGCGAAAAAGTTTGGTGCTGCTCCAATCGCTGCGAATAGGAAAGCTGCTACAAGCATGAATGCAGTTGCGATAAATCCAAGTGTTGTTCTACTCTTGCCTTTGCTACTTTTGCTATTTCGACCATCTTGTAAAGATGTCATCTGTGAGCGAACTAAACCGATTCTCAATTTAACGAATTGCAGTCATTCTTATCAAGATATTTGTCGAAATCGCAGTTGTGAAAAGAATCTTGTGTTTCATTAGTCAGGGTTATGTTAGTATATTCAAGAACCTAATGAAATAGAGAAATTCTTTGAAGCGAGCAGGTTCAAGCGATCTACGCGAATTCATGCCATCAGCCGAATTGCAGCAGCGTCATTTTGGCACGCTGCTATCAGCCAAAATGCAACAGAACCCGAGCGATAGTTCTGTTGCGTACTCGACTGATGGTGGTGCTTGCGCGCTGGTGTTGCAATTCGACTGATGATTGACGCTTCAGAGCCCGCATCTAGAACATTTTTCCAGTTCTTAGTCAACTGCCTTAGACGTATCAGAATTTAGTGCATTTGACGAAAAAAGACATGAGCTTTAATACTAACAAACTATTCTACGGTGACAATCTCGAGATATTGAGAAGGCGCATACCAAATGAATCCGTTGATCTCATTTACCTCGATCCACCGTTCAACAGCAAAGCAGACTATAACATTCTCTTTCGAGAATCGTCAGGCGAACAATCAACGGCTCAAATTCAGGCTTTCTCAGATTTTTGGCATTGGGATAATGCGGCTAGAGAGTCTTACGAGTATTTGACCAGCAATGAGGTAGATAGTAAAGTAGCTGATTTGGCCGAAGCGTTGTTTCGTATTCTGGGCAAGAACGACATGAGTGCTTACCTGTTTATGATGGCTACAAGGCTAATCGAACTGAATCGTGTGCTGAAGTCAACTGGCACAATATTCCTTCATTGCGATCCTACTGCCAGCCACTACCTTAAACTTCTCATGGATTCTATTTTTGGGATAAAGAACTTTGTCAACGAGATAACATGGAAAAGGCAGCACGCCCACAGTGACACAAAGCAGGGTGCAAAGCACTTCGGTCGCCTACATGACACAATCCTATTCTACGCAAAGGAAAAAGGAAATCAAGTATGGCATCAGCAATTTACACCCCACGACAAGGAATATCTCGACAGCTTTTACAAGCATGTTGAACTACCTGATGGTACACGCCGCCTGATGACAAAAGAGGAACGGAATAACAGGGAATTGGTAAAAGGCAGAATTTACAAATTGGACAACATGGAAGGGCCAGGAGGCGCATCAAAAGGAAATCCGAGGTATGAGTTTCTTGGTGTTACGAGGTATTGGCGCTACAGCAAAGAGACAATGCAAAAGAAGTACAAGGCAGGAAGAGTTGTACAAACGAAAAAGGGCAATGTGCCGATGGAGATTCGGTACTTGGATGAATCACC
>DASVCY010000009.1:0-2964 GCA_036381375.1 Nitrososphaera sp. | reverse complement strand
TGTCACGTGGGAATCTCCAAGCCCACTGCCGCGCACGGGGGCTATTGCATCGATCTCGTCAAAGAACACGATGCAAGGTGCAGCCTGTCTGGCTTTTCTGAAAACCTCCCTGACGCCCTTTTCAGATTCACCGACCCACTTTGAGAGCAGCTCAGGTCCTTTAATGCTGATGAAATTGGCCTGACTTTCACTCGCCACGGCCTTTGCGAGCAGGGTTTTGCCTGTGCCAGGGGGGCCATAGAGGAAGATGCCTTTGGGAGGGGTGGCGTGGGCGTGCTTGAACAGACCCTCGTATGTCAGAGGCCACTCTACCGCCTCCTTCAACTCCTGCTTTACTTCTTCCAGCCCTCCCACATCCTCCCACTTGACATCGGGCACCTCGACGAATACCTCTCTCATGGCAGACGGCTCCATATCCTTGAGCACCTCTGTGAAATCCTCCATTGTAACTTCTATCTTGTTCAGAATTTCTCTTGGAATCTTTTCCTGAGACAGATCAATTTCCGGAAGGACGCGACGGAGCGCGCTCATTGCAGCCTCCTTGGCAACCGCCGCGATATCGGCCCCGACGAATCCGTGGGTGATATCGGCCAATTTCTCCAGGTCAACATCCTGTGCAAGCGGCATTCCCCGGGTATGAATCTGAAGAATCTCCAGCCTTCCATCCCTGTCAGGCACGCCAAGCTCTATTTCCCTGTCAAACCTCCCGGCCCTCCTCAGTGCAGGGTCTATTGCATTAACCCTGTTTGTAGCACCTATCACTACCACCTTGCCGCCGGATGAGAGCCCGTCCATCAATGAAAGAAGCTGGGCCACGACCCTTCTCTCTACCTCGCCGGTTACCTCCTCTCTTTTTGGCGCGATCGCGTCAAGCTCGTCGATGAATATTATCGAAGGTGCGTTTTTCTCAGCCTGCTGGAAGACCTGTCTCAGGTTGGCTTCTGATTCCCCGTAGAACTTGCTCATTATTTCCGGTCCGCTTATCGAATAAAAGTTGGCATTGGTCTCGTTTGCTATGGCTTTGGCCAGCAGGGTCTTGCCCGTACCGGGCGGTCCGTGGAGGAGAACGCCCCTTGGAGCCTGGACTCCAAGCCTCTTGAACAGCTCAGGGTGCCTCAGGGGCAGGTCGATCATTTCCCTGACTTTTTGAACCTCCTGTTTCAGGCCGCCTACATCTTCATAGGTGACAGCAGGCACCCCTTCCCTTGCTGCAACTGACCTTTCCGATACTGAAATCTGGGTGTCCCCGGCAATTATTACTGCGCCAGCAGGATTTGTGGCGGTTACCACGAGGTCTACCCGCTGGCCCATTATGGACAGCGGAATAGTGTCTCCCTTGGTTACGAGCTGACCTTCGAGAACTCCAGTCAGGTAGGCCTCTGCGCCCACAATTCGCAGGGGTTCTGTCGGCGCGATAACAATGCTCTTTGCCTTCTTCACCTCTGCTCTCCTTACGACAACTCTATCGTTGATACCAACATCCAACTTGCTGCGCGTGTAGCCATCGATCCGTATCAGGCCTTTGCCATAATCTTCAGGATATGCCGGCCAGTTTAACACAGTAGTTTTCTCTTTATCAACAGAGATTTCAATCGCGTCCCCTGTTGACAATTCCAGCTCTCTTGCAACTTTTGGATCTATGCGGGCTATCCTCCTCCCAACATCGTTTTTGTAAGCCTCGGCTACCGTCAGAGTAACCCTGCCGTCATGCCTGATCTTATCCTCGCCTAATATTCCAGGCAAAGCTCCTCCCAAGAATTCTGCGCGTCATATTTTATAAGAATGTGGAATGCAGTGAATTGCACAAAGTTCTATTCGCTCGAATAATATCTTCGCGTTCAGGATCATCGTGAATTGGCTACCGGGAACCTGATTTCAAGGAATGGATGAGAAAGTACCGTGGGCGGCCAGGGTTCTCCCCAAGGGTAACGGTGTAGCATCTTGCATGGCTAATATTTTTTCCTCATACTTTTCACAGATGTTCGTTGTTGTATTTCGGATATTCATATTAGAAGGAGGGACTTGAACGTGTCGGTCATAAGCCTCTGCAGATCGCGCTGGGTTATTATGCCAACATACTTGCCACCTTCCTTGACCAAAAGTCTTCGTATCTTTCGCTTGATCATCATATCAGCAGCCTCGCCCAGTGTAGCGTCAGAATCTATGGCAATTAGCGGCTTGCTCATTATCGTACCTATTTCAGTGTCGAGATTTACCTTGCCATAGCCCAACGCCTTCATTACGTCGCGCTCTGTAACAATGCCTGCTGGTTCGCCTTCTTGAGTTATCACGACTGATCCAAGGTCGTTCTTGACCATGGTCTTGACTGCGGACCTGACGCTGCGCTCAGATTCCACCGAAACGATATCTCTGCTCATGGCTGCCTTTACTCTTATCGAAGGATTCAGTGCCATACCGATAACACTTGTTGCTCTGAAGGTATTAATGGTGACGAACGCATTGCCGTTCTGTGCATTGCAGACCGACATCTTTGCTCTGATTTCTGCAAAAATCCTGTCGAGATACAGCGAAAACCCGGTTTCTCCGAAATCTCTGCCCTCGAACCTGACTCTTACCACAGGATTGGCAATATGCATTCTCCTCGTCAAGTCTGCCGGAGTTCCAAGAACTACAGCATCGCAATCCGCAATAGCATTGTTTATGCTGCTTTCTAGTTTCTCCAATTGCTGGTCGCCGTAGCCCAGGGCAGGAAGCACCGGACCGATCCAGGGATAGTCCTGGTAGGCCTTTTTGATCGAGCCGACTGCAGATGAAAAAGAGCTGCAACCTGTAGAGACATTGTTGACGGTCCTTGAAAAGTAAATGAGAAAGTCTCTGACATCAGCTTAGATCACAAGATAGAGCTAGGTGGAAGACACGTCTTTGTCATTCGGCGCGATCTGGGAGACGGCTGGTCGATATTTACGGGAGAATTGATGGGGATGATATTTGAGAATCAGGTTA
>DASVCY010000008.1:0-6021 GCA_036381375.1 Nitrososphaera sp. | reverse complement strand
ACGACAACGGCAGCGACAAAGACATCGGCGCCTTCGGCCGCGCCGGTGTATATCGTCAATGCTCGCGTTACCTATCGCAATGCTCCCATTCACTTTCTTGAGAAATTTACATTTAAAGATATTGATGGCGCCCACAAGGCTTTTCTGACAAAGGCGGGGTTGGAAGAGTGCGTGATTTTGCAGACATGCAACAGAGTAGAGGTGTTCGCAGCAGCGGCCAAAGAGCCAGACGAGGCAAAGCTGATGGGGGAATGGGCCGCATCAGTAGGATTGCAAGAGAAGGACTTCGCGAATGTCGAGCTGAGCAGAGGTAGAGATGCTATCATGCATTTGATGAAGCTTGCGTCAGGGCTTGACTCCCTTGTCGTAGGCGAAGATCAGATTTTGGGTCAAGTTAGGAGGGCATTTGAATTCTCCCGTAACGCCAAATATGCAAGTGCAAACCTTTCTTTGGTATTTGATAGGGCGCTCAAGGTAGGAAGCAAGGTCGGACTGTAACTGGGATCAATAAAGGTAATGTTTCAATCGCGTCTGTGGCAGTGAACATCGCTGAGGAGTATTTTGACGACATGAAGGACAAGACTATAATGCTAATTGGAACGGGCGAAGCCGCAAGCCTGGTAGCAAAATTGCTTAAAAAGCGCGGCGTGAGCTTTATGGTCACGAGCAGGGCACCAGAGAGGGCCAAAGCCTTTGCAGAGACAGTGGCAGGAACTCCGATCCCGTTTGATACCGCACTTAATATGCTGCAGAGGGTAGACCTCATATTTACTGCAACAGTCGCGCCATACCGACTTCTGACCTTTGAAAGGATACAGAAGGCCAGAGAGGACAGGAAGAAAGGCATGATGATCTTTGACCTATCGAACCCGAGAACCGTCGACGAAAAGGTTGCAACGATTCCCGGAGTAAAGCTCGTAAACATGGACCAGATAGCTGAGCTCGTAGGCAAGAACATGCGATCCCGCATGAAAGAGATCAATTCTGCTGAAAAGCTCATCAATGAGGAAATGAAATCGGTCGAAGCAATGATGAAGAGGATCAGGATAGAGCCGGTGGTTGTATCGGTATTCAAGAACGTCGACGCAATAAGGGAGCGCGAACTTAAGAAGGCGCTTTCAATACTTGGTAACAAGATCGGTCCGGAGGAAGCCAAGGTCGTAGAGCAGCTTTCATATGCCATCATAGAGGGCGTTCTTTCCACACCCATGAACAACCTGAGAAAAGTGACAGAGGAAGGACAGAGCGAAGAACTAATGAAAATGGTAGCCAAGTTGTTCAAGTATGAAGAAAAGCAGCAACAGCAGCAGTAGTAACGCTTTTCCAAATGTCAGGCTAAGGCGCCTGAGGACTACTCCTGCAATTCGAGATCTGCTGCAAGAAACCCGCCTTTCGCCCAAAGACCTGATCGCGCCAGTCTTTGTGCAGGAAGGATTGAAAAGGCCGGTAGAGATTGGCTCGATGCCTGACATACAAAGGTTTCCGCTTTCAAGGCTTGTTGCCGAGGTTGAAAAGATTTCCGATCTTGGCATCACTGCAGTGATCCTTTTTGGTCTGCCGTCCCACAAAGACGCTGAAGCGACGTCTGCCTTTGATGGCAAGGGAATAGTGCAGAAATCAGTCGAGCTGGTGCGTAAGCAGTTTGGCAGCAAGATAGTTATCATCACAGACGTCTGCCTGTGCCAGTATACAACGCACGGCCACTGTGGGCTCGTAGTTGGAAAGAAAATAGACAACGACAAGAGCATCGATACCTTGTCAAAGGTCGCGGTGAGCCACGCAGAGGCAGGTGCAGACATTGTTGCGCCTTCAGCCATGATGGACGGGCAGGTGCAAGCAATACGGGAAGGGCTTGATTCAGCAGGATTTTCAGAGATAGCGATAATGGGCTATTCTGCGAAACAGGCGTCGCCTCTATATGCGCCTTTCCGCGATGCGGCGCATTCTGCTCCGGAGTTTGGCGATAGGCGCACCTACCAAATGCCCTTTTCAAACGCAAGGGAGGCAATGCGGGAAATAGAGACAGACATTGCAGAAGGAGTCGACATTGTAATGATAAAACCAGCCATCCCATACCTTGATCTCATATACAAGGCAAGGCAGGCGACCAACCTCCCGATAAGCGCATACAGCGTCTCAGGCGAGTATGCGCTAATAAAGGCGGCTGCAATGAATGGCTGGGTGGACGAGGACGCGGTGATGACCGAGTTCCTCACATCGATCAAGCGCGCCGGCGCAAACATGATAATCACCTACCAGGCGAAAAAGATGGCAGATCTGCTGCTGAAAGGAAAATAATATCATCATTCATGTTTTTATTGAGGCTTGCTGAATCAAAATTGAGACAGTGTTATGTTTGCTGCTGATACCGGCTCGGAACGGGCTACCAGCATTGAGGATTACCAAAACACCTGCGTCGACTTCATCACAGACATAAGCAAGGACTACATGGACTGGGTCGACCGCTATCAACTGGACGAACCGGAAACGTCAATGAGAAAGGCAGTCATTAGCAGAATCGTAAAGACCACAAACGACTGGATAGTAAAATACGGCAACACCATCAAAAAAGTAGACATCATAATGAACGATGGCGTCAACAAGATGGCAGAGAACACGGCCGGCTACCCCTTCAACTTTGACGTTTTTGTGAGCAAGATGAACCGTTATACGATCCACCCAGTAGGCGAAATTAGGATGAACGTAGTGGCTACTCCGAGACCAGGCAGGCTCGTCAGAATTGGTAGCTACCAGAAAGACCAGCTGTTGCTTGTCAACTCTAGCACGCCGATAAATTACTCTCTGAGCAAGGAGAGCACGAATGGCGCAGACGTACTTGATGATTATATAATTATAGATGCCAAGAACTGCCAGAAAAGCGACATAATCTCGATCACGGCAGTGGTCGAAGAAGTAGAGAAGGACTATGTTACGGAGAGCAGGGGCTACTCCTCGCTAATTCTGCTGGTGTAGTAACAACAATGGCGGCAGCACGTACGCTTTAAATAACGATGAAGTATCGATAGTTTTCGTGCGACGGTCGTCCAGTTTGGTCTAGGACATCAGATTGCCAATCTGGTAACCCGGGTTCAAATCCCGGCCGTCGCATTCTTCATCATTTCTTATAGCGTCTATGTTCTCAAGCTTGCCGAGCTCTGTCGAACCGCGCCTCCACCTCGTCAGGACTCGCCGTTGTCTTTGCCCTGTCACCTCTAGCTGGGCTTTTATGGCCATACCCATCTCTTTCTAGCTAGGGCAAGCATGTCTCAGCCGCATTTTCCATCAGATAATAATCCATGAATTTGTCCGGATTAGTCTGTAGATCGATCCAGGTAGAACTCGGAGCAGTATTGTGAGCAGAAGGATGTCCAGCACGAGTTGCACGTATGTTCAAATTATATGATCTACACCGAAGTACAAAGGACACACGCAGAATACAATAACCATCCAGATTTGTCTAGATTTTTTACAATTTTTAAATATCATTGGCTACTCCCGCAGGCGCAAAAACCAAACTCGTCAATCCTCTTGTTGCACACCTCGCAACGCTCGCCGTACTCGACCTCCCATGCATGCTTGCCATACATCTGGTAGTGAGTGTCTATCTCTAGAGGCACCCCTTGATTGTCGTCATCGCCTTCTTTTTCAGGCTGTTTCTTGCGCTCTGGTACCACAGAGAAATCAGGTCAGAGGCGTGTTATTAACGGTGCTTTTTGGCATTTGACTTGATTATTTCGAGGGCTTTTTCTGCGGCGTCCTTTTTTGGGAGCTGGATCATGAACACGTTTTGCGAATTTGTGTATACTGGCGAGTCTGGTGCTAGCGACATAATGCCGCTCTCTGCGAGGGCTTCAAAGAACTCGATCATGTCGTTTGCATATAGCAGATAATTTTCTTCGAAATCAGTGTCTGCTAACTTGATCTGGACGTCAACAAAGACGTCCTGCCCATCGTAAAAAATGTCAAGAAGTGTGTCCGCCCGCACATTCTTGCCATAGACTTTCTGCAGCATTTCCTCGTATTTTTTCTGGTTTAGCAGGATACAAGGAACTTTCGAGCCGGAAAATTCTACCAGAGTGGCTCCCTCCTTGTGCAGGTTGGCCTTGAACTCCTCAAGCGTTGTAAAGTTTCTCTTCGGCATTCCTACTTGTGTTCCCTTATCGTTTCGGTGAAATAATCTTTAAGTTCTATGCTCCTCTGCATCTTTTTGTAAATGTGCTCATGTGCCTTGCACAGGTAAAACGGGGTCTGCCGGACACGAAAGACATTGTATCTCGCCCCCCTTGCCACTTCGAGCTGCACAACAAATTCGGCCTTGCTGCCGCATATGTTACATTGAAATCTCCGATCTTCACCATCATCAATCCCGCGCTCTTCCACAAAAGCTAATAGCGATTCTCTCATAAAACAATTTACGCTCTCATAGTGTGCCTTTATCGTTATAGATTAGAAAATACTATCTGCTTTTATAGTCAGCAGTCACGATCCACACATAATATTACGAATGCCAACATAGCCCTCTGGAAGTCGGTGGACAAAGCCCTCAATTCCCTCGGAAGACCTATCACTCAGACGGCAATATGGCAGTTGAGCGATGAGGGTGCCAATATGGGGCCAGACAATTATGACATTGACAAATTTGCTATCGTTTTAACAGAATTCTTTGGCGAGGGCTCTGAATCATTGCTGAAAGTGATCTACAAGAACATGTGTAGGCGCCTCAAAATCAATCCACAATCCGACCAGAGTCTTACCGCGCTTGAGAAGATCAAGCAGATCCTTGAATCAGAAAGGAGATGAGTTACTAGATGCAGCACAATGAGTTAGGTGATATACGGTTCCGCAAGAAACTCATTATGAAGCTTGCAATATCGATCGCGGTCGCAAGCTCCCATATTTCTTGGAAACAAAATTGGACCATCCTTTACAAACTGGACGATAAATGCAGAAGCGGTTGTCCCGCTTGGAATATCGATGGTAATTTTGCAGCAAGAGTCTGATGGGCTGAACGGCAGGGCATATGTATGCTGCCTTTGCCACGGGCTTGCGCTGTGGTTAGTGGCCTAAACCATCTGGACTTATTGCGCATTGTTCGCAGGAACAGAGGATCAGCTCCCTTCATCAGCTCACGCGTTTCGGATTGCAAATACATACCTTTTGCATATCATCTTGAAGCGACCTGCAGGTTCTTTGGTTAGGCAGTCAAGCCGCATTTGACGATAGTCATTTCGATCGTGGGGGCACTGTTTGCCCGCCAGACATCTATAGTAGTTTTTGCAGCATAGGAGCGCGACGAACAGGAGGACTTTATAGCTGTGGTAGCATCTGTTGCATATCCAGTACTCGATGTGATCTCGTTATGGGATACAATTGTTCTTGCATCTTCACCATAGCAAGCCAACGTCGACACCCAGGATGGTCTTAGCATCTTTGCTCCCATTCCTGACGGCTGTCACCAGTGGCTTTGTTTACAATAAGGCCATCCGTTTGGAAGAAGAAGAAGAGGAGGAGGAGATATTGATATGGAACTTCTTCTGTATCACGGGCTACATCGCAACGACCGCTATCATGCTCCTGCACTACAGGTTCTTTGTCTACCACGAAAAGAAGGAAAAGATCCGGCAGGAAGAGCGCCGCCAGCTAGCAGAGCCTTATCGATTTTGCTAACAGAATCGCGCGCTGCGAGTCATCCTGCTGCATTTCATTATTCTTGTACTTGTTGCTAAAGTAGATCAGGTCTATCATTTTGCACCGGTCAATGTTGACAAGCGTGCTTCCGTTCGTGCCGCCAGTGGTATTGGCGTTTGTCAATATGACCAGCTTGTCTACAAATCCTGTCGATTTCAGCGTATTTGATATCTGCTCAAAGCTCTTCGCATGGTCTTTGTTAATGACTACAGCGACTGCTACCTTGGTGCCGTACGGATCGCTATACATCACGTCGATGCCGTTGCCTTTTGCATCCGTAGTGTGGGGCCTTGCGACCACTCCTACCTCGTGGGCATAGTTGACAAGATCCTT
>DASVCY010000007.1:0-4418 GCA_036381375.1 Nitrososphaera sp. | reverse complement strand
TTCCATGTAGAAAGAAGAATTGCAACAGGCAGCATGTGTGGAACTGGCTCAAGTTGTTCTTGCTATATCTGGACATGAGGGCAGACAGGATGCGGTTCACATTATTTTTGGCTAGGGATGGAGGCTAAGTTAACAGGACCGCTTGCATGACTCCATAGAATGCTAGTTAATGCTATCTTGGCGTCCTACAAGGGTTCAGAGATCTTTTGTCAGGGCAATCAGGTAAAGTTAGTTTCTTCGCATGTTCTATCTACTTTGTGATACAATTCTCTGCCTCTATCCACATATCAGGTTACACGCGTCAAAGCGTGCTTGAAACTGGACTGAGGCACGTCATACCACTCGAGATGACTCTATAGTTCTTGTCCGCCAATACCAATAACCCCAATTCTCTGCAACCTTCGCTTGGGTAAAGATCTCTTTCAAGAGAGTATGTTGCTCTAGCCTTGAATCATCAATTTTTGAAATGTCAGTCAAATCCTTGCCCACCTTGATATCTGCACCCGGATACCTTTTCGGAAATTCCTTTACAGTTGACAAATTCTTCGTGATAGAAATGACTTTTTGTTGCTCCTGCAGAACAGAATCTCCTCTATCAATTATCGGTGATCAACATAATGAAAAACTACTAGAAACGCTATCCCTACTTCAGACCTGATACAGCCGGCGCGATAGCACTCTGATAGTAGCAAAAATGCAACGAGGTTTATTCTTGCTTGGATGCTCAAAAGGAAATAGCGTGCCTGATCCTTCTTGCATAAAGAAATGGTAGCCCGGAGCAGATTCGAACTGCTGTCTCCAGGTTTCTCCTTTTTGTAAGATCCAGAGCCTGAAATCCCTAGCCCTCAACCTTGGAGATTGGCCACTAGACGACCGGGCTAACCAAAAAATCGATTACACATCCCGTATTTGACTCTAACGTTTTGTGTTGACTTCCCTTATGACAAGGCCATATTCAAGCGGCGCCTTTTTCCTCATGTAGGGTATCAGGCGATAGTGGATGGAATACCCGTTCTTGTCTTTGGTGATGATGTTTTTTATCAAGAGAGAAACAAAGCCTCCTGCAACCTTTGAGGGCGCTATGCCGCTCTCTCTGCAGAATGCATCCCTCTTTGCATGATATTCTCTTTGCGTAAAATAGGATCTGTTTATCTCGAGCACCAGCGGCCAGACAACGTTTTCCCATACCATCCTGCGGTTTTCAGTGGATGACGCGTGTTTGCCCTTCCTTCTTGGGGCCGGCTCATCCACGCGTCGCTCGTGCTGAGGGCTGAGCAAAGTGGAATAGGTTTAAACTCCCGGGTTTATAATTGATGTCGATGCAGCCCGACAGCTCTGTCAAGGTATCGCTTGACCTCCTTGCAAAAAAGTGGAAAATAGATCCACAATTGTATGAGCTGCAGACGGGCAAGCGCGACGACGTAGTCGACACACCAGTTAACGTCGGAGGTGTGATCTTCCACATACCCAAACTGGCAAGGGCCAACCTTTACGTATTATGGAAGTGCCTATGGCCAGACTGCTACAACTGCTGCGACAGACAGGGACGGCTGCCACTCACAAAGGACGACATCAAGACAATCTCCAAGAAAATAGGCTACGCTTCAGAGCCGGAATTTGTGAAAAACGAGACGCTTGTATCTACATGGGAGGAGCGCGGAACGCTTGATAACATTATCACTACGCTGACAATGATCTCGCTAAAGCGCAGGATTGACGAACATGAAGAACAAGACGGGACGCCGCTTCGCTGCAGGTTTTTGGACGACAAAGGTGCCTGTCGCATACACCCGGACAAGCCCGGCGTATGCTGGCTCTACCCGTTTGCGTCATGGCTTGAATCAGACTCAAAGGGCCGGCCAGTAGTCCACGCCACTTTCCAGTTCACCGGTGACTGCCCCGGCTTTTACCTTGAAAAATCTTTGGACAGCATCACTCCTGTCTTGGAGGAATATTCTACCAGAATCTATAACTACAATATGGCAGTGAGCAGAACAACCAGGGAGAATTATGGGTTTGTAAACTTTGTCGACCTGAACCGAGACTAGCTACTACGCACAATCTTCGCTTTCATCCTCAGCGCCGGCTCGTTACCATGATCATTGAAAACGTGCCGCAAAAATGCCTCGAAGCTTGAAAAAGAATCGTTACAGCCTGAACAGACCACGCGCCACGATGCCATAATCATGGGCACAAAATGAAAAGGGTGGTTGTTACTGCTTGAACCTTCTAGCGACTTCGTCCCAGTTAACTACGTTCCACCAAGCCGTAACATAATCTGCACGTTTGTTCTGATACTTCAGATAGTACGCGTGCTCCCATACGTCAAGTCCTAGGAGCGGGGTGAGCTTTTCTTTGTTCCATCTGGTCCACGGGCTCGTCTGATTTGGCATTGTTATGAACTGCACTCCACCGGAGGCGTCCTTTACCAACCATCCCCAGCCACTTCCCTGAATAGCTACAGTTTCAGTCTGGAATTTAGTCTTAAAGTCGGCAAAGCTTCCAAAAGCTTTCTTGATCGCTTCTGCTAGCTCACCGCTTGGTTCTCCGCCTCCACCATTTTTCATGTTGTTCCAGAACAGCGTGTGGTTGTTGTAACCACCGCCGTGAAAGTTGATCGCACTTCTTGCACTTTCAGGGACAGAATCAATGTTCTTCAGGATCTCGACAACATCATTCTTGTTTTGCCACTCGGGGCCCAGATTCGCAAGCGCCTTGTTCAGGCCATCGGTATAAGCCTGATGGTGCTTGGTGTGATGGATTTCCATAGTTCTTGCGTCAATGTGTGGCTCCAATGCATCGTACGAATAGGACAACTGAGGGAGTGTAAAGTTAGCCATGCATGAGGAAAGGTCAAGGGAAGAATATATTGTTTTATTTCAATGCCACTGCTTTCAGCTTGCCTGCGGTGTGATCTTTGACAGAGAAATCGCGTGGTCGTCGATCATTGTTCCAACGCCGACTCCGATTTCTTGTATCTTTATTTGCAGGCCCGCAAGATCTTGCTCTGATAGGGCATATCTTTCGGCAAGCGTACTTTTGACTTTTATCTCAGGATCTGAAATTTCATTCATCGCTGAAGGGACAGTGATGTCCAGAGTCCTTCCAATCAATTCTGCCGGAATCTTGCCGCTGGTGTCATTTGTTATGACAAAAGCGATCTTGTCAACCAGTACAGGATGTGGAAGCTCGTCTAGGGCATTTGCAGTATAGAATGCTTGAACTTCGAGGATGTTGATATCCTCAGAGCGGCCTAGGACTGTAGTACCATCCGAGAGCGAGCCGAGAAGACCCGGCTCCACTGGCACGTGAATTATCACAAATCCTTCTACAAAGCTCTGGTTGTTTCCAAGAAACTGTCGCAGATCCTTGCACACTATCCCCGTCACACCCTGCGGCTGTAGCGTCTTTAGTATCGAGTTTGTGTTTTTTCCATCATTCGCAGTGACGCTCCACTGAATCTTTACAGGAAAGTTTTGTTTGTTCAGGATACCGATGTCGGTGTCATAATGTCCTGGCCTAAGCGGTCCCTCATCGCCACGAATGGTGCCGCATTCGAACTTGACATTGTAAATGATGTTGCTTATCCGGGTGCTGCTATTACCACTGCTACTGCTGCTGTTGTCCGTCTGCCCAGCGGCAGTAGAGGAACTGCTGCTGTTTGTAGATAGGGTCGATGTCTTGTTCTGCATCGGCAGCAGCATCGCAAGTGTCGCCGCGATGATGACTGCTGCCACTGCTACACATGTTATAGTAACGACCCTCTGCCTTGACACCTGACAGATCTAGTTCAGGATGACATAATTAAATCATTGGAAGACACAAAGGTTGTTGCCTGACTCGATATCTCATACTGTCCAGCTTGTCCCCTGCTTGTTTGCCAATTGTACCCTGCTTGGCAGCTGCAGGCTTTTTTCCATTCGGTGGCCTTACAATACAAAAAGCCTCTTCTGGTTGTTCTTTATCCCGAACCTGCATCAGAGCTCTCTGATGATGTTCACAGTTCTTCTTAAGTGCCGATCATATCACACATACACGTATCCCGCCCTCGATCAGCCCGCCCTCACGCTGCTGCCTCCCTGCCCTCACTATGTATTGGTAGACCCTCTCAGGCTGAACATCTTGGAAGCCATGATATGGGTGCATATACGCCCATGCCGAGCTAAAGTTGATTCTACGCTAGGTCGTTTTACTAGCTGTTAAAATGAATTAGGCAACAATCCCGAATGCTTACATCAAGAATTAAATACACATGCTTAGAAAGTATTGATGTGCAAGCAGGCAGGCTCGCGATGCTAGCTTTTGTTTTTATGTTTGTCCTTGCGCTATCATTTACGGCGCTTGGCTTTCCTGTGCAAAAAGCGTTCGCAGACGGTCTGACAATGGAAACATTTAGTGCATCGCTCGGAGACAGGGAA
>DASVCY010000006.1:0-2777 GCA_036381375.1 Nitrososphaera sp. | reverse complement strand
TGTAGTACCTGTTGTTGCGTTGCTGCTTGTTGCGTTCGTGCCCGTTGCGTTCGTGCCCATAGTGGCATTCTGCGCAACTGCTGGCGTGAGACTAACCGCTGCTGCAAAAAGTCCAAAAACCAGCACTAGCGCGATCGCTATTGGTGCTTTCTTCATCGCTCAGAACGTGCAAGAATGAATTTTAACGATTTTATCTCTTCTCTAGAGAAATATGATATAGTTCCAAAATCATATAGAATTTAACTGTACAATCTTCTAACGGGAAGGTCATTGTGTCAGGTCAATTATGCTTCTTTGGATGATCATCTTTGCCTGAGGTGAAACATTGTACTGCTCGAGCACGATACCGGGGCGCTTGATAAGTTCGTTCCTGAATTCTGGCTCGCTGGCTGCCTTGAGTAGAATTTCGCTTATGATCTCGGCTTCTTTACTTTGTCGAGAATCCAACGTATCAGCACCAAACCAAAAGCTTGTATATAATCCTAGTGCACGATTTGTACATAAAGACTAGCAGTTGGAAAAAGTCTTGGCTTTGGGCTACAAGGCAACGGGATTCTCTTTCAAGTTTAATGATTTCCGGAATAGATCGTGTAGAAGACCCCCGGTTAATCTATTCTTGGTGTGCTTGAAAGTAGATGAAGCTTGCATTCTCGAGCAACCGAAGGTCTTGCACTTGTCGCTCGGACTGTCGCATACCCCTCTGGACCGTTCGGCCTCATAAAGAATGAGGGGATGCTCAACAATTTTCCCGAGTGAGCTTCTTCAAATAATGCTGGTTTCACCGTTCATTCTCTTTTTCTTTTGTGCGAAAGGCAGTCCGCGAACAACGCTTCTGTGGACGGATATTTTTAATCCATGAGGGGCTTGATCCCTCTACCCCACTACCGTTTCCCCCATGCCTTTGCCAAGGCGACGCTACAGTTAGGTTAGATCACCTGGGTTCCATACTACATCCGTGAACTGTGGTAACCCATTGTCACCGATCATAACAGTACCTCCCGGCCGTAGCGAGATATTGCCTGTGCTCCATAATTGAAAAATGCATGCCTTTTCGTCTGGCGCAAACCACTAAAATTGTCAACAAACGGTTAGATGAAATCAACCAAAAAAAGTTTTGTTTTGAAAAATGGGAAAGTGGTAAGGGGAAAAAGCTCCCTGCCACTAGTCTACGTATGCCCTTTCACCGTGCTGTGCAAGGTCTAGTCCGATCTCTTCTTCCTTTGGAGTGACTCTGATTCCGCCTGGCCACACCACATCCATTATCTTGATAATGATTGCAGTGATACCCATTGCCCAGGCCAATGCTGCAAACGCGCCTACTGCGTTTTCATACAGCTGTGCAATGTTGCCAAATGCAGCACCTTGGTCTCCCCATGAGAACCTGCTCTCCGAGAAGATACCAGTCAGTATCGCGCCTGCCAGACCGCCGACACCGTGAACAGCCCATGTATCAAGTGCATCGTCCCACTTGCGTCTGTTCTTGAATGCCAATGCGGCGTAACACACGATTGAAGCCAGAATGCCGATCACTATCGAGGACATTGGAGAGACGAATCCTGCAGCTGGCGTGATGGCTACAAGCCCTGCCACTGCACCAGTGGCCGCGCCTACTGTTGCAGGTTTGCCTGTGTGTGCCCAAGAGATCAGTGACCATGTGAGTGCGGCTGTTCCTGTTGCAATGTTGGTGGCTACGAAAGCGCTTGTCGCAGCGTTGCTCGCATCACCTGCAGAACCTGCGTTGAAGCCAAACCATCCAACCCACAGCAAAGCGGCACCTAGGACCACCAGGCTGATGTTATGGGGCTCCATCGGGATCTTGCCATATCCGAGTCTTCTTCCTAGCATCAGTGCTACTACGAGTCCAGCCCAACCAGATGTAATGTGTATGACTGTTCCGCCTGCAAAGTCAAGTGAACCCATCGCACCTGTCCAACCAGGAGCTGTTCCCGCAGTGCCAAGCGACCATGTCCAGTGCGCCGCAAAGTCATAGACGAATGTTGTCCAGATTACCACGAAGATTAGGAATGCGCTGAACTTCATTCTTTCAGCTACCGACGCCACGATAAGCGCAGGCGTGATGATGGCAAACATCATCTGGAATATGAACAGAGTCTGGTGCGGGACGGTTACTGTGTATACGTCAGACGGCGCGTCATGTAGCACGTTGTTGAGTCCCGCCCAATCTAAAGTCCCAATGAAGCCGTGGCCGGTGGCGTCAGGGCCGAATGCAAGGCTGTATCCGATTAGCGTGAACTGGATGGCGACGAGACCTGTTGTGATGAATACCATATGCAGAGTATTGACGGCGTTTTTCCTTCTAGATAGACCGCCGTAGAACATTGCAAGGCCAGCAGGAGTCATCATCAGCACCAATGCTGCGGAAGTTAGCATCCATGCGTTGTCCCCGTGGTCTATTTCAGCAGGAATCAAATAGCCGTTTTCGTCAAGTAGGAATTCTCCTGTTTCCTCGTCTGTTTGCCAAGAGTGATACTTAACTGCAGGGCTATCCGGCGTAGTCAGTGAATTGTACGCCTGGGCGGGAGTAAATCCCACGGCCATAATTGCAGTCAGTGCCGCAATGGCAATAAAGACAGACATCCCCTTCTTGTACTCCGGTTTGCCATTCATATGCATGCATCATTTTAAGTCAGAATAAAAGGATATAGGTGAATTTTTAGCAATGTGGTAGTATTTTGGTCTATTTTGAAACCAAGCATAATAGCGCAAAATTGAAATTTTATGATAGTGATATTTATTAACCGCTTTTATGGCTCGAG
>DASVCY010000005.1:0-3871 GCA_036381375.1 Nitrososphaera sp. | reverse complement strand
CAGGACCGCTATCGGCTTTGTTTAAAAAGTCAAGAACCCGTGCCTAGGTAGCTGTTTGAGCGCATGAGTTAAGTCTTGCGGGTTATTATTTTTTACACAAAGCCAGTGGTTATCCAGCCTTGGTAGACGCGGCATCAAGCTGATGCCTCATCTTTTCCAGTTCCAGCATCAGTTCCTCGTTTTCGTCTTCTAGCACCTTCAGCGAGGTAAGCGCTTCTGCATTCTGTGCCTTGAGCAACTGAAAATCCTTTACGAGTTTTTCATATGATTGCCTCAGTTTCTCGTCAGCCACGGCAGATGATGCCTGCGGCGTCGATTGCGCAGTTGGTGGTGGCACTTTCTTGGCCATGGATTGTAGGCGAGCATTTTCAGCTTTCAGCTCTTCCACCATCTTTGCGGCTTCTGCGACTTGCTCCTTCAGCGCAGCCGCCTCTGCAGAATATGACTTGACCTGCGTCACAAGCTTGGCAGTGTCTTCGAGCATCTTCTGCCGCTCGGCAGAATACCTGCCTACCTCTGCCTTTAGCTGAGCAATAAGCTCGGCACTTGATTGGGCACCTGCCCTGCTGCCTTCTATCAACTCTAGGAGGATCGTAGACATCATCTCGGAATTGATGTATGCAAATCTCCCAAAGTCAAGTGAGAACGCCCTCTTGGATTTCAGATAGCTCTCGACAGACGGATCAAGCGGAAACGAGCTTGCGTCGAACGAAAATAATCTTCCCTGCGACAATCTACCGCACTGATTGCGCTGTTTCTTTAAAAAGATTAGAACGTAAAATTAGTTGATTCGCGCATCTAAAGAATGTCGCAGATAATTGCATACAAAGGTCAAGGGTTCAATCGCTCGGTCAGGTCCCATCTGCAGTAAGTTGAAGGAGATTCGAGCTGATTCCCACCTTAATTCATGTTTTGACGGGAGTGTTGTATCCTTCGCGATACTCCCTTGCATATGACAGCCCCGGGATTTAAGATCGATATACACAGTTCGCGTCTCAAATATTATCTGCTAGGAGTAGAAGACCTTCTGGAAATTGCGCACAAAATGGCTTCCAAATACAAGTAAATACCCCTGAACGGGTTTTAAAAAACTTTGGAGGCGACATGAAGCCTGCGAAATATACTAGAGATTCACGCTAGCGATGTTGGTAAAATCCAGATGGTGTATGCAGCCAATCAAATCCTCATCAAGCAAGAAAGCCCTGCCCGGAATCTAGTAATACCCTGATACTAGTTGAGGAAAATAAGGCTGGGCAATACTGTTTAATATCCCGATGCTGGTTTAAAATTTGGTATGCCTGGTGCCTACGTCATGATAAACACGCTGCCCGGAATGGAAAAGCCGGTCCTTGAAGAGATAGCACAGATTCCCGGTGTTGTGTCGGTAGAAGGCGTTTATGGCGAAATTGACCTTATCGTGCGGCTCGAAGTTCCAGTGGGTAACAGCGTCGGCTTTGTAATCGACAAGATAAGGAAGGTGCAGGGGATAAAGTCGACCAAGACGATCTCCACAATTGACGGCGAGAGAAAGAGTGGCATCGGAATGGATTACCTCGGTCCACCATCAGACTAGTCGTCATTACTACTACTGGTAGTCGTGTAGAGGCTTGTCCTTGTGCGCGTTAATTTTTGCTTCCAGTTGTTTTTTGTGTTGTGATAGGATATGCTTGTTGGCACATACATCATGCATTATGCCCTTTTCGCAAAAGTCGCAGGCGGTGACAAACTCTATCTTGCCAAACGCCTTTTTGCAATAGCTGCACTTTTCTGCGCCGACATCAAACTCAGAGAGGGGCTTGAGCCATGAGTCACGCCACAAAAGCGTCATGTGTATGTGTGGCATATGTGCTAGCTCACGTATTTCTCTTTTTACTTCAGGCTTTCTATGATCTCGTACATTTTCTTGTACGACTGCTGTAGATCCTGCCATTTTTGCAATTTCGATTTGACCTTCTCTAAATCAGCTTTCAACTTACCGTCGTCCTTGGCAGAGGCCATCTTGGATAAGGCAGATGCTTCCTTCAGGTATTGCTGGATGCATCTCCTGGCATACGGGTTTTCCTGTATCAGCGCCGCAACCAGATCTGGCTCGTTTGTAAGAATGCTTTCTGCAACGAGCGACTGCAGCGCAAACGTGGTTCCGGCGACCTCCTTTAGAGTAGAAACGTTTCCTGACGACACTACTCTGGCAAAGACGATGTTTGCAAAGTATGTCATCCCAAGCACAATCGCAACAGACTCGTCATGAACCTTTGCATCAGGCAGCACCTTTACTGTGGAATTCTCAAATATCTCGCGCACCATCTTCAGCTCGTCTTCTTCGCTTCTGACAGGCACAAGCAATATCTTCGGCTGCATCTTTTCAGTCGCACCGGGTCCAAACATTGGATGGATGCACAGTGGTCGGACACTCTTTGGAACCCTTTTCAGTGCGCGAAAGGTCTGGTACTTTACTGACGATATTTCAGAAATGACGGCACCGGCCTTCATGCCTCTTGTACATTCACCTATTGTTCTCGGAGTCACTCGCACTGGCACTGAAACGACGACCAAGTCGGCATCTTTGACGCAGTCGACTATGCTGCTTGCAATGCGGATGTTGCCAGAGGCTCGTAATGATTTTCTATTGACATCATAAGCGGAGATGTCCATGCCGCGCCGTGCAAAATAGTTAGTGAGCCAAGAACCCATCTTGCCTGCTGCGCCTATGATCGCTATTTTCCGCAACTCAGGCGTTCTCCTTTATTGCTGACGCTATTATATCGAGCCCTTTCCCTAGAGTCTCTTCGGGCTGGCAGGCAGATATCCTGACGAACTGTGTGTAATAGTCCCCAAATCCGCTACCCGGAGCAATGGCCACCCCTTTTTCCAGCAGCCTTTCTACTAGCGAAATGTCATCTCCTTTTGGCAGCTCTGGGTAGACGTACATTGCGCCATCTGGCTCGACAAATCGAAGTGACATTTGCTTGAGCCTGGTTGACACAAAGTCGAGTCTCTTTTTCATAGTCCTGACGTTTTCAGATGGGTCCTCTCCAAGCGCGGCAAGTGCGGCATATTGCACGGGTTCGGCAACGCTTGTTATCCCCACCGCCTGCACTTTCGCCATCATGGTAATGATGTCCTTACCAGCGACAGCATAGCCAACCCGAAAACCAGTCATTGCATAGCGCTTTGAAAACGAAGACACCAAAATGCTCTTTCCATAGCCATATTCATGTATACTTGTAAACTTCTTGAAAGTATAATCGGCATAGACTTCGTCGCTTAGCACATAAAGGCCGTGATCCTTGGCAATAGATACTATTTTCTCCATAGTCTTTTCGTCAAGCACCTTGCCTGTCGGGTTGTTTGGGTAGTTGAGCACAATCATTTTAGTGCTCGGGTTTATTGCTGCCTCAAGTTGCTTCAGATCCGGAGTCCATTCGTTTTCAATGGTCGTCCTCAGAGTTCTTGTCCTCACGCCAATAAAGTCTGCACACTCCTTGTATGCGGGCCATGCCGGCTCGATGGCGATTAACTCCTGTCCCGGTCTCAGGAGAGAGGTAATTGCGCTGAAAACAGCAAAGCGGCCGCCCGGTGTGACTATTATCTGATCTTCTGAAACACACTCTTTCCTTGCGATTGCTTCGCGGAGCTTTGGAACGCCACGCGTATCGGTATAATGGTACTGTTTTTGCTTGAATGAAGCGACAAGCGACTCACCGACTGCTTCCGGCGGCGAATAGTCGGGCTCGCCCACCTCCATGTGGATTATCCTTTTGCCAGATACTTCAAGCTGCTTTGCCTTCATGAATATCCCAAGGTGTGTCTGCCTCGGTGACATTTTTTGCTGCCGGTTTTGCACCTGCAACTTCTCCGATTCAGCAAGCAA
>DASVCY010000004.1:0-21076 GCA_036381375.1 Nitrososphaera sp. | reverse complement strand
CGTAGGCAAGCAATATGCGCGCACCCCGGCACAATTTGGCCAAAGGTGGCGTCGCATGATAATGCCTACCTTTTCCGTGCTGTCGCGCCATTATTGGCTTCACAATCAGCTCTTTGTGTATCGGAAATTCCCTTCGCTGACGGCCGGCTTTACCTTGATCACGATCGTGTTTCCTGCCCTGCTGAATATCCTCTGCCTTTTGTCGTTCGTGAATATCCATCCAAGGATCACGTCAATTGGCAGAAGGAAAGCCTTGCCAAAACTTTCTATGGCTGCGTTTTTGACATCAATCTTGTTTCCCGCCAAATCTGTTGTTTTTATTTTGAGAGCCATCTTGCCAAGCGACTGGCCAGTAGTAGTTTCGAAGTATATCCAGTATGCAAAAAAGACCAGGCTGGTGGCGGCCCATCCTATCGGTCCCTGTCCCCTGTCAAACCACCTGTCGGGCGCGCCAGTGATCCAGAAGGGAAATGCAATCGCTGCAAATATAGCCCATAGCACGGCGTTTACTACTATAAAATCAATGAGCCATGCTACAAAGCGCTCGCCCCAACTGGCAAGCAGTATTTCAGTAGGAGGTTGCGCAGTCGAGTTTGGAGTTTCGCTCATATTATTAACGCGATTATTTCCACATTCTAGAATATAAGTTTCAGAGGTCAAGTACGGCTTTCAGTGTTGATAATTGCTATAGGCGTCTGTTAGTATCCTTGCCATCTTTCTTGAAATGTCCGTGACTGGCAGCACGCATGCCGCACGCACACACGCAGACGACCGGCCATCTTGAACCGCTACAACCCAACTGATCATTTTCTCTGGCATCACCGCCGCGGCTGTTTCAAAAGAATCGTATGCCTTGATGCTAATAACTGGCGGCTGCACTACGCTTTTAACTTCGTTAATGTCCCTTGCGGGGTTGGTTGAGGTGGCCACACCTTTTTTGGCGAAGTCGCTCCTTGTGGCTGCTCCGGCTGGGTTGTGTCGTCGCTGTCCGCCAATACGACGGAACCGAACTTGCTATTTAACATTGACTCGGTGGCATCTTGCACCGATAGGTTGTTGTGCTTGATGCCTGCAGTGATCATCTTTTCCCAGAGGCATGATCTCAATGACTGCGCTCATTCATCCAAATAATGGTATGCAGTCTTAGTTTTGATCACTCTATAGTGCGTTATTGATAGCTGCTATCTTGTTCAGAGTCTACGAAAACCGAATACGAAGTCACGTCAAATGTTTCATCGCCATCTTCTGCCATCGCAAAGAATGTGTAAACGCCATCGTCCTCGACCGCTTCTGCAATATTGAAAGTAATATCTACAGAATCGCGATCTCCATCCTCCCACGTGCTGGCTTCGATAAGCGAATACTCATCTGTCCGCGTTTCATAATAGTAGCCCGGCGGCAGTGGTCTGACCACTATGGCCACAAGCTCGCCTGTAGAATATGACAGTCTGTGTTTGTTCTGCTCATAGGTCTCGCTGTCAGGCATTTTGTCATAGTATATGTTCACTTGTTCAAGCTCTCCTTCAGCAAGCTCGCCAGTGATCCTTACCTGACCATTGTCGACATCCACGTCAAGACTGTAATTGTTCTCGAAATTCTGTACCAGCACCAAATAGTACTCGTCATATGCGATTCCGATGCTCACGTGGGTGTGGTGCGGACCCAGGATATTGTTCCTGTGTCCGTCGTTACAGCATTCCTTGTCGTTATACATCATTTCATATTCCAGCTCCTCTATGGTGGATAGCGGCTCTATCCTTTCGCAATCGACCAGTATGCTGGTGCGGCATTCCTGGTACTGGGACGCGCTAAAGCCGGCTATTGCCACGTTCTGCTGCACGCTACCTTCGCCGCCATAGCGGGTATAGGTCATGTAGGGCTTCTCGCCATTTGTCATCCAGTGCGATATCTGCTTTGTACTAAAGACATCCTCTGCGTGCACCTGAGCGGCCTGATTGGTACCAAGCTCGACTGGCGGAAGGCCATAGTCTGCCCTGTCGTTGTTGATGAGATCCAGAGCATGCTGCACCAACTCTTCATAAGGAACTGCCGCGCTTGGCTCCGCACCGCGCGGCTGCAAAATCCTGATCACAGGGTTGCCTTCCTGCTGCTGTTGGCTTATCGCGCCTATCAGGGAGGGAGCTAGCATGGCTAGTAGCGCGGCAGTCACTAGAACGATCGCTATACCGGCAGCCACTTTGCCTGCAGCGATTTTCTTCGTTGGTGGCGGTTGCACGACAAAGTTGTTTGGCACGCCGCACATAGGGCAAGAAGGCATCGAGGCCGCGTACCTGTTATTACATACCGGGCAGTCAATCCATGAATCCACCATGTCTCCTAGCTCATCATCTCCTCTTTGTGGAAGCAGAATCAGGTACAGGGCAGCAGAGTATCGCTCGCACTCTTACGACAATAAACACAGACGCATCAGATCTTCAAATAGGTTCTGCATTTTACCTATAGGGAACAGGTCTCGCCAGAACTCGGTAATTCATTTTACAACTGAATAGAGATGAAAACGGCGACCCTTATACCCTGGTCATTTCAGACTTGGGGTTGTAGATTAGTGCAAGCACGTGCTCGCGCATCTCCTTCTGCTCCATTATGCCGCGATGAGCTATCGTGGTTATCGAGCTGTTGTTGCGCACGCCACGCATCTTCATGCACAGGTGCTCGCCTTCTGCTATCACCAGCGCGCCCTTTACCCCCATGCGCACCAGTTCGTCTGCTATCTGCTTTGTAAGCCTCTCCTGTATCTGTAAACGGCGAGAGTATTTCTCGACTAACCTTACTAGCTTTGAGACACCAAATACCTTGCCCGATGGCGCATACGCCACGTGTATCTTGCCAAAGAACGGCAGCATGTGGTGCTCGCACATGCTGTAGAACTGGATGTCCTTCGCCACTATGACGTCTGTCTCTTCTGTAAAGCTAACATCAAGCTCTGCATCCATTCTGTAGCCACCAAAGATCTCTTCGTACATGTCGGCGATCCTGTTTGGCGTGCCAACAAGACCCTCCCTGTCGGGGTTCTCGCCCAGCTCTACCAGCAGCTGCCTTATGAGCTTGGCAACCTTCTTTTTGTTAACCGTCGCTTTTTCTGTCGTTGGCTTTGTCGTCGATGTTGCTGTTGTCATTTCTTGGTTTTTACCTGATTCCTATAATCTTGTGCAGCTGCGGAACAATGCGAACCTGATCGTATAGCGGATAGACGGCGTCATAAAAGCCAAAAAGCACATCCAATGTTGGCTCATCCACTTTATGACTAGGCTGTATTATAAATCCTGCTATATCTCCTGGTCTACCCGCCACTCTGAACACCTCGCGTACCAGTTTCTTGAATTCTGCAAGGTCTGACGAGTTTGTTACCACGACCTTGATATATGTGGTCTTGCCACTTGCAATGGCCATTCTGAGGCAGCCAAACTCGCTCTTTAGAAGGCTGTCATAGTGCTTCTCGTCCACAGCGTTTGAGTCCTTCAGCTTGAACTCAATTTTGACAAGGTCAATATGCGGCAAGACCTTTGCGAACCTTGACGAATCATAGCAGGCCGATTCCAGGTACGTTTTGATGCCCTTTTCTCTGACGAACTTGGCAAGCTCAATGACTACTTCGTGCTGAACGAGGGGTTCGCCACCAGTGAAGTTGACCTTGTAGGTGTTCGGGTGAAGGTTTTTTGAAATGAGATCTTTCACCTCGTCCACAGAGTACTCAGAGCCGCTATCGAGCGGTAGCGCATAAGGCGTGTCACACCAGTGGCACTTTAGAGGGCAACCTGCCAGCCTGACAAACATTGTCTTGGTGCCAAACAATATCCCCTCTCCCTCGATACTGGTGAATATCTCAGAGAGCTTTGCTCTTGCGCCTGCTGTTTTTTGTTGCATACTCGGTTTTGTCCTCTATCTGTGCGGTGGTGAATGCGCCTTTCCTATTTATACACGATTCGCATCGCCCGCAGTGCAGATAGGTTCCTCTGCTGGTCCTCACGCCGTCAGAGTAGCAGCTCCAAGTCTGAAATATCTTGCTGCCTAGCGCATCGTATCCTATCTTTAGCAGCGCCGGTTTGTCCAGGCCTGTTACCGCCGGCGACATCATGGTCACGGCCTGACGCGTTCCGGACGCTATCCCGTCAGACTCGGCCATGTTGAGCGCTTCATTTATTGCCTTTACAAATTCAGGCCGGCAGTCAGGGTAATGCGGGATGTCGCCAGTGTGCGCGCCATACGCGACGATCCTGGCGTTGATGCTCATTGCCCATGCAGTTGCTATCGTAATGAAAACAGCGTTTCGCACAGGCACTACCAGGTTTTGCGAAAAATCCTCAAACAGCTTCTGCCTGCTGTCAGTCAGCGCGTTGCTCGCACCGTAGAGTGACTTCATAAACCCGATATCCACGATCTTGTGATCCTTTGCCTTTAGCACTTTTGCAAAGTGGCGGGCACACTCGATCTCTCTCCTGGCACGCTGGCCGTAGGCAAAAGTCATCATGTAAATGTCGTGGTTTCTGGCAAGCATTGCGGCATAGCATACAGAATCGAGCCCACCACTTACAATGCAGACTGCCGCCGGCCTAGCCATAGACAACGATGGCTCAAAGGCGGGGACTATTTTGTGTATCTCTCAATGATCTTTCTGTGTTGGGGGTACATTCTCACAAGGTCGTTTCTCTCGCCAAGCTCCCAATCGCGGTAGTCAAACCCTGGCGACACTGTACAACCAAGCAAGCAATACGATCTCTTGCTGTCAAGGGCAGCGGCAAACCAGGTGCCTGCTTTTATGACTGCTTGAAATGCTCCATTCTTGCCGATTCTTGTCTTTGACAATCTTCCATCTTTGTCAATTGCATAGAGCGTGACTGTGCCCCCTGCATAGTAATGCCAGATTTCATCGGACTTGATCCTGTGGAATGCAGAGAAATCGTTCCCTGCGAGCATATAGTAGATTGCAGTAGAGATGCTGCGCGATCCTTCATATCCTTCAATGTCTATCGATGTTTCCGATCTGTATGTCTCCTTAAAGTAGCCGCCCTCTGGGTGTTTTTCAAGCCCCAGCTTTTTTGCAAGCTTTGGAGTGACAGCGGAGTTCAACAGGCTGGTGTGCCGCATCTTCAACTATTAAATCTTGAAAGACATTAATGCGGGCATGGGGAAATAAGCGTGACATTATTTGATCATCGGCTTGATTGGCAAGGCCAACGTCGGCAAATCCACATTCTTTAATGCGGCAACCGAGTTGGCCGTATCTGCAGCCAATTATCCATTTACGACTATCGAGCCTAATGTGGGCGTCGCCTTTGCAAGGGTAAAGTGTGTCTGTCGCGAGTTTGGCGTGCAGGATAACCCGGTGCATTCGATGTGCATCGATGGAAACAGGTTCATCCCTGTCAAGCTGGTTGATGTGGCAGGCCTAGTTCCGGGTGCCCACGCAGGCAAGGGGCTTGGCAACAAGTTTCTCGACGATGCGAGGCAGGCTGATGCGCTTATACATGTGGTGGACGCTTCAGGCTCTACTGACAGCCAAGGCAGGCCGATTCCTGCAGGGACGGGCGACCCGATGTATGATATCAAGTTTGTCGAAGAAGAATTTGACCTGTGGCTTGCGGCTCTTATCAGCCGGGACTGGGGCAAGAATGCAAGGGAAGCCGAAGGGGCGGGTCAAAAGCTGGAGCAGATGCTTGCCAAACGCCTGTCAGGACTTGCGATAGGCGAGCCTGCGATAGCAGATGCTATACACGCATCTGGCCTTGCAATGAAAAAGCCAGTGAGCTGGACGGAAGAAGACATACTCGCATTCTGCAAGATATTGAGGGCAAAGGCCAAGCCATTTGTGATAGCTGCCAACAAGGCAGACCTCCCATCGTCAGAAGCAAACATTGAAAAAATAAAGGCGGCCGGTCTTGAAGTGGTTCCCTGTGCGTCCGAGGCTGAGGTGCTCCTCAGGAAGGCGTCAAAAAAGGGCCTTCTTCACTACTTGCCTGGAGATGGTTCGTTTGATATCAAGCCAAACGTGACGCTGAACGCACAGCAGCAAAAGGCGCTGGACATCATCAGGACACTGATGCAAAAATATGGATCGACTGGGGTGCAGGAAGTGATAAACATTGCCTGCTTCAAGCTGTTACGCATGGTGGCAGTCTACCCTGTTGAGGACGAGATCAAGCTTGCCGATAAGAAAGGAAATGTCCTGCCCGATGTCAAGCTGCTTCCTGAGGGATCTACCGCTAGGGATCTCGCACATACTGTACACGCCGAGCTTGCAAAGGGCTTCCTATATGCTGTCGATGCAAGGACAAAACAGAGGGTAGGAGCCGACCATAAACTAAAGAGCGGTGACGTGATTAAGATAGTGTCAGCGACAAGCAGGGGATAGTATAGTAGCAAGATGCTGTGCCTCGGGGTGGAAAGCACCGCGCATACTTTTGGATGCTCCGTAGTGGACTCTAGGGGCAGGGTGCTCTCTGACGAGCGTGACATCTACAGAGCGCCAGAGGGAAGCGGGATACACCCGCGAGAAGCATCGCGCCACCATGTGGAGGTCAGCTCTGCTGTATTTCAAAAGTCTTTGCAGTCCGCCGGCATCACCATGAAGGATGTCGACATCGTGGGCTATTCTGCGGGACCCGGTCTCGGCCCGTGCCTTAGGGTTGGGGCGGTGGTGGCACGGACGGTAGCCGGCTTTTACAAAAAGCCACTGGTGCCGGTCAATCACGCGCTTGGACACCTAGAACTTGGCTCAATGCTCACCGGCGCTTCCGACCCCCTTGTCCTGCTGGTTTCTGGCGGCCATACGATGATACTTGCCTTCTCCCACGGCAAGTGGCGAGTGTTTGGAGAGACACTGGATATCACTGTGGGGCAGCTGCTCGACCAGTTTGGAAGATCGCTTGGCTTTGCTTCGCCCTGCGGCGGCAGAATCGAGCAGCTGGCGTCACAGGCGACCGGGCAATACATCCAGCTTCCATATGTTGTCAAGGGAAACGACGTGTCGTTCTCCGGCTTGCTGACTGCTGCGACAAAGCTTGTTGAGAAAGAGGCTGAGGCTTCAGCCGCGGTGTGCTACTCTCTGCAGGAAACTGCGTTTGCGATGCTCACAGAGGCCGTCGAGCGCGCCCTGTCTTTCACAGGCAAAAAGGAGATGATGATAGTGGGAGGAGTAGCCGCAAACAAGCGGCTTGCAGAAATGCTGGAATCTGCATGCAGCCGGCATGGCGCCAAGCTTTTCATATGCCCCCTGAAATTTGCCGGGGACAACGGCGCGCAGATCGCGTGGACTGCACTGCAGGACTATCAGGCTACAAAAAAACAAGTCAAGATAAGGGATTCCGCTGTGCGGCAGTCTTGGCGTCTTGATACGGTAGATGTCAGCTGGCGCCAATGAGCTGCTTTATCTGGCGCTCCCACTTGGTATTACTAAATACACCAAACTTGTAGGTTTGTCCATCAGAAACGACGACTATTTTCTTCACCAAAAAGCCCTCTGCTTTGACTGATGATATCTTTGAAAGCGGAATGTCGAGCGCTACTTCGCCCTCCTTCTTTGAGAGGGTGGCCATCCTTCCTTGAGTCTTTTGGAAGACTAGCCTCTTATCTGTCAGCACGAGTATGCCATTTCTCAGCTTGTCCTCGGCGCAATCCTCGTCAAGGATTACTTTTTCACCTGGCGCCGGCTCGAAACTCACCACGTTTTTATCTCCATTCCAGTGGCTATATTACTATTGCAGCCAAGGCTGGTGAAAAAAGGGGCAGAGGCAGACATCTACCTCATAGAATGGGGCTGCAGACCAGCAATCTCCAAGGTGAGGACTCCTAAACCTTACAGGCACAGTGAGCTTGACCAGGCAATCAGAAGGCAGAGGGCTGTGCATGAAGCCAGCTTTATGTCAGCTGCAAAGTCTGCCGGTGTCATGTCTCCTTTTGTACACTTCGTCGACCCGGCAAAGGCCGAAATCATAATGGAATTTGTGCAGGGCGATAACGTCCGGGATGTTCTGACTCCTGACCTCTGCCATGAAATGGGCCGCTATGCCGCAATGCTCCATGCGCGCAACATCATCCACGGTGATCTGACCACGTCGAATTTTATTACAAACACGAAACTTGTACTGCTTGACTTTGGCCTCTCTTACTATTCAGAGCGTACAGAAGACATGGCGACTGACATACGGCTGATAAAGGAAGTCTTTACCAGCGCGCACATCGCAGTCAAAAATGCCTTTCTGCGTTTTGTGGAGGGCTATGCCAGCGTCGCCGGTAAGAAAAGGACTGACAGGATTCTGGAAAACGTAAGAGAGATAGAGCAGCGCGGCAGGTACGCACGCGTAATGTGATACATTATTATAGAAGCTGATTCTGACAACTTTGCCATGGGCAAGGCGATGACACTGGCGTGTTATGCTCTTGCTGTAGTGATTGCGATCGGGACCTTGTCATATGCCGGAATGGCCCAAATTCAGACTTTGGATCAAAAGACAGCAAGGAATATCGAAGATAGTGTTAGGTATGTTGCAATCGAAACTGGCAGCAGGATGTCAGCCGTTGCATCGATTATGGAAGTTACGGCAAAGCTGCCACAGTTAAAGGATACGTCAGAAGCGCATCTCATGAGCGCAGAAAACAAAGGTGTGCCTGAAAACGCGGCAATTGGAATAAGACAGGTGGCAAAAGACATTCTTGCCTCCAATCCTGATATTGACGGTTTCGGGTTTATACTAGCAAACGGCGACATGTACCTTGAGGAGCCGTATTCGAGACAGCTCAACCTCACCAGAACGAACTTTATCTCACGCGACTATTTTCAGGGCGCAGTGGCCATCGGCGAGCCATACCTTGGCGAAGTATACATTTCGTCGGCAACAGGAGCAAGTGCGGCAGCTCTGGCTGTGCCGGTTTATCGCGATGACAAAACGCTGGTCGGCGTCTGTATAGCAGTCATGAACCTTCAGTCGCTTAATAGCCGAGCGGACGAATTGCTTGGATCAGAATACGGCGGGAGGGTGATCTTCCTCGACCAGAACGAGCACGAGGTTGTATCCTCCACTGCACTGGTATCTGCAGATGAAAACCTCTCCGACCTGCAGAGCTATGCAGACGCGCTTGCGGGCAACAGCGGATCAAGAATCGAAATGCATAATGGAGTTCAAATGTTCATCGCATACAGCCCTGTCCAGATGCCTGGTGCCACTTGGGTTATGCTTTCCATGCAGCCATACGATGAAGTATTCTCGTCTCCACAGATGCTGCAGATACAGAGTGCAATCATTGCATCTTCTGTAATCGCGGCCGGACTCGGGTTTGTGATCTACAAGAGCCATAAACCATAGTATAAAAAAGCCAGTCACCTTTTCCAGTAATGCTTGGTGACCTTTGCAAGCACTAACCAGAACAAGTTCTTTGAAGTTCAGTCGATACTTGCGGCGCACGATATTTCTGTCGACTTTGCCCAAGTCAACCTTGTCGAGATACAGTCGGATTCGCTTGAAGAGATTGCAAGAGAAAAAGTCAGGAGCGCTTTCTCGCAGGTCGACCGGCCCGTTATAGTGGAAGACGACGGTCTGTTTATCGATGCCTTGAACGGCTTTCCGGGGCAGTATTCGTCCCACGCCTTCAAGACTCTTGGAAACAAAGGTATCATAAAGCTGCTGGATGGCGAGCCCAAGAGAAGCGCGTCATTCCGCTCCCTGATAGCGTTTTATGATGGCAGGCGTCTGTCTATTTCGGAGGGTCGTGTCGACGGCAGGATATCTGTGAAAATAGCAGAGGGCGGCTGGGGCTATGACCCGATCTTTATCCCTGATGGCACTGACCTAACGTTCGCAGAGCTAAAAGAGAAAAAGAACGATTACTCCCACAGAAAGGCCGCCCTTGAAAAGTTTGCATTGTGGTACCGGAAAGCGCATGACTCTGACCTCTAAATGCAACAGCTCCCTTTGTAGTCGCCATGGCGATGGGCAGGCTATTGCGTTTGTGTGAAGTATTCTTTTATCCACCTGTCTACATAGCGCGCCTGGTTCTGCAGAACCACTATCCTTGAAATCTCGCTTTCGTCCATGATATTAAATGAGGGCATCTTTTCGCACAGTTTTGTAGCGAAATCTCTCACCTCATGCATCTCAAGCATGTGGTCCTGTTCAAGCCGGCGGTTTGACATGCCTATGTGCATATACGATTTTAGCTCGATAAAGTGTGGGTTTCCATGCGCCATCATTTCGGCGAACTCGCCGACAAAATCTGCGCCGTCGTTGTAACCTCTAATCAGCGTCATCCTGAGCACGGTCCTTGTATTGACGGTTGCAAGGAAACGAAGACTCTCCCACCATCGTTCCCATGCGTCCTTGTGCCTAGGTCTATTGATCTGCTGGAACATCTTTTTATTGGAGGCATTGGTCGAGAGGTAGATCTGGGTGGGCAGCGCGTCTTCGGCTTCCAGCCTCTTTAGCATCGCCGGCTCCTGTCCGTTCGTTACAAGGAATATCGATTTTGTAGCCCTGAGCGATTTCAAATATTTTATTAGCTGCGGCAATTTGGGATACATCGTCGGTTCGCCTGAAAGCGAAATCGCATAGTGTGCTGGCAGGAGCGATTCGTCTAGCTTCTTCTTGTCGTTCTTGGCGTGTCCGTAAAAGCCGTTTATCAGCTTCTTCCGCTCGGCCATCAGCTGCTGCACAATGACATCCGGCTCGTCAACAAGCTCCTCGGGCATCTCCAGTGTGTCGTAAAACTCGGTTGGGCGCCAGCAGTATATGCACCTGTTCTCGCAGTTCATGGCAGTCGGTGTCATCTCCATGCACTGATGGGTCGAAATGCCATAGAACTTGTGCTTGTAACAGCTGCCCTCGTTTGCAAAGGACTTTTTGGTCCAGTGGCACAGCTCGACTGCAGAGTGATTGTAAACTCCGTATTTCGCTTTCTGCAACCTTGCCTTGAGCTGAGGCGTGATCTGGATCAAGTTGCTGTCATTAGTGGAATGCGAAACATGCTCGTCTGAGCAGCTCATGTTTTTTCACATGCAAAGACCTGCACATCAGATTTAAATTTTGCACTGCGCAGCCTGAAAGCCATGGCTGGCGTTGACACTGAAACGATAATGAAAATCGGGTTAGATCTTGCGGGCTGGAAGAAAATACCAGCAGACAGTGCCGTGCATGTAAAGGGCCGGAACATCAAAAGAGTGCTTGTTGCGATCGACGTGGGAACTGCCGAGCTGATGCTTGCAAGACAACTTCAGTGTGATGCAGTGATTGCTCACCACCCTATAGGAGTGGCCCATGTCAACTTTTACAAGGTGTTTGACAGGCATGTCGAATTCATGGTGGAACATGGCGTCCCAAAAAGAGTTGCAAAAGAGGCAGTTGCAAAACTCAAGGATCGGGTGGCCACTCGCAACCATGCTGAGATTTACAGCGATGTTGTCGGGGCGGCCAGATTGCTTGGCATGCCCCTCATCAATGTACACCAGCCATGTGACGAGTACATGAGGCAGGTAATACTAAAGGCGATCATGTCGGGTAAGACGGAATATGTTTCAGATATCGTCAAGTCAATAGAAAAGATCCCGGAATTCCGGAATGCTGCTACAAGGGTGGAAGTAAAGCTCGGCGGCGAAAAGAACAAGGCCGGCCACTGGGCGCTGGTGGTGGCGGCAGGCACCAACGGTGGCTACGGCATCGCAAAGGCGTACATGCAGCACGGTGTCTCCACGGTCATCTATCTGCACATAGATTATGGGGAGCTGACAAAGCTTAGAGAAGACAACAGCCTCCCTAACCGCAATCTGATCGTCATGGGGCACCTTGCAGGAGACTCAATCGGACTCAACGGTCTTGCAGACCGGCTGGAGACCTTGGGCGTCGAAACCATCCGGATGGGCATCCTGCCTGGAAGATGATCGAACGATTATATACTGTAGAGATTGCAAATTTTCTGGCGGCCTTCGTAGTATAGCCTGGTCAGTATAGGCGGCTGTGGCCGGTTTCTTGGGAAACTTTTCGGCAGAAACCGCTTGAGGAGGGTTCAAATCCCTCCGAAGGCCCCATTTTGGTATACCTTTCGGTAGGTTCTGCTCAATTAACAAAAAGAAGGAAAAAAGGCTGTTGTTTCTTACAGCCTTGGAGTGAAGTTGAACTTGCCGTACCTTGCAGTTGCCACGATGATTCCGACGATTGCCACAGCTAGTACGATTGCAGCGATTGCGCCGAACTCTGGGATGATGCGGTCGCCTATGATCTCGATCTGTGTTGTGCCTGCTTCAAAGTCGATTTGGACTGTGTTCGTTGAACCTGGGCCTGCTGGTAGAGCTCCTTCAAATGCCTGTTCGTCTACGAATGCTGTGAACTGTGAATCTGCGTCAAAGATGTCTTCGTTGAATCTCAGTGACAGTCTTCCATCGGATTCTGCTGTGATTTCAGCAAGGAACGAGATTGAATCAACATTGCCTGTGACCCTGTCAAGGCTGTTGCCCTCGCCAGTTATCATGTATTCGATGCGGTGGTTGGTTCCATCAATGTTTACATTGATTGGCGTCCACTGTCCACCTGCTGTGAACTGGAACGTTGATTCTTCCATTGTATTTCCATAGCTTACAACTACTGTGTATTCGCCGTCGGTGTTCATCAGTCCGCCAGAGCGGAATGTGTAAGTGTATGATCCATCTGCAGCGACATCAACCTGATCAATCCTATCGCGATTACCTTGCGGGTCAAGTACTTGTATCAGAATTGGCTGGTTGATTGATGTTGTCTCCAGCTGACCCGAAATCGTGATCTCTTCGCCGGAGGTGTAGCTGTCTTTGTCTGTCTCTACTGTCAGCGTTGTCTGCGCATACGCCACACCGACGAGTGCAACGGATGCAACAGATGCCATTAATATAGCCATTAGTGCATATGCTTTATAGTCCATTATCCCTCATGCACACCTAAGTCGCTATAATTGCATTACTATTTATCCTTTTTGTGCATAAACTCTAACACTTCAGACCATTTTGAGAGGTCTGATTAAATATGCTCTCTCAATTTTCAAAATAAAATCAACTTTGCGCACAATAAATTGCAAATACTTATATATGCTCTCGAGATTTCGGTAATTTTGGATTTGACGTTTTCTCTCGAGCAAAAGCTATTTTCATGTTTGGAGGTGCCTACCACCATTGTCTGAAAAGAAAGTCATCAAGATAACGAACCACGCTTACCAGCCAAAGCACGAAATACTGCCCAAGGAGGAAGCAGAGGAAATTTTGAAAAAGTACAACGCCAAGCCAAGTCAACTACCGTACATTATGATAAGTGACAAGGCTTTGGAAGATCTTGACGTCCGGCCTGGGGACATCATCAAGATCACGAGAAAAAGCCCGACTGCGGGTGAAAGTGTATATTACCGATACGTCGTAGAGGGTTGAGTACGTACCATGATAGAGAATTCTATTGAAATGTGGCCAATTATCAACGACATTTTACGGAGGGAAGGCGTTGCAAGGCAGCACCTGAACTCTTATAACGAATTCATGGAGCGCGGGCTCCAGAGCATTATTGACGAAGTGGGCGAGATCGAGATAGAAACCGCCGAGTATCCATACAAGATCAAACTGGGCAAGATCAAGCTCCAGCAACCAAGGATAATGGAGCTTGATGGTTCTATTACACACGTAGCTCCAATGGAAGGCAGACTGCGTAACCTTACTTACGCTTCCCCTGTGATGCTAGAGTGTAGCGTGGTGGAAGACGGCAAGATCTTAGAATCGCGCTTTATCCACATCGGCGACATGCCGGTGATGGTCAAGTCGAACACTTGCATACTTCACAATCTGCCGGAAAGCAAGCTCATCGAATTTGGTGAGGACCCTCGTGACCCCGGAGGATATTTCATTATCAATGGCTCAGAGCGCGTCATTGTAGGCTTGGAGGACTTGTCCTATAACAAGATCATCGTGGATGCCGAAGAAACAACTGGCACTCTGCTCTACAAGGCCAAGGTCTACTCTTCAATCGTGGGCTATAGGGCAAAGCTGGAGCTGATAATGCGCCCTGACGGCTCGATAGTGACCAAGATTCCAGGTTCTCCCGTGGACATTCCACTCATTACTCTCATTCGCGCACTTGGCCTGGAATCTGACAAGGACATTGCAGACTCTGTCTCCCTAAACGAAACCATTCAGGACGAGCTCGAGCCCTCGTTTGAAAAGGCTGGCGACGTCAAGAGCAGCAGAGATGCCATAGTTTACATTTCAAAAAGAATCGCACCCGGTATGCTAGAAGAGTTCCAGATCAAGAGGGCGGAGACTCTGCTTGACTGGGGTCTCCTCCCGCACATCGGGAAAAACCCGGACAACAGGCACGAAAAGGCTCTGTTTCTAGGCGAAGCAGCATGCAAGCTGATCGAGCTGAAGCTGGGATGGATAGACGCAGACGACAAGGATCACTATGGCAACAAGGTTATCAAGTTCGCCGGCCAGATGCTTGCAGACCTGTTCAGGACTGCCTTCCGCAATCTGATAAGGGACATGAAGTACCAGCTGGAGCGCTCAGGGCAAAAACGCGGCATCAACGCTGTAGCCGCGGCAGTGAGGCCTGGCATCGTCTCTGACAAGCTGAACAATGCCATTGCAACAGGCAACTGGGGCAGGGGCAGGGTGGGAGTCACGCAATTGCTTGACAGAACCAACTACATGTCCACTATTTCGCACCTGCGCAGGATCCAGTCCCCGCTCAGCAGAAGCCAGCCCAACTTTGAGGCAAGAGATCTGCATGCGACGCACTTTGGCAGGATCTGCCCCGCCGAAACACCTGAAGGCTCTAACTGTGGACTCGTCAAGAACCTCGCGCTATCTGCAATAATTTCAGTCAATGTCCAGAGCGCTGAAGTCACGGAAAAGCTGTACGAGCTTGGAGTGCAGAACGTGGAAGAAGCCAGCGAAAGCCTCCGCGAATCCGGCACCAGAGTATTCGTAGACGGTAGGCTGATAGGATACGTCGAAAAGGGAGACCACCTTGCCGACACGCTAAGATCAATGAGGAGATCTGGCAAGATCCACCCACATGTGGGCATTTACCTTTACAGCTCGCAGAACGAAAAGGCCACAAAGCGGCTTTATATCAGCTGCAACGCTGGCCGCGTGTTGCGACCGCTTGTAGTAGTCAGGGATAACAAGCCGCTTGTGACTCGTGAAATCATTGAAAAGGTTTCGAAGAAGTTCCTCTCTTGGAACGACCTGCTCTACATGGGAGTAATAGAACTGGTGGATGCAAACGAGGAGGAGAACTGCTATGTTGCTATTGATCCAAAGAAATTAGAGCCAAAGCACACACACCTGGAGATATTCCCTTCAGCGATCTTGGGCGTAGGCGCTTCGATAATTCCATACCCCGAGCACAACCAGTCGCCAAGAAACACCTACGAAAGCGCCATGGCAAAGCAGAGCCTCGGGTTTTCAACACCGCTTATGAATGCAAGCACCTATGTAAGACAGCATTTCATGCTTTACCCCCAGACTCCTGTAGTCAGCACAAAAGCGATAAACCTGCTTGGGCTTGAAGACCGGCCAACGGGCCAGAACGCCGTAGTGGCTGTGCTTCCATTTGAAGGCTATAACATCGAAGATGCTGTAGTGTTCAACAAGTCGTCAGTCGACAGAGGGCTTGGCAGGACCTTCTTTTACAGAATCTATGAAGCTGAGGCAAAACAGTACCCCGGCGGCATGAAGGACAACTTTGAGGTTCCGCAGCCGGATGCCAACATCCGCGGCTACAGAGGCGAAAAGGCTTACCGCCTGCTTGAGCAGGACGGCGCCATAATGCACGAGGCCGTTGTAAACGGAGGCGACATTCTGATCGGCAGAACATCGCCGCCAAGGTTCATGGAGGAGTACAAAGAGTTTGAAGTCAAGGGTCCTTATCGGCGTGATACCTCAGTTGGAGTCAGGCCGTCAGAAAATGGGGTCGTCGATACCGTAATAGTCACGCAATCAGTCGAGGGCGGCAAAATGTACAAGATCAGAGTCAGGGACATGCGAATTCCAGAGATTGGCGACAAGTTTGCATCACGTCATGGCCAGAAAGGAGTCATCGGCATGCTGGTCAACCAAGAAGACATGCCGTATACAGAAGACGGCGTTGTTCCAGACATCATGATCAATCCACATGCATTCCCATCAAGAATGACCGTCGGACAGTTCATGGAGTCGCTTGGGGGCAAGGCCGCTTCGCTTCGTGGCAGGATAGTCGACGGCTCTGCATTCCTTGGAGAAAAGGGCGACGACATCAAGAGCGCAATGGAGCAGTACGGTTTCAAGTATACAGGCAAGGAAGCTATGTACGACGGCAGAACGGGCCGCAAGTTCCCAGCTGACGTCTATATCGGGGTTGTCTATTATCAAAAGCTGCACCACATGGTCGCCGATAAGATCCACAGCCGTGCAAGAGGACAAGTTCAGATGTTGACAAAACAGCCAACCGAGGGCCGTGCACGTGGCGGTGGGCTGAGGTTTGGCGAGATGGAGCGTGACTGCCTTATCGCGTATGGCGCGTCAATGATGCTGAAAGACAGACTGCTGGAAGAATCTGACAAGGCAGAAGTCAATGTTTGCGAGCGCTGCGGGTTGCTCGCATACTATGATGTGAAACAGCGCCGCTATGTTTGCCGCGTCTGTGGAGAAAAGGCCAAGATTTCGTCAGTAGTTATTGCCTATGCGTTCAAGCTGCTGTTGCAGGAGATGATGAGCCTTAACGTCGCTCCCAGGTTGCTTGTAAAGGAGAAGGTCTAAGGAGGTAGATATTGAGATGATGGAAGAATCTGCAAAAATCTTGGGTGGAATAAAGTTCAGCGTATGGTCACCTACAGAGGTGCGCAAGTTCTCGGTAGCCGAGATCACTGCACCAGAGACATACGACGAGGATGGCATGCCTGTGCAAGGCGGCCTGATGGACAACAGGCTTGGCACGCTCGAGCCGGGTCAGAAATGCGCCACATGCGGAAACACTTCTGCGAAATGCCCCGGACACTTTGGACACATTGAATTGGCCGAGCCTGTGCTCCACATCGCGTTCGTCGATGACATCCACAAGCTCTTACTCATATGCTGCAGGTCGTGCAGCAGGATCAAGCTCGAGCCAGAAGAGCTTACGCACTACAAGCAGATCCGCGACACAAAGGCTGCGTATGCTGTGATTACTCTTGAAAATATCAAGGACGAAATAATCGAACGCGCCAAGAAAGTCAAGATCTGCCCTCATTGCGGCAAGGAGCAGTACGACCTCATATTCACCAAGCCGACAATTTTCGTCGAAAAGACCGACGCCGGAGAAAACAGACTCCTGCCAATTACAATACGTGAAAGACTGAGTCACGTCCCTGACGATGACCTGACGCTGCTTGGATATGATCCCAAGACCGCAAGACCCGAATGGTTCGTTCTCCAAGTGCTGCCGGTTCCGCCGGTGACAGTCCGACCTTCGATCATACTTGAAACAGGCATCAGGTCTGAGGACGACTTGACCCACAAGCTGGTAGACATCATCAGAGTGAACCAGCGACTCAAGGAGAGCAAGGAGGCAGGCACTCCGCCACTCATCGTCCAGGATCTCGTTGACCTCCTGCAGTACCACGTCACCACATACTTTGACAACGAAGTGTCTGGCATCCCGCAGGCCCACCACAGATCAGGCAGACCGCTCAAGACTCTGACTCAGAGGCTCAAGGGCAAGGAGGGCAGGTTCAGGGGATCGCTTTCAGGCAAGCGTGTCGACTTTTCAAGCAGGACTGTGATTTCTCCGGACCCCAATCTGAGAATTTCCGATGTCGGCGTGCCGATAGACGTCGCCAAGAAGCTCACCATACCTGAAACAGTTTCACTGTGGAACATTGAAAGGCTCAAAGCACTGGTGGTAAACGGTCCCAACACTTATCCTGGCGCCAACTATATCATCAGGCCAGACGGAGTCAAGATCAGGCTCGATTACGTCACGGACAGGAATGCAATAGCCGACTCGCTGGCTTCAGGCTACATCGTCGAACGCCACCTTGCGGACAGCGATATTGTGATCTTTAACAGGCAGCCATCGCTGCACAGGATGTCTATAATGGCGCACAGCGTCCGGGTGCTCCCGTACAGGACGTTCCGCCTGCACCCTGCTGTATGCCCGCCTTACAACGCAGACTTTGATGGAGATGAAATGAACCTCCATGTGCCGCAGAGCGAAGAGGCGAGGGCCGAAGCAACTCTTCTCATGAGGGTTCAAGACCAGCTGATCTCGCCAAGGTATGGAGGCCCGATCATTGGTGGCATCAGGGACTTTATCACTGGCGCATTCATGCTGACGCGCGACGGTTCAACTCTGACAAAGGACGAGTTTGCAAACCTCGCAATGATTGGCGGATACAACGGGCCACTGCCAGAGCCGGCGATAACGACAAAGGACGGCCAGAAGCTCTACACTGGAAAGCAGCTCTTCTCGCTATTTCTGCCAAAGGACTTTAACTTTGTCATCACGTCGAAATGGAACAAGGCAGCGAAGGGCGAGGGCAAGGACGTGGTCATAAAGAACGGCCAGCTCTTGAGCGGTGTGATCGACAAGGCATCGATTGGCGCAGAAGAGCCCGACAGCGTACTCCACAGGATCGCCAAGGACTATGGCAACGAAGCAGCAAGAAAGTTCCTCGATTCTATCCTGACCATGCTCAAGACCTACATTACGCACAGAGGATTCACATACGGCTACTCTGACCTGTGGCTTTCGCCAGATACAAGGCAAGAAATCAGTGACATCATCCAGAAAACCTACGAAAAGGTCTATGAGTTGATACAGCAATATAACGAAGGAACACTGCCGCTAACAAGGGGCCTTTCGGCGGAAGAGGCGCTCGAATTGTACGTCGTCAACGAGCTGTCAAGAGCCCGCGACCGCGCAGGCAGGACTGCTGACAGGGCTTTTCCAGATGAAAACTCTGGCGTCATTATGGCGTCCACCGGTGCTAGGGGCTCGACCCTCAACATTGGCCAGATGACCGCCGCTCTCGGACAGCAGTCGATAAGGGGCAAGAGGATCATGAAGGGCTACCACAACAGGGCACTGTCGCATTTCAAACCAAATGACGCGAACCCTGATGCAAAGGGATTCGTCAAATCAAATTACCGCGATGGCTTATCTCCCCTGGAATTCTTCTTCCATGCTATGGGTGGAAGGGAAGGTCTCGTGGACACGGCAGTCAGAACTCAGCAGTCTGGTTACATGCAGAGAAGGCTCATCAACGCGCTTGAACATTTGAAGATAGAATATGACCAGACAGTGCGCGATCCGCACGGTAACATAGTGCAGTTCCTGTATGGAGAAGACGGCATTGACCCGGCCAAGAGCGACCATGGCGAGGCTGTCAACATTGCAAGGCTCATTGAAGCTGAATCCATTGTCGACGAGGGCAGGAAGGCTACTGAAGATGTCATCAAGGGCATAATCGCAAAGTACGCCGAAACTCTCAACCCCAGAATGAAGGCCAGTCTGGAAAAGGCACTGCTCGAAAACAGGTTGAGCAAAGAAGGTGTCGAGAAAGTGATGAAGAAGGTGCTCGACCTGATCGACAGGGCACTTGCCGAGCCCGGAGAGGCGGTCGGAGTTGTGACTGCACAATCGATTGGCGAGCCGGGAACCCAGATGACCCTCAGGACATTCCACTTTGCCGGCGTAAAGGAGAGGAACGTTACGCTAGGCCTTCCGAGGCTCATCGAGCTGGTGGACGCGCGCAAAAAACCAGTGACTCCCACAATGGACATTTACCTTGATGAAGAACACCGGGTATCAAGGGAGAAAGCACTTGAAGTCGCGAGGGAAATACTGTTCACACAGATAGGCGACCTTGTTGAGAAGACTGAGACGGACTATAACGGTGTGCTTACATTCTATCTGTCTGAAACAAAAATGACGGAGAGGGGATGCCGCTTTAATGACGTGATGGCAGTGCTTGAAAGTGCCAAGAAAAAATACACCATCAAGCCCAATGAAAACAAGCTCTCGATCAAGATCACAGTGCCTGACGAACCTGACGCGCAGACGCTCCTTACGCTCAAGAGCAAGCTGCTCAACACAAGGGTAAAGGGCGTGCCAGACATTGAGCGCGTGACAATAGTAAAGCAGGGCGAAGAATGGGTGATCCAGACTGCAGGGTCGAACCTTGCAAAAGTGGTTGCAGTAGATGGCATAGACCTGACAAGGATCACTACGAACAACGTTTATGAAATATGGCAGACACTTGGCATCGAAGCTGCAAGAACCGCACTGATCAAAGAGATCACCAATACGCTTGAAGAGCAAGGTCTTGAAGTAGACACACGTCACATCATGCTTGTCGCAGACCTCATGACCTCAAAGGGATACCTACAGCAGATAGGCAGGCACGGCATTGCGGGAACCAAGACATCGGTGCTTGCTAGGGCTGCGTTCGAAATCACAGTACCGACGATTGCAAAAGCGTCGCTTGAAGGCCAGGTAGAGACACTGAAAGGAGTAACAGAAAACGTTATAGTGGGTGCCACTGTACCGGTCGGCACTGGAATGGTAGACCTCTACATGAAGGTGAGGGATAATAACAATGAAAGCGCTGGAAAAAGTGATTAAGGAAGCAATAGCCTCCGACAAGTACAAGAGCGGCGTCAGGGAAGTGCTGCACTCGGTCAAGGGCTCAAAGCTGATAATTGTCAGCAAGTCTATCGACTCTGCAGACAGAGCCAAGCTCGAAGAGCAGGCCAAGACTACTAACGTTCCCGTATACGAATATCCTGGGACTTCGGTGCAGCTGGGCAAGCTGTGCAATAGGCCGTACAGGATCACTGCAATTGCGATCAAGAGTGGTACTGCCGCCGAGATTGATGCGATAATGTCGGAAGGGGCGACAGCAGCCTCCAAGTAGACTTAAATTGAACAAGAGTTGAAAGCATGATTTGTTGTCGTCGCCATCGTTGTTTGCACCGCACGCCACCACAGGGACGCTGTAGACATGGAAATCAAGCTGACTTCTGACGAGCTCCGGCTCTTATCTCTTTTCCAGAGCATCACCAGCGCCACTGCGAGGGACTGCATAGTTGACGAGAAAATGGACC
>DASVCY010000003.1:0-5860 GCA_036381375.1 Nitrososphaera sp. | reverse complement strand
AGAAGCAAGCACTTCCTGAATACTCTTTAGCGGCTTTTCACCCGATCTGTTTGCGCTGGTGCCTACAATGTAGTTGCAGTGACTCAAAAGAGTCAACGTGCACTTGTTTGCAGGCACGCGCACTGCTAGGTTGTCAGAACTAGCAGTCAATGTCTGAGATATCTTGCGATCTCTGAGAGGAGCTACTATCGTGAGGGCGCCGGGCCAGTACTTTTTTGCAAGCGTCCTGCCTGCATTGCCGAGTGCAACTATTCTTTCAGCGACTTCAATGCTATATGCTAGCACTGGTAGCGCCTTTTTTTTGTCCCTGCCCTTTATCGCAAAAATTCGCGCAACTGCCTTGTCGTTGTACGGGTCGCAACCAATGCCATAGATCGTATCAGTCGGAAATACGATTATGCCGCCACTCTTTACTACAGATGCACACTGTGCAACAGCTGCGTCATCTGAGCAGCTGAAAAAGATTTGCCTCGTCATTCTCTATCGAAGCCTTACTATTGCAGCTACTTCATTTGCTGCCGCTTTTTTCAGTTCGTCGCGGACTGCCTTTAAAACATGCTCTGGAGCAGTGAGGCTTGAGAAGTCCATGAGCTTTACCCCATCAAGTATGTGCACCTGTGGTGCCAGGTCATTGCCATCGGATGCATGCTTTTTTAGTATGGTCTCTACTTCCGACGCCACCTTGTCGGGTGCGCCATTAAGGATTGCGGCGTTGTCTACTGACAGGCGCACTCTGCCGTACTTGTCTAGCACAAGCACTTGCTGCTTTTTTGATTTCAAAAATAGCTTTTTCTTGCTCAACTCACAGGCGAAGATGTGGTAGTTCTTCATGTCAAATATCCGGTGCACACCTTCATTTATGCCGAAAAGCTCGCAGGCAAGCACGTGAGCCTCTTCTTCATTTATTTCCTGAGCGTTCGCAGTCCCGACGTCAAGCGAGACGTTACCCATCGCGGTCACGCGCAGAATTGAACGCTCGCTAATGTATTCTGACTGGATGGTGATGGACTCCGGCAACGCGCCGCGCTCTAGAGCTACCTTTCTCACCTGCTCTGCGAGCTCTGAAATGTCCTCAGGCCGGGGGTTGTTGATGGTCTTCTCAGCCTCCTCGTGTATCATTGCTGCCGCCACACCTATCGATGATATGACCTCTGCATGCTCGGCTACCTTCCATTGGAGCTGGAGCTTCTTTGCCACGTGTGGGACCAAAACAGAGGCGCCTCCTCCTCCTCCGATAAAGACGATGCGGTCCTTTTTCAGCTTGTACTCCTTTATCATGGGTTCAACTATCTCGAGCACTTTCTTTGCAGAAATGTCAAGGATCGTGGAAGCGGCCTGCTCCATCGTGGTTCCAAGCCTGCCCGCAAGGATAGACAGCGCGATCTTGGCAGAGGTCTGGTTTGCCCTTGCGTAGTCCCCGTCTGGCACAAGCCCAAGCGCGTTTGCCGCGCACGTGTTTGTAATCGCAAAGCGCTTTCCTCCAGATGATTCAATAGCTACATAGTCCATAGGATCGCCCTCCTTCGGGCTGAACGTAATTATCTGACCACCTTCCAGCTCTTCCGGTAGGGCAAAGCACGAGTAAGGCAACCCTGCAATGTGCGCAGACCTCGGACCGACATCGGTTATCTTTCTGCCCGACCATCTTACAAGCGAGCCGCCTGCAACGCCGGCAACCCTCACGTCAAGCGAACGTATGCATGTGGGATGTTGCATTATAGTAACATAGCGAATCTCTGGCCTGCCGTCCTTTATGACGCACACGTTAGTGGAAGTGCCACCCACTTCGATGAACACGCCATCGATCACGCGCAGGTGCAATAGTGCACCTGCCACGCTTGCAGCCGGCCCGGATAGCACCGTGATTATTGGCTTGCTCTGAAAAGTGCTCATGTTGGTGACGCCGCCGTCGCCCTTCATGATCAGCACGGGCGCAGTAATACCTTCATTTCGCACGGCAGACTCGACAAACCTTGCCGTGCTAGTGGCCTTGGGCAGGATACCTGCGTTTATAGCGGCCGTAAGCGTCCTGATTTCAAGTCCGTAGATGCCAGTCAATTCATGCCCAGCGGTGGCAGGAATGTCCGCCTTTTCCATCACGAATTTTTCATTGCTTGGGTCATCAACGCCATACGCCTCGCTCACGACTACCACTTCTGCTCCTTCCTCCTTGAGCTCGCGTATCGCTTGCTCAACTTCTTTGTCGTCTAGATACTTTGAAGTGTCAAGGAACCTGTAGCATGTATGGAGATACTTGTTTGGGGCCAGCTCGATGTCCCTTACGTTTGTCCTCTTGATCACATTTGACTTTTCAAGTCCGACTCCCATTCCGACGATGCCTACCTTTGCAGTGTCGCCTTCCAGCAGCGCGTTGACTGCCTGCGTGGTGCTGTGCGAAATCAGCTCGATCTCGCCGTTCTGGATCTGGTATCTTTCCATCAGCGTTTTTAGCGCTTGCACAATTCCTGTTGAGACGCCCTCGCTTGAAGAATGGGTCGTGGGAACCGTGACCTTTCCAATTATACTGCCTTTGACCATATCAATGGCCACTGCCTTTGTGAATGTTCCACCCACGTCGATACCAACCCTGATTCTTCTCATTTGCAAAACCGTTAGGCAAACCTAACAGGTAGCGATTTCTAATTTAAACTATAGTCTCAAGGGTTCCGGTAACTTGGCGCTTGCTCCTGCAAAAATTCTGGCTGTTAACTGTCGTTTGCGGTTAGGCAATTATTATCGAATTTCTTGTCGCTGGTTGTAAAATCAACGGATAGAATCTCTCATCAATTTCTGTCCATATCATGATCTTGGCTGAATAGCTGCCTTGGTCTAGCGCAATTTGCTCAAAAAAGTAGGTAGATAGCTCTGTCTTATTCGCTGCAAACGGTTTCCAACTAATATATTCAGTTGTTCCATCATTGTCATTTGTTATTTGCAGTATGTATATCGCAGAACTGTTCATTTCATAGTAGGTTGTTATGGTAGAGTTAATCCCTACCAAGTTGGTTCCCAATGTATTATCCACCACCATACTGGTAACGTTTGCCATATCGCTTTGAGGCTGGAGGCATGGTTGCTCTGGAGGTATCGGGAGACATGGATAGTCGGTATCGGCAAGTGCTTCTCGATTATAGGGTTGATAGAGTAGTACCAACAATGAACAAAGAGAAAATACCAAGACGACTGAGCTGCATAGATAGACAATCTCAGCTTTCATTTGTTATGGATGCCTGCGTGAATATCATGTACAATACAACCACGGATATTAATTTTGTAAATTGCTAGTGTTCTTGACGACCGTGATCCAGGTTCTGCTAACTTTGCGTTTGTTGACATCGTTCTTGAAGGCTGTTAACTTTGGTTTGCTGGTCATACGGTGGGAAAGTTAAAGTGTCATACTTGGTAATTGCCATCATCTTGGCCAAGCTATGCCCTGTATGCACGGGCACAGAGATGCACAGATTTGGGGAGTGTCTCCCAGTTTATCCGACTCAAGCATTTTATGGCATGTCGAAATGCCCAAGATGTAGTGGCAAGGGATGGCTTGCAGATAGTGGCTGATTCTAGTTTGCTAGTTTGCTGGCATTCTGGATGACGGTCATCCACTTGTTTTGACCTTCTATCCTTATGCATTCCAATCTTGCCGGCGTTTTTCTAGCTATCCATTCATACTCAGGGAAGCAGTTATGGTAGTGCTGGTAGCCTCCCAGGATTATTTACAGGTATTGTCAGGAATAAAGGAAAAACTAGCTGAACAACACCATCGTTCCGAACGCTTTGGAAGCACAAAATTGAGCTTGACGGAAAAATAATGTTCTATTCAATGTCACCCTTTGTCATATAAGCAAAAATGCCTCGAATTATCTAGCCATGAGTGGCAAAGAAGAAATCATATCAGCAATGAAGCAATTTGAAAGTCTTCAAGAAAAGTATCTACCAAAAGTCGATCGAAGATTAGTGATTGACCTGCTTTTAAGATTGAGAGAAGAACCTAACGTCAAACCAATGTATACTATCGAGACCTTCATCGAAGAAGGTGCCAATCTTGAAGAAATTCGAAATGAAGTAATCAGAATGACAGCTACCACCCCGCAGTTCCATGACAGAGGCACACATCTGGTAGCTCATCACAAGTTAGACTATGATTTGTTAAAACAAATTCAAGATCATCCGGGTGTAAGAGAAGTGACAGGAAATTACACTGGAAGTGATGCATCAATTGGTGCGTCACATGAATTCTCTACAGCTGCCACCAGAAAGGAAAGCCCGAGTAGAAACTACTAGTAGTAGCTAGAACTCATCTTACGAATGGAATGTTGTAGATAGTCGCACACCAAGTCAAGTTATGCAGGTTCGCTTTTATTGCGTGAAGAACCTGCACCCATTTCTGACTACATCATCTATGACAGATCCCTAATGACTCAAAATAGCATGACTAACTCATCCCATTATGGGAGTTCGTGCAGAGCCCGCCACACAATTATTATGTTTCTTCCATTGATTTAGGAGGTACATTGACCAAATTATCGAGTTGCTCATAGATGCGAAGGAACTTCATCCCCTTGTTCGTGGTCATGAATTTCGACTCCTCCTTGTTGTAATGCAACAGGCCGTTTTCTTCCAGAATCAAAAGATATTCCTTGAGCTGGGCAAACGATAAAAATGCTCTATACATTATTTTGGTTTTGGTGGCGCCACCCATTGCGGCCTGAAGGATACTGGCCACAACCTCTGTCCTGTTTCTATATTTCATCTGCCGTACATCTCATATTGGCAGTGCCACTATATACGAAGTGTGAACCGGAAATTCATATTTCCGACATCCGGCCAAACCCTGAAGGGTTTTTTTCAGGTGCCTGTTTCTATCCCTTGCGTCCTGTCTGATATTACACCATTCCTCGGAGGTTCCGGGCAGTGTCACCCGCAGCCCATGACGCAGAGACCATATACGCATATACCTCAGTGTAGATCTTGTCACACTTTTCTCTTCAATCGCTCTGTAGTTTTGTGATTGCCGTCCTTGTTCTTCTGACGACTGGCTATTGACCCGGCTCTGGACGGCATTGACATCAGCTGAGAAGCCTTTAAGGTTGTTACCACGGATTATTACAGGTTGAGGATATAGGCTCGATGACTTAACTGTGGCATCTCCTTCCCAAACGGAAGGAAGAGATGATAGTGGGGGAGCAAGCCTCGGATGGGCAAAAATATCCGTCCACAAAAAGTCATTTACGGAATGTTTTTGCGACAAGAATGAATGGTGAAAATATCCGTATTTGGTAAAGTTAACACGGGTACTGTGAAGAGAGGCGGATTTCTCGCCAAGGTTCTTGTAAATTCATATTTTTTGTTCTTAATTCTGAAGTATAACAAGTATGCCAACCATATAACAAGTATGCTGGACAAAACTATTCCAAGGCGTTTGTACCACGCCGAGTATGTCACAAAGCCTGAAAGCCGGGGCTTGCTCCATCTCTGCAATCCATCCCGGCAAGTAAGGCTTTTTTCTATTTCTCTTTCTGAATGCAAATTTGCTGCTTTTCAAAGGTTCCTTTTTGCTGCCAAGGCTTCTTGCGTAAATGAATGATTGACTGGTTGATTGCTTGCTTGTTAAAGGTTGTACTTTTACATACACAGCAGATTCGACTACAGATAGGAGTAGCATTTCTGGCCAGAAAGTGTCATCAGGAGAAGAAAGATTCAACCTCATTGACGAACGTGCTCCGGAAAAAGCATCACCAACAGCATGTATTGCTGCAGCAAGGACGGTGATTCAAAAGATGCATCTTCTATTGCAAGTGGATGAAAAATCTATCTATCTTGCACGTAGCATTTCGATTCTTGCGATGAAATCAGTAGT
>DASVCY010000002.1:0-2823 GCA_036381375.1 Nitrososphaera sp. | reverse complement strand
GCCAATGCCAGAACCATGACCTTTTCAGTTCTTTGCATGGTCATTCGTCGATGAATATGAAGGGCAATTATATAAGATTTTACCCAAATCGTGATATAGAGCAGAATTCTAATATTTAACAGCCCTATTTATGGATTATATCCATTTTTGGAGACTTTTGTAAATAATACCTTCCATATTTGATGACAAAGCTGCCGGGTACAATGAATCAAATGGCTCTGTTAACTTAGCGTGATTCGTAAAGCTAGGGCTGTCCTAGCTTTTCATTTGAATATGAAGAGAAAGACGAGGGCAGACCCAGCTGTAGTCATATATGCCCTATACTTGTATTTCAATTCTAGGAATTTCAGGCTGGCAGCCAAATACTTGGCACCAATCAAGAGTAGGAGCCATGTAGATGTTTGGAAATGGGTACAGAAATATGCAGATTGTGCAGATAGATTTCTGACAGACAGACGCCTTGTAAGTACGATATTTGTTGACGAGACCTTGCTCCAGAAAGACGACGTAAAGGGCTGGCAGCGGCTCAAGTTGCCGGCGAGAAGAAAGAGGAAGAAAGGAAAAAGGAAAATGAAAAAGAAAAGTCGCCGGTGGAGCGGAGGCATGAAAGTGTTGGAGACTGCTATAGGAGGGATAACAGGTGCCCTGTTGAAAAAGACACGTACTCCTGTAGTCATACCTCCAGACTTTAAATCGACAGAGATCTGTTCAGGCTGCGGCAGATTGAACGCGGTTGCAATAGGCGAGCGTACTTACCGGTGTGAGTACTGCCAGCTTGTAATAGACCGCGACATTAACGCAGCAGTCAACATAGAGAGGGAAGGCATAGAGAAATATCTACTGCATCTACCTGCGGAACGCAGGAAAGTCACGCCTGTGGACATCAGGACCTCTACTTCATCATCAGTAATGGAATGTCTATCAAGCATTCCATACGTGTATGAGGAAGCAAGTCATGGTGGAGGAAACAGGAAGCCGCTGTCGTGCTTTAGCAGGCGGTAGTTCACCATGCTTCCCTGTCAATCACCGCCGTTATTGCCACTACCACTACTGCTGCCTTCACCATCTTCATCGCTGTCTCTCTTCCTGTACGTATCAAGGATGGTCCTTATCTCAGACCTGTAGGCATATGCGCCAATTGCAGCCACGGTAGAGATCACCATCACTGCAAGCACAGAGTAGTCGGTCACATATACGGCCCTTGACTCTACGATGTCCCCTCCAGCTCCTTCGGGAGCGGCAACGATAGTGGCCTGTCCTGACCGGGCACGCGCATCAGGCATGTACACATACCTGCTGTCGTACTCCCAGTGCGAGAATTTCTCTACCACTGCAAACCCGAGCACCTGCCTGTCAGGGCCCGCCTCTATTGCAGCCTTCTGACCTGGGCTGTAGTAGCCACCGCCGCTGCCGCCTGTCACGGCAAGTAGCACCTGGCGTTCATACACGCCGGTAATCCTATCGCCTGCATCTATTGTGCGCCCTGTGTACGCATACCGCGTGCCGTTGTTTTCGGCCGGCCCTGCAGCACTCCCGAATGTCACTGACCGGGATACCAGCGGCCTTTCATCCAGCATGTATGGCGTGATGCCAGAGATTGTTTTCTGGTCCGGGCTTTGGTTAGGTAAGTTATTATCGTTATCGCTACTGTTGATAGTCGAATAGGTGATGGTGAACGGGGCGTGTACACCGGTGCCGGTTCTATTTGCCATCGTCGTCATCCCTGCCGCCGCTGCAGCATCTATTGTCAGTATTTCATATTTTCTTGCGGGTATGACCTTCTCGGCAGTCGCAGCCACCCACCCCTGCTTTGTAACGGACACCACGACCCTTCTGTCGCCTTCCGCGCCTGCGGGGTAGAGCGCCACGGTGGCCACACCTTTATCCTCCTGTACGTCCACCAGCTCGCCCCGCACTTCGCCAGATACCGACACCCTCGCCCCTCGCACGCTGGCCGTCACTGTCATGTTTACCTGCCTGTCAAGCTTGAGGACATCTGGCCAGTCGACGTGGAGCTCTATTGCGTTCATCACAGCCTTCATCCTCACGGTCTCGACGTACCTGTCATGTATGAATACGCTGTCTATCTCCTGCACGCCGCCTGACATTCCCGCGTCTCCCCGGCCGAGTTCGTACAGCGGGATTACCTTGCGCACGGGGACGCCGTCATGAGTGACGATATGCGCGGCGAATACAAAGCCTTCTGCAGGGTACGACAGCGGGGGGACGTCGACCTCCATACGCATCTGCTGGATGCTACCGCTGGTAATGGGCTGTAGCTGTGTCTGTGTCTCTGTCTGCAGCTCTTCTTGCCCCTGCACATCCTGCTCTGGCTGCGGCTGCATCACGGCCTCCAGAGGCGGCGGCACATACAGTGAAGTGAATATGCCTTTGTTTCCGACCACGTCTGCCGCGTAGCTTCGCAGGGCGCCGTCTGCCGGGGTGACGTAGCCGGCTAGCCTTATGTCGCTTCCATCCAGTACGGCGGCTGTCAGCACCCCTTTCTGCTCTGCATTACCCAAAGGATCGTTTAACAGGACTTCAAAGGTGCCCATTGCAGCATGCGAGGACCCGACACCTACAGACGTGCTCTTGACAACTGTCCTTGGAGTGCCGCCAGTCAGGACATCGCTTTTCTGGTCGCCGACATCTCCTTTCAGCAAGCCGCTGAAAAAGCTCCACTCGACCAGTACAGAGTCATCAGCTGATGGCGACATGTAGTAGCTGGCACCAGGTACCACCAGCGGGACCTTTTTGGAAAACTGCGCGGATGTCGTCGTCGGAGCGGTAGTGGAGGTGGTGTTGGAAGAGGTGGTGTTGGTA
>DASVCY010000001.1:0-6401 GCA_036381375.1 Nitrososphaera sp. | reverse complement strand
TCAGAACGCTCAAATTTATTTAAGGCTATTTGTACCTCAGCAATTATTGGAATCAGAAAGCTATTCTGATCCTAAGATAAAAAGAAAAAGTTAGCCAACAGGTCCTATATGCACGGCCGCGGATGCGATCTCGCGATCTTCTTTGTCGAGATAAATAGCCAGCAAAGTGACATTCTTCTCGAGGCCATCAACTGCTTTTGGTTGTCCACTTCCATGCTTGATTTTTCCATCAGGTTGGATCGTTAATGAATCAGATCTAAAGGAACCTTCTAGTTGCGGGTTCTTTTTCAATTCAATAACTGGATCCGTCTTCTTTCGGTTGACAGTGATCCATACACGCACCGCGTCTATGTTGGGTTGTGCGTATGCGTTTGGATCAATTACTTCCACTCCTCCCTTGCCTGGTATGTCGTATCTTCCCTCCGTGAATCTGACTTCTACTGGGAAGAGCCTTTTCGTTTCCTTATCTATTGCAGGGATCGCCCACCAACGTAGGTAAATTAAAGTTTCTTGATCCAATGTGAAATTGAATGTTACATCCTTTATCATGTCCTTCGCAGTAAGGCGAAGATCGGCAGATCTCAATACAATTGAATCTGGAGGTTGTGAGGCCGTATCTGCAGCTGCTGCGCCTCTGGTAATTGTCCTTCTGGTGCCGGTTCCAGCGGCCAAGGCTGCAGACCCCGCGGTTCCAGAAACCCCTGTCGTAGGTCCTGTGGAAGGCGAGAATGTAGTAGGCCAGACGTGAACCTTGAATGATTTGGAATTAATTTCCACCGGCTTGAAGAAAGGAGTCAATTCGGGCCGCTGCTGGCGGCTTAAAGCGGCTCCCAGCGCTGCCGTAACGGCATAATCTTCTGTATGATCTATTAGATTGCCTTTGCTATCTGCCATCCCTAGCATTACTGCCGGAGGAAAGTCAGTCGGCAATTCGTGATAAATTGGGCCATATTCAAGCGGGACTTTTCCTTGCTTGGGAATAACGAGCTGTAGCAGGCCGGTATGAGCAGATGTTCCTCGCTCATCCAATACGGATATGCCAAAATACAATGGTTGAAGATTTGTGGGTCTATCGTCAAAGAGTAGTTCCGCTCTGACTTGCTGCCGTTTGGGGTTGGATGAAATCTTGTATTCTGTTGTTGCAATACCGGAGACCAGCGGTGGCTCTGGGTCTGACAGATTTCCACCTTGCCCGACAACTGAAAATTTCACTTTATAGTTGCCCGTCGCTGGCTTGCCTCCTATCGCCACACCTGCAGACAAGGATACTTTCTCGTCAGCGCGCTCCTCTACGCCATCGCCTGCCACGTAATAGAACCAAATAGGCAGAGTCGCTCCAAAGTATATTGGGGGCACCTTTGAATCATCACATTCCACAAGCTCTGCCTTGACCTGTTGATCTACTGTGCCATCAGCAACGGTCCAGAAACATTCGGCTATGCCATTGTCGTTTGTCTTCGCTTCAACCGAGGTGCCCGTCATACCGGCGGCGAGGGTCCCGGAGGATGGCTTGATAATAGTAAAGCGCACTTTTGCATTGCCAACCGGCGTCTTTCTTATTGATTTGGCTCCGAGCGTAACTGAAACGCGCAGGGGAGCAGGCAGCTTGTTGTCTGGAAGCGCTTCCTGGCCGTCACCTCCAGCATAGTGCATCGTAATGAGCTCTGTAAGTGAAGAGAAAAAGCTCCTTAAATCCAGCTTTGCTTCAAACTTTTCGCCATCGTGATGAAGCAACGCTAGTGGTGCATAATGGTATTCTATGCCTGCGCATTCTTGGGCAACCGGGTTGCCACTGTCGTCTGTAGGCCATTCTACCTTTCCCTCCCTAGTACGCGCAGGGATGATCCAGTAATCGCCAGTGCGGTAATTGCCATTGCTTAGCTTTACCTGAACTCCATCTTCAAGCTCGATGTATCCGTCAGGGTCTTTGTCCGCGGAAGAGTCTACAAACGGATTATCGTCCTTTATCGACTCCCAGCGCCGGATTTTGGGGTTGCGCGCCAGCGGATAGAGCGCTTCAAAGGGGTCTGTGTTCGGGTAGGCGATCGGTGGACGTCTTGTTGCAGGGTCATAAGTAATGGTCGTATCTTCTACGCTTTCCAGTCGCACAAATGTTCCAGGAATCGCATGAAGCTCATTCAGGTCGTCTGTGATTTCGACCCAATCGCCTTTCTTAAAGTCAAGCAGATCATCCTTCCCTCTTTTCTCGACGACCAGCCTGTTGTCCGCCGACTCAAATTTTATGATCCTGCTGACCACTGTACCGTTCTCACGTGACCACTTCAACGTGGCCGATCCGAGGGCTCCTCCGTCGTGCACTTCGACCCTGTACAGCTGATTTTCAAGCCGCGTATATCCTGCAGTCTCGTATAGGCTGCATCTGTCTGTGCTTTGTGGAGTGGGCTTGGCCCTTGCCGCCAGCGTCCCTGTCGTCGGCTGTTCTATTTGGCCAAGTGCATTTTCCCAAATCTTACACTTGTCACTCCCAAGATCCGAAGCATCGAGTGTCAGGGCCTGCCAAACTATCTTGGTTCTTGTGGCAGTGTCGACATTGCCAAGTGCCTGCTCGCGTATGTAAGGGTCGTCTAGGTGCGTTATGTGGCGTTCCCATACTCTAAGGTAAATCAGATAATCTCCAGCAGTAAACTTTGAATGTTGAAGAACGTCTGGCTGTTTTGAGTATTCTACAGCACTTTCATTTTCACACAGGATCCCATCCACATAATAGTGGCCCGAGCCAATCAGGAACCCTGTGCCACTAGGAGTGACTGCAAAGCCGTTGTTTTCGGCCAGAGTGCCGTTCTTTCCTATCAGGTCTTTCAGGTATTCCTTCTCGTAGTGGAATTGAATGTCGTTTTGTTCATTCCAGTCCGCATCGACCTGAACGCGGCCCTGCTGCATTTTGACCATGCGATAATGCTTGGTCTTGCGGAACGTATTACGTGTAAAATCGCCTTTCATCTCAACTCACCAGAAATACTCCTGCTTCCAGCCCGAATCGAAGGTACTCGTCCAGCGCTGACTTTAGATCGCTTATCCTGTGCGCCTGCAAAAGGTGGTTGAAGGCACCCATTTCTGCGCCATTGTCTGCACCTTCAAAGATCTCGGCATCTACCTTACGGTGAAGCTGCCCGTATCCCGGATTGCCATATTGATTGGATGTAAAGTAGGGTTCCACGTTAGGGCTTGACTCGCTTGGTTGACACTTGTACCTGCGGGGCGCCTTTGAACCTGGCGGGATATAGCTGAACCTTGCGCAGCCTTTCTGATCCATCTTGGCATTTACAAGCCCTGTGAATATAGAGTTGCTTGCAAGCGCAAGCTCTTCTACCAATGTCCTGCCAAAGATTGTGGATTGCTCTACTGTACCAGTCCTTACAAGTATGGCCTCTTTGCCCAAGCCGTCAATGATGCTGTCAGTGGCAGAAAGCTGGGAACCGGGAACATTTATGGCGCCACATACAGACTTTTCAATATCTATCTTCAAGTTGTCATTTCGTCCCAAGGTTGAGTACAAGGTTCTTTTTCCGTCCTGTGTCAGAATTGAAAATTCATAAACCTTCTTCCAAACCCCTCCGCTCGTTGTTTTAACAATCGCCAGAGTTGAATTGTCTTCAACCTCTATTCTGAGCTTTTGGTTTCCAGTCTTGTGACTTGCATATTCTTTTTCAGTATCGCTATGCTTTTCAAATTCGGCTCCTTCCGGCACCCAGCTCAAGCCCAGTCTTTGAAATAGAAACTCCCGAAGCTTGCTAGCTTCTGCCGGCTGACCGATGCTTTCCCAATCGCATACGATCTCGCTTTCTGAGCCGATGGCAAAGTTCTGGTTTCCATGCTCAAGGTTGGGAACGATCGTGCAGTGCTTGATAGTGATCGACTCCATTTCTCCGGGTTCCACCGTGAGGGCTGAGTGATCTTCTTGTTTGTCGATCCATAGACCGTCCAGCACAAGCCTGCTGCTTTTGGCTCCTTGGACTTTGATGCCGCCAAGTATCGGGCGTTCCTCTTGGGCCGCCCTGATCTCTAGCACAGAGCCCTCAGCCAGGGTCAATATCACATCTTGTGGATAGACTTCGCTGTCTGCAATCTCTATTACAGCCTTGTCGTCCCCATTGCTCTTCCACCAGAGTAGGGCCTCATTGACACTCCGGTAGATATTCTGTTTTTCAGAAACATAGATTTTACCGCCAATCTCCCGTGGAAACAGCGTCGCCAAATTTATCCCATCGGAATTCAGGTTTGCAGTTTCGTTGCCGGTCCCAAGTGTAATAGAGAGGTTGTGTCCATCTTCTGTGGCGGTTATCTTTCTCTCGGCTAATACAAATGGCGTGTCAGGCTTCAGCCATTCTATGCCATAGTCATTTCTTAGCATCGCCCTGAGATGATCGGTTTCTGCAGCATCTGCAGGAATGCCGCTCCAAACAAATGCCTTTCTGGCAGAGACCACATAGTGTTTGACGGCCAATTCAACCTCGCTTCCTTGCCTAGCATAACAGCCGCCACCTATTCGGCTCGAAAAACCATGATAGTATACTACATGCACTTCTGTCGCTTTTTTCGATAAGCGTATCCTGCCAAGCACCGGATCGATTGCCACTGTTCCCCTGTCGGACTTTATCAGAGCAGTGCCTTCGGCAGGGGTGCCTGTCCCATAGTCGTAGGCTGCGTATACAGTATCACCATCCTTAACACCAATTGTATTTGACGATGCGTCGGTAGACGTAGACGTACTGACATTTATTGAAAATATGCCGCTATCCGTATCGGATTCGTGCGCTTCAATTGTTAACCCTGCGGCATCAGAATCCGACCATACGCGTATTGGCACTTTTTCTTTAGTATTGGGGTCGCTGTTGGCTGCAGAATCTGCCACAGTTATTATCATCTCATCAGAAGTGCCATAATGTGGTTGATCGAACTCTATGTAGACTGGTTGTTTTTTGGGCTCTAGCCAGTCTTTTAAGTTGCAGACTTTGATTTCACGCGCAGGAATCAATCTTTCCTCGAGATCATCGGCATATCTGACCTTTACGGAAAGACTCCTTCCATAATAGTCCTCTATATTTTCATAGAGTGCTCTCATACGGATTGGTGCCGACACATTGGTTTCTTTAGAGATGCTTGCTATTCCGGCTTCTGTTTCAGGTATGTTGAACATTGGCTCGTCGTAGCCAAGTGGATGGAAAGTAAAACACTTGTCCCTTAACTTTGGATATTTTGGCTCGATACGAAAAGCGGGCGTATCATCTGATAGAATAGGCTGCAACCTCCACAAGAATATCCCGACATTTGGTATGTTGTAAAAGCCCCTTCCTGACGAAATGCGCCGAACTTCAACGGTGTGCACAATCTTGTCAAATGGGGTATCTAGCAGCTCAAGTGCGTTGGTATCTCGAATGTCCGGAGTTCGGTGGTTTGAAAGCCGGATATGGTTAAAATGCTGTGTTGTCTCGAGCAGCTGGAAGAATTCGACTGCATGTGAATCCCAGCTGGTGATGTCTTTTGACAACTGCTCCAAAACTGCGAGTGTTCCTTTGCGGCGGCGATATGCTATGGTGTTCGCTACATAGGCGCGCTGGGACACCTCTGCTCCCGTCGAGACCGATGCAACTCTGCTTGTCCCAAGCGACCTTGCCCCCACCAGATCTGCTATGTAGGCAGTCACCCATTCGTCGCAAGTTTCGACAAACCAGTTGTCATAGAGGCCAGCGACATCCTCCTCCAAGACATCGACCTGCCTTGAAATTATCTTCAAGAGAGCTTCGAGTGGTTTGTTGTCTGATTTGGCTTCAAGTTGCCTGTAAATCGCCGGAACTAGCTCGTACAGCTTGTCCTTGGTATAATCACGGATCTTTGTATCCTCGCTCATCCTGCCATCTTCTCCACTGTTATTCCTTCTTCATTTACCAGCAAAAGCGATGGTATGACTACTCCTTCCTCTTCAACACCTTCTGCGCGTATGACGCTTTCAGGTACCGGACTTGGGGCAGAGCCCAGTCCATGTTTATGCAACTTTTCGATGTCGACTGCCTCAACTCCCTCGACAGCTTGGATGACTGAGTAGACTTCAGAGAGCGCGACAGCTTGACCAAAGTCGCGATTCTCAAACGAGAATTCTTCTTTCAGGGCGTCTTCAACTTTCTCCCTGACTTTGTCAAATTCCCTGTCGTCTGAAACCAAAATCTTGGCCACCACGTCAAAGAGCATCTTGTTGAAAGACCTGAGCAAGAACCGGGCGGTTGGATCGTTGTACGATTCAATAGCCTCTTTCAGCTTTACGTACAGCGCGTCAGTGTTTGCAACCGTGTCGCCGGATGCTGATGCAATTGCGACTAGTACCACTCGTTCGCCCCCATACTCTATCTCGTATGCCGTTGCCTTGCCCACACCTGCAAAGCCCC